>CAYPJA010000005.1:53577-93339 GCA_964411005.1 uncultured Prevotella sp. | reverse complement strand
CAGCAGGCGGTTACGCTGCAACACAATCTCATTGTACTTATTAATGAGGTTGGTAGCACTTTGGTCAGTCAAACCTACATTTGAAGGCAGGGTTTGATAACGATTGGCCGGTTGGTTCATATAATCCTGAATGGAGCGAAGCAGTTCCACCTGTGTATCTGCATCAGCGAGCTTCTGACGATAGACATCGGCATTCTGCACAGCCTGTCCTGCATTGATTTTCAACTCGACCATGTTGTTGCGACGCTTGTAGTTCTCCAACTGACCTTCCGTTGTACCCAACTCGGCATTGATTTTCTCCAAACGACTGTTAATGAACGCCTCTGTATTGGTAGCTATCTCGTTCTTGTCCTCATTGGCCTGCAAGTTATAGGCGACAGTCAGCTGCTTCAGATAATCCTTGGCGCGCTGCGGAATCTCATCGCTCAAAGTCAATTGTGCAATAGTGGTGGTCTTGCTTGTCTGATTGACCGACAACTCGTTGACGTACTTATAGGCTGCATATCCCGGCGAAATGATGCTCACCTTAAGAATATCGCCCGTGGCCATAGGCCGGGTGGTGTTGGCAGTGAAAGACAAAATGCCTGCTCGTGTTCCGATGGTTGCAGGGAGCGACTGGAAAGTCTTATCAATCTTGAAAGGTCCCTCGGGCTTACTTCCGGCAACAGGCACAGAATAGGTGCCTTGAACATGATAGCCTCTGTCTGTCCGCTCTATCGACATCACGATGGGCATGGTCAGCGTTTCCAGATGAGCGGGATCCATATCAACATTTATGGGCTGAGTCTTGTAGATTAGCTGATCCTTGAAACGCCCCTTCGCACGATAGGTCACATACAATTTCAAATCGCGCACGGCCTGAGTGGCAATTGAGCGAGATGTGAGGATTTCCATCTCGTTGTCAATACCATTGGAATTGGTGATTAAACCCAATGTGGTATTGTTCATAATGCTGCTACTATTCCTGCCACTGTAGCCCGCATCTTGGTCATCCTTAATCAGCAATTTGGCATAAGCCTGATAGATGGGAGTCTTGTACCGTAAATAAATTGCACCAAGTCCCAGACAGATAATCAAAGAAAGCAGATACCACTTCCAGTTCAAAATCACCGTAGAGTAGATAGTTTGGAAGTCGAACGTCGCACGTTCTTCTTCCACGGGCTGCCCTTGCTGTACAGGTTCAGCACCCAAATTCTTGTTTTCTTCCATTTATATACTTTTTGTTTTTTATTTCTTAATCAAAAAAGTTCCTTTATTAGTGTGTATCTCCGTCAGCCAAACGAAGAAGGTACTTACCATAATCGTTTTTAGCCATGGGCTGAGCTTCCTTTCGCAACTGAGATGCATCAATCCATCCTTTCTTGAAGGAAATCTCCTCCAGACAGGCAATCTTCAGACCTTGTCGCTTCTCTATAACCTCTATAAATGTACTGGCCTCCGAAAGGCTATCGTGAGTACCAGTGTCAAGCCATGCAAAACCACGCTGTAACGTCTGCACCTTCAAGTTCTGCTTCCGCAGATATTCTTGATTGACTGTCGTAATCTCCAATTCACCACGTGCACTCGGTTTTATATGTTTAGCTATCTCCACCACACTATTAGGATAGAAATACAAACCAACGACAGCATAATTACTCTTAGGATGTTCCGGTTTTTCCTCAATACTCAAACAGTTTCCGTTCTCGTCAAACTCTGCCACACCATAGCGTTCAGGGTCGTTAACATAATAGCCGAAAACACTTGCATTACCATTCTCCTCTGCCTCCATCACACTTTGACGAAGCAAACTGGTAAAACCGGCACCATGGAAAATGTTGTCGCCCAGCACCAAACAAACGCTGTCGTCCCCGATAAATTCCTCGCCAATAATGAAGGCCTGAGCCAACCCGTCCGGCGAAGGTTGCTCAGCATATTCAAAGCGCACACCCAATCCACTGCCGTCGCCCAAAAGACGCTTGAAGCCCGGCAAGTCATAAGGAGTAGAGATAATAAGTATCTCACGGATTCCCGCCAACATAAGGACGGAGATTGGATAATAGATCATCGGCTTATCGAAAATGGGAATCAGCTGTTTGCTGATACCTTTCGTGATGGGATAAAGGCGCGTACCCGAACCTCCTGCCAGAACGATTCCTTTCATAGACTGAATCTCTTGTTTAGTATGTATATATATTAATTAATGTAGCGATACCTTTCCTCATACGACCAAGATACATCTCAATAAGCATGTTTGTCCGGTTTTACAATCGACTTCACTGTCATAAGGATAATCTTGATGTCGAGCCAAAATGTCCAATGTTCATTGTACCAAATGTCTCGCCGGATACGCTCTTCCATCTGCCAAAGTTCACGCGTCTCACCACGAAAACCTGTCACTTGCGCCCAACCAGTGATGCCCGGCTTTGAGAAATGGCGTACCATATATTTGCTGATTAGGTTACTATACATTTCTGTATGCATCAACATGTGAGGACGCGGACCAACTATGCTCATATCACCCTTCAACACGTTGAAGAATTGTGGGAACTCATCTATATTGGTCTTGCGCATGAAATTACCAAAAGGAAACTTGCGTGGGTCATTTTTGGTGGCTTGCGTTGTATCTGCCAACTTGTTGACGTGCATAGACCTAAATTTGAGACACTTGAAGGGCTGACCGTTTAACCCGGTACGCTCCTGGCGAAAGAACAACGGTCCCGGACTTTGAAGCTTAATGCAAAGAGCTATGATGGGGAGGAACGGCAACATGCAGAGACAAACAAAGCCACTAACCAAAATATCAAAAGCACGCTTGATAAATCGGTTGCTCAAATTATCAAGCGGAGCCATATAATTGGTGAAGATAATCATTTCACCAAAATGCTCTGCCTTCAGATGCAAGCCGTAAGCTCCGAACGCACGAGGTACATAAAAGAACCTGATGACATTCTTCTCGCAAAAACGCCGGACGGACATTATCTCATTAAGGCAATCGTGAGACAGACTCACGAATATTTCTTGCGCTGACAAAAGAGGCATATCGTCTGACAACTCCTTCACGCCCGTTTGCAAGTCTATCGGTGTGTTGTTGACACGCTGCATGTCGTGCTCCAATTGCTTTAAGTCGCCGAGCCTAACCAGCGTCTCTGGACAATGCGGTATCTCCCGGTCGCCATAATAGCCCAAAACCTTATAACCACGTGCCGGCGTACTGGCCATCTCACGGTAAATAGACAACAAGGCCGGGTCATGCCCCACGAAAACAATGCTGCGGGAATTCCCACCCGAGCGACGATAATTCCATAATGCCCATATCTCTATGAACCGTGAGGAAAGTATACTTATAACAAATACCCCCAGAAAAACAAAGAAGAAAAGGAAAAAGCCCCCTCCCTGACTGACCAAACGTAAAAGAAGGAATGAAAAAATGGCCTGCGATGTCGCCATGAAAAACACACGTTTGAAAATCTGGCTAAAGCGCACGAGACGCAGATGAACCACCGTTGGAAAAAGAAGTTCGGCGATGAGCATGGAAAAATTAGCCATGACAATGATCTCACGAGTATGATCATAGAAATAGGCCGGAACAACTGTTAGATGCAAAAGAAGGAAACACGCAAGTACAACATTAAGTACGACGAAGTCTATCGCCGTCACAATGTTTCTAATAATGACGCTTCCATTGGTATATCGTTCCATGTCCCTTGTCGTCTTTATAAATGGTAATCAGTCTTTTGAAAATAACAGTGCAAAGATACAAATTAATATTGAAACAGGCGAGTGCACCGTTGAAAATATTTTGTATATCTTGTTTTTTTCTTATTAGTGACACCACACCTTCAAGGTGAAAACTTAATTGACGAAAGCCTTTGATATGTGAATATTTTCTTATAACTTTGCAAAGGATTATTTGAATTTCAAATTTATTTAATTGAAAAATCATTATGAGTTTACTTTCCAAGCTGTTCAAAAAAAAGAACAACGAAAATAAAACTGGCGGCATGGAAGATTACATGACGCTGGTCAGAGTTTACTTTCAAGCATCATTGGCTTCTAATTTAGGAATCAACAACTTAGCCATGCTTCCCGATTTAAGAACCTTCAAGACCACTCTCCATGTACCAACCGTCAACAACAAACTGGGCATTGGCGAACGGAACCATTGCAAGAAGATGATGAAAGAAATTTACGGTACAGAAGATAGTTTCTTCAAGGAGATAGACCAAAGCATTCGCAAAAATTGCCGCAAGCTACAAGACGTCCAAACCTATCTTGTACAGTTTCAAGGCTTCTCACAGAATTTGATGATGCTCATCGGCAACTTGATGAAATTCAAGCTGAGAGTTCCTTCTTTCTTCAAAAAAAGCATCTATGCCATGACCGAAAAAACGGTCAATGACATCTTCGTCAAAAATGACTTCAAAGATGCCAGCATTCTCAAGACCGTAGTTTCCATCCGGCAACTCAACCATCGGCTCGGCTTCTCCCAAAAGTGGGTCACCGACTTCGTTTATCAAATAGTAATGCTTGCCAAGAAAGAGAAGCAACCCACACAGGAAACCACTAAATAAACGACCATTTAGACAGGTGTCTCCCCACCAGGAATACATATTAAAGGAAGCGCGTTAAAGAAAAAGTTTAAAATATATTTGGCATTCCCAAATAATTAATGTAAATTTGTGCTCAAATTGAAATAGTCATGGATGCGAATGAGAAAACATTAGCCTTGTTCTCCACCCGTGTGAGGCAGTTGATACTTCAATATAAAGAAGTGAAGAAGGAAAACGACGACCTCTACGGAATGGTAGATGAGCGTGATTGTCAAATCAGGACGCTTGAGGCAAAACTTGCTCAAATGCAGAATGACTACAACTCTCTGAAGACAGCAAAGATGATGCAAATCACCGACGGCGACATAGAGGAATCTAAAAAAAAGGTAGCCAAGCTTATCAGAGATGTCAATAAGTGTATCACGCTGTTGAGCGAAAAGTAAGCAAAATGGCTGAGTCAAAGGAAACCAAATTACATATAACACTGCATGTCTATGATACTGATCTTGCGGTCTATTGTGACCCTGACAAAGAGCAGTATTACAGGCTTGCAGCCAAGCGGATCACTAATACGGTGAATCAGTACGCCCAAGCCTACAAAGGAAGGAAGAGCGAAAAAAACATTCTGTATATGGCCCTCATTGACATTGCCATGCGATACGCAGAGGAAAAAGGAAGAAACGACACGGAACCGTTTAAGGTCGTTTTGTCAAAGCTTACAAGTGAGATAGACGAGGCAATGAAAAAATAAAAACTATATAAAAAATCAATGACAGGTATTATTATTGCAGCCGTTGTTGCCCTTATTATAGGTGGACTGGGCGGCTATGCCATTTTCCGCTATGTTGCTACGGGAAAATATAACGAGTTGATAGAAGCAGCCAAGAAAGAGGCTGAAGTGATTAAGGAGAAGAAACTTCTTGAAGTCAAGGAGAAATTCATCAACAAAAAGAGTGAGTTGGAGAAGGAAGTGCAGCAGCGCAACCAAAAAATCCAACAAAGCGAGAATCGACTCAAACAGCGTGAGATTTCGCTGAATCAGCGGCAAGAGGAACTTGGCCGCCGAAAGCAGGAGGTAGAACAAAATCAACAACGCATAGAAAACGAAAAGAAACTACTCAGCGTCAAGCAGCAGGATCTTGACAAGATGCAAGAGCAAGAACGCTTGAAACTGGAAGAACTCTCGGGATTGAGCGCAGAAGAAGCAAAGAACCGTCTTGTTGAGAGCATGAAAGACAAGGCCAAACTGGATGCAGCCAGCTACATCAACGAGATAATGGACGAAGCAAAGCTCAATGCTAACCAACAAGCTAAGAAAATTGTTATTCAAACCATTCAACGCGTAGCCACAGAAACAGCTATAGAAAATTCGGTCAGCGTGTTCCACATTGACAACGATGAAGTGAAAGGCCGCATCATTGGCCGCGAGGGCCGTAACATTCGTGCTTTAGAGGCTGCTACTGGTGTGGAAATCGTCGTTGATGACACACCCGAGGCCATTGTCATTTCAGCTTTCGACCCCATCCGTCGTGAAGTATGCCGCTTGGCCCTGCACCAACTGGTCACAGACGGTCGCATCCATCCTGCCCGCATTGAGGAAGTCGTAGCCAAAGTAAAGAAGCAACTTGACAACGAAATTATTGAAACAGGTAAACGTACAGCCATTGACTTGGGCATCCATGGCCTACACCCCGAACTCATTCGCATCATCGGCAAGATGAAATATCGGTCCTCTTATGGTCAGAATCTTTTGCAACATGCTCGCGAAACGGCTAACCTGTGCGCAGTCATGGCTGCTGAACTGGGTCTGAACCCGAAAAAGGCTAAACGCGCCGGCCTGTTGCACGATATTGGTAAGGTGCCCGATGAAGAGACCGAACTGCCCCACGCTATCTACGGTGCCAAGATTGCTGAAAAATATAAGGAGAAGCCTGATATTGTCAATGCCATCGCAGCTCACC
This sequence comes from uncultured Prevotella sp., assembly GCA_964411005.1. Taxonomy (GTDB): domain Bacteria; phylum Bacteroidota; class Bacteroidia; order Bacteroidales; family Bacteroidaceae; genus Prevotella. Next base: position 86,849 of record CAYPJA010000005.1, on the reverse strand, counting down.
ACGATGAGGTAGAGATGCAAACGCTGTTGGCACCTATTGTCCAAGTATGTGATGCTATCTCTGGTGCCCGCCCCGGTGCCCGCCGTGAGATTGTAGAGGCTTACATCAAGCGTCTCAACGATTTGGAGGCCATTGCCATGAGTTATCCTGGCGTCACCAAGACTTATGCCATACAGGCTGGACGTGAACTCCGTGTTATCGTCGGTGCAGACAAGATGACCGACGATGAAAGTACACAACTCAGCAACGAGATTGCCACAAAGATACAGAACGAGATGACTTACCCCGGACAGGTGAAGATTACCGTCATCCGCGAGACTCGGTCTGTGGCCTATGCTAAGTAAATTAATGCACAGCAAGCAATTGAATAAACGTTAGGACTTTAGAATCCAATGGCTTATCCTAAAGCATTTGAAACGCTCTGGAGCTCTCAACCCATAGAATATTGGGTGGAAAAGGCTCCAGAGCGTTTTCGTTCAGAATGGCAGAAAAACAAAAAGATGAATACTGCTGGCGACTGGCTGGCTTTAGTACCTATGGCATTAGTCATTGTCTATATGGATCAAATTCCCGTGAAAAGTGAACTGTTGAGATACGCAGTCGCAGCGCTACTCATCATCGCATGGTTTGTTATTTGGAATTTCGTAAAACCATACGTAACGGGCAAACGCTCCTACACCGACATAGAAGCTGACATGAAAGCCTATTTCTTCGAATTATATCAAAAAGAAAACAACGTGCAATAGGTATTGATCCTTATTCTTTCATTGATTTCCCTATTCGAGACATACATCACACATCCATCAAATCTGACATAATGACGTTAGAAACCGGGATACCACGGCGTGTAAGTTTCAAATGACCGTTGACAATTACAAGATGCCCGTCAGCTATCCAAGGGCTCGCACAAGAGAGCAGAAAGTTTCGGTGTTGCTCGTCAAGACGCTCAAGTAGAATTCCCTCGCAAGTGCGCAACGCCGTCGTGACCATATCGTCATAACGTGTATTCTCATCAAGTATTTCACATTCAGAAGGCAACACATTCCTTCCGATAGACTCCATATAGCGGCGAACATCCGCTACATTCCAGGATCGTGTAGTCTGATTGTAACTGTGGGCAGCAGCTCCTATCCCCAGATAAGGCACATCATGCCAGTAACTGGAGTTATGACGACTCCGGTAGCCAGACCTACAGAAATTGCTGATTTCGTAATGCTCATATCCCGCAGCCGTGAGACGGTCTATCAACTCATCATACATACGCAGACTCAGTTCTTCATCGACTTCCCGTACCTTCCCTTGCCGTAACATATCATAAAGTGGCGTACCCTCTTCATACATCAGACTATAAGCCGAAATATGTTCCACTTGCAACGCCAACACCTCATCAATATCATATCGCCAATCGTCAAGGGTCTCATCCGGGAATCCGAACATCAAGTCGACACTAATGTTTCCTATACCAGCCTTTCTCAGCAATGACACCGCATCACGCACATCCTTCGCATGATGCCTTCGCCGTATCATGCGAAGACGCGAATCAGAGAAAGTCTGCCCTCCCATACTAATCCGATTGACCGGACGACCAAGCACTACGCGTAAGCTTTCTGCTGACCGACAAACATCATCCGGATTACATTCCATCGTAATCTCGGCATCACTTCGCACACGGTACACCTTATATATATAAGAGAACAGACGTTGCAGATTATTAGCCGACAGTACGCTGGGCGTACCACCTCCCAAATAAATGGTCGAGACCTCGTCACAAGGACGCATGTCCATCTCGCGGCATAGACAGTCGACATACCGGTCCTGCCATTCTTTATGAACAGTCGAATAGAAACCACAGTAGATGCAGCGACTTTCACAGAAAGGAATATGTATATAAAGTCCAGTCATACGACAAAAGTACTAATAAGTTTTAAAAGAGAAGCGTTTTCCCTTGCTTTCTTTTGGTGTTTTCAGACATTTTGTATAACTTTAGCCTCGAAAAACGGCAGTATGCCCTCAAAGGGGTGACTTCCGACCTATTGAACCAGATTTTACTAACACTTCAAATCTATTGATATGAGAGTATATCAAACCAACGAAATCAAGAACATTGCCTTGCTTGGCAGTGCGGGTAGCGGCAAGACCACTCTTGCCGAAAGTATGCTTTACGAAGCAGGTATTATCAAACGCCGTGGCACCGTAGAGGGGAAAAACACGGTCAGCGACTACTTCCCGGTCGAATTAGAATATGGCTATTCGGTATTCCCGACCGTTTTCCACGTCGAATGGAACAACAAGAAGCTTAACATCATCGACTGCCCTGGATCCGACGATTTTATCGGCGGCGCCATCACGTCCATGAACGTCACTGACCAGGCTCTCGTCCTCATCAATGGGCAATATGGTCCCGAAGTAGGTACACAGAACATCTTCCGCTACACAGAGAAACTGAAGAAACCTGTCATTTTCCTCGTCAATCAGCTTGATTCCGATAAGTGCGACTTCGACAATGTCGTCAATCAGATGAAAGACATCTACGGTTCCAAGTGCGTTGAAATTCAATATCCTGTACAGACCGGCCCCGACTTCCACGAAATAATCGATGTGCTCATCATGAAAAAGCTCTCATGGAGTGCCGACGGTGGAGCCCCCAAACGCGAAGACATTCCTGAGGAAGAAATGGAAAAGGCCTTAGAGTTGCACAAAGCTCTCGTTGAGGCGGCTGCCGAAAACGACGATGGTTTGATGGAAAAATTCTTCGAGTCGGAGACGCTGACTGAAGACGAGATGCGTGAGGGCATCCGCAAAGGACTCGTCACCCGTTCCATCTTCCCTGTGTTCTGTGTCGATGCACTCAAGGACATGGGCGTACAGCGCTTGATGGAATTTTTGGGCAATGTAGTCCCCTTCGTCAGCGAAATGCCCAAAATCCACAATACACGAGGTGAGGAAGTAACCCCCGACAGCAATGGTCCCGAATCCATCTATTTCTTCAAGACCGGACTGGAGCCCCATATCGGAGAAGTTTCCTACTTCAAGGTGATGAGCGGTCGCATCAAGCCCGGCGATGACCTGACCAACGTCGACCGCGGATCCAAAGAGCGCATCGGCCAAATCTATGCCTGCGCCGGAGCTAACCGTGTTGCTGTCGACGAGCTCGTTGCTGGCGACATTGGCTGCACTGTCAAGTTGAAAGACGTAAAGACAGGAAATACGCTCAATGGCAAGGACCTAGAGCAGCACTTCGATTTCATCAAGTATCCCAACTCTCGCTTCTCACGTGCCATCAAAGCCGTGAAGCCGCAAGATACCGAAAAGATGATGGCAGCTCTGTTGAAGATGCATCAGGAAGATCCCACATGGGTCATCGAGCAAAGCAAGGAATTGCGCCAGACCATCGTGCACGGACAAGGCGAGTTCCATCTGCGCACACTCAAATGGCGCATGGAGAACAATGAAAAAATTCCCGTCACCTTCGAGGAGACACGCATCCCCTACCGCGAAACCATCACCAAGAAAGCCAAAGCCACCTATCGCCACAAGAAGCAGAGCGGTGGAGCCGGACAGTTTGGCGAGGTGTCGCTCATTATCGAGCCTTACGCAGAGGGCATGCCCGATCCCGTAACCTACAACTTCGGTGGCCAAGAGTTCAAGATGAACATCAAGTCAAAAGAAGAAGTCGACCTCGCATGGGGCGGCAAACTTGTGTTCATCAATTCGGTTGTGGGTGGTGCCATTGACTTGCGCTTCATGCCTGCCATCCTCAAGGGTGTCATGGACTGCATGGAACAAGGCCCGCTGACAGGCTCCTATGCACGCGACGTGCGCGTTGTGGTCTACGACGGTAAGATGCATCCCGTCGATTCCAATGAGCTTTCGTTCACACTGGCTGCGCGCCACGCCTTCTCCGACGCCTTCAAAGAGGCCGGCCCGAAAATTCTGGAGCCCATTTATGATTTGGAGGTCTACGTGCCTGCCGACTACATGGGTGACGTGATGAGCGACCTGCAAGGACGTCGCGCCCTCATCATGGGCATGGATAGCGAAGCCGGCTACCAAAAGTTGCAGGCAAAGATTCCGTTGAAGGAATTAGGCAACTACTCCATCGCCTTGAGCTCGCTCACCGGCGGTCGTGCCTCCTTCACCACCAAGTTTGCCAGCTACGAGCTCGTGCCAAACGAGTTGCAGACCAAACTCATCACCGAACACGAGGCCGAGCAGAAGAACGAGGACTAAACGCATTCCGTGGTCACCCATCCCTAAGACAGGAATGCTATAAAAATGATAAAGGGCTGCTCTCTTGCATTATGCAGAGACGGCCCTTCTTTCTTGTGAATCCCATATTTCAAACATTTATTTCTGAACAATGAAGAATATACTTATGCTTGTGCTTGCCCTATGCACCCTAACGGTCTCGGCCAAGCCCAAGACAAAAGCAAAATTGAAAGTGGCCTGCGTGGGCAATAGCATCACCTACGGCTATGGTCTGCAAGACCGCGAGACAGAGTGCTACCCGAACCAATTACAACTTCTGCTCGGCGACGACTACGACGTGCGCAACTTCGGAAAGAACTCGGCCACCCTACTTCGCAATGGCCACAAACCCTACATGCAACAGTCCGAATTTCATGACGCACTGGCTTTCTGCCCCGACTGGGTGATCATCCATCTCGGTGTCAACGATACCGACCCACGCAACTGGCCCAACTACAGCGACGAGTTCATCCCCGACTACCATGCGCTCATCGACTCTTTCCGTGCCGTCAATCCCAAGGCTCGGATATGGGTCTGCCAGACCACTCCCCTCACCTACCGCCACTGGCGCTTCCAAAGCGGCACACGCGACTGGCAAGAGAAGGTCAATGCCACCATCCGGCAGATTGCCTCCACAGCCGACGTGGGCTATATTGATTTGCACACACCACTCTATGCACGTCCCGACCTATTTTCCGATGCAGTCCATCCCAATGCCGAGGGTGCCCGTATCATCGCCCGCACAGTCTGCAACGGACTCATAGGCTATCGTGGAGGTCTGTCTTTTCCCGTACTCTACGGCAATGGCATGGTGCTCCAACGCGGACCGACATGCGACTTCCACGGACAGGCTGATGCCGGACAGCAAGTGAGCGTCACTTTCTTGGGCAAGACCTACGATGCCAAAGCCGCCACCGACGGCCAATGGCACATTACGTTAACTAACCTCCAGGCAGGAGGCCCTTATACGCTAACAGTGAAAGCCGGTCGACAAAGTCGTGTCTTTAATGACGTATGGGTGGGTGATGTCTGGCTCTGCTCAGGCCAGTCGAACATGGAGTTCACACTCAGCCAGGCCACAACAGCACAAGAAGACATCGCTGCCGCAGCTGCACAGAAGAACCTACATCTCTTCAAGATGGGCAACAGATGGCGCACCGACAACATAGCATGGCCCCAAGATGCACTCGACTCCATCAACGCACTGAAATATTTCAAATATTCCGGCTGGCAACACAGCGACAAGGCATCGGCATCATCATTCTCGGCCATTGCCTGGCATTTCGGCCGCATCCTTGCTGACAGCCTGACCGACATACCCATTGGCATCATTTGCAATGCCGTGGGCGGCTCAACCACCGAATCATGGATAGACCGCCATACCCTTGAATGGCAATTGCCTGACATCATGGAAAACTGGTATTATGGCGACTTCGGACAAGACTGGGCACGTGGACGGGCACTAAAAAACATCAGCCTGTCCGTCGATGCCGCCAAAGCCCCCCGCAAGCCTCTACTGCAACGTCACCCCTATGAGCCCTGCTATCTCTACGAGTCAGCCATCCTGCCCATGGATCACTATTCTTTGAAGGGCATCTGCTGGTATCAAGGTGAGTCAAATGCAAACAACATGGAGCTGCACGAACGTCTCTTCCCCATGCTCATCAACAGTTGGAACAACTACTTTGGCCTAGTGCCCTTCTATTTTGTACAACTGTCGAGCCTCAACCGTCCGTCATGGCCCGCCTTCCGAGACAGCCAGCGCCTTTTGGCCGACAAGCTGGCCGACCGACAAGTGCACATGGTGGTCACATCCGATGTCGGCGACTCACTCGACGTGCACTGCCGCAACAAGCGCCCCGTCGGCGAACGCCTGGCCTGGCAGGCTCTGCACTACACCTACAACCGCCAGCTCGTCTCCGAAGGTCCTCTTCCCTTGTCCAAACAGACAGTCAACGGACAGCTCATCGTCACCTTCAAGAACGGCAAAGGCCTGAGGCCCTCAGCAGGAACCCTGCTCGGATTTGAGATTGCCGGTGCCGATGGGCTTTACCATCCCGCCACGGCAACAATTCGTGACAACCAAGTGTTGCTTAAGTCCGACCAAGTGGCACAGCCCGTCAGCGTGCGCTATGGCTGGCAACCGTTCACGAGAGCCAACCTTGTCAACAGCCAAGGACTTCCCGCAAGCACGTTCAAGCTCTAAAATCATGCGTTCATCGAATAGCCTATAAATGTTATACTCACACAATCGCATTCTTATAGAATAGATTGTGTGAGTTTTTAGCTTAATCCATCGCAAAAATCAAAAAAAACTTGTATCTTTGCACCATTCATGTAATGAATCATCCGATAAATCAGGGGAGCAACCTAAACCTCTTGAACGGGTGACAGTATAGCGACCCACGCTTTCATAAATATGTTACTATAAAACTTAAGTCAAGTCATATTTCCTGTAAGGGAGGACGCAGTATAGAATTTATTAACAATGCTTCAAAAGATTAATAAGAAATCTTTACAGATGATGGGGGGGGGAGCTCTAAGCTTTACATTTATCTGTTCCTCATCAATTTAATTTCGAATTTTGTTTCGACAAAGTTGAACCATGATGCCGGCTCAGTAGTCGCGATAATATCCTTGTCTGCTTTCATTGCATACTGCGAGGCAGCTTTGTTCTTGATTTTAAGCAATAAATGGCTAAGAAGGGCCTATGCTGGGGCTGTGATAGCTGTCCACAATATATTAGTTATCGTTGAATACTTTATCCTGATTAATTTCCAGCGATATATAGACCAAGACGTTATAGATATTATTGGCGACACAAACCCTGTCGAAAGTGCTAATTTCATAGAAACATATCTAAAACCTCAAACTATCTTCTTATATTTGGTCGTATATGCTTTACTGAATGTGATTTTAGTTCTTGCTGTTAATTATTTCGCCAAAATACGATATAGAAAGGTAGTGCTGATAATTTCTCTTTTTGGTTTTTTGACGGCAGGCTATTGTGTGTTTAATTACGCAAAATATCATGATGGTAGGAATATCCCACAACTAACCACCTTAACAAGACTGGGATATTCGCTTTATTGTGCCCATCATCGTGTTGTAGAAACAAATGCAATAAGGATGGTCTGTGAAAAATTAACAGTCAGACAAAATATTGACAAAGAGCCTACCATCATTGTTATTATTGGTGAGTCTTTCTCTGTCTATCACTCATCGCTCTATGGCTATAAGAAGAACACGAATCCATTGCTCGTCAAAAGAGAAAAAGAAGGTAATCTTTTCTTGTTTGACAATGCAATTACTTTGGTGCCAGCAACCACAGCCAGTATGTGTGCTGATTTCTCGTTAGATTCGCTTGGAGTCGGCTATACCACAAAGCCTATGTTCCCTGCGTGCTTCAAGAAAGCAGGGTATTACACTGCAATGTATGACAACCAATATTTTGTAGGTCAAGGAATTTCGTTTCTTACAGATGCAAAATTATCAAAAGTATTGTTTGACTATAGGAATTCACAAAGGTACACCTATGACGAAGACATGATAAAGACTGTTCAGGTTAAAGACTCACCATCTTTATATGTTATCCACCTATGGGGTCAGCATTATACTTATAAAGATAGATTTCCCAAGTCCTTCAATAAATTCAAAGCGAATGAATACGCCCCTCAATATGGAGCTAACAAACAGCAAATAATGGCAGACTATGACAATGCCACACTGTATAATGACTATGTCGTGAATTCAATACTCGACAAGTTCAAGGATGAATATTGCATCGTTTTCTATTTCTCTGACCACGGAGAAGAGGTTTATGAGCTGAGAAACTTCATGGGACACGGTAGTGCAATGGATTCCCCAAATGCTAATTACCAACTTCGAGTACCTCTAATGGTATGGCTCTCCCCATCATATAAAAACGCCAATCCACATATATGCAAAAAATTGGTCAGAGCAAAACATTATCCTATCTGTATGGATGATTTAGGTCACACTCTTTTGGACATAGCCGGAATAACCTGCAAAGACTTTGCGCCGACAAGAAGTTTCGTAAACGACAACTTCAATAAAGACAGACATCGTATAGTCATGAATTCCATAGATTATGACAAAGCACTGTCGAATAAAAGATAATGTCCAACCAAATACAGGGGCAGTAGAAAATCCGCTGCCCCAAAGTGTAGCAAGAATTTAATCTCAATCCCTATAAACAAAAAAGCTACTGATACCAGTAGCTTATGCCTGTGTCGACACTTGGATTCGAACCAAGGACCCCCACCATGTCAAGGTGATACTCTAACCAACTGAGCTATGCCGACTCCTTTTCTCCGCACAAGCGGATAATCTTAGAAAGCGAGTGCAAAGGTAGCTATTTTATCCCATACTACCAAACTTTTCAGCATAATTCTTCATCGAAAACCGAAAAAAGTCCTCTACTGCATGTTGTAACGCAGCCAGACACAGTCGTCAGTCAGCTGTTTGACCGACTTCAGCCGCAACAGGAACGGATGCGTATGACCGGGCTCTATGCCGTCAAAAGCACTGGCAAACCCCTCACGACCGTCAATGCCCGGACCATAGAGCATGCTCACCTCATCGATAAGTCCCTCTCGAAGGAATCCGCTGTTCAGATGACCACCACCCACTACGCCTATACGCTCTACACCAAAGTCATCGGCCAGAATCTCAACAGCCCTGCGCAGATCAATCCGATCCGTCCCCGTAGCAATGTAAGAGATGTGGCGGCTGCGCAGATAGTCGAGATAAGCACGCGGAGCCTGCTCGCTGACAAGACAGAGCCGATCTGATGTATCGCCGTCAGGCCATAACAACGTGCCACGCGTGTCAGCAATCACCTCCCACTTGCCCGCCAGCTTCGATTTGTAGACCTCCTCTTTGCCGACTGGGGTCATGTCGGTAGCATGAAATACGCCTGGCTCGGCATAATGTTTAACGGCAGTAAGCCTACCCTCCACAGTTGTATCAATGTTGAGAGCGTCCAGTGCCTCATAATAACCGTTACCTCCCAACTGCTCTGTCATGTCGCAGTCGATGCGTCCGTCGATAGATGCCATCATGTGGCAAATGATATAAGGTCGTTTCATCGTTTTGATGCTTTTTTGTTTTCGTCTGCAAAGTTACGAACCATTTGCAGAAAAATCGTTAACGCTTTTGTAGGTATAAAGAACTTTTTACCGTTTTCTTACGCTGTTGAGATATTGGAAAGGCGTTTGCCCCGTAGCTTTCTTGAAGACGCGCGTGATTTGCCCGGGCGAGACAGCTACGAGCGACCCGTTTGACGTATCATAGTTCCCCATGCCATAATCAGATTCTTAGGGAACTCCTTCTGCAGGAAGAACCCGAAAACATCATATCGGTTCAGCGAGTGCCTTACAGGTCCCACCTCATCATAGTGAATGATGCTTACATGTGGATGCCACATCGGCGCACCGATGGCTCACGCATAGCCGTTGGCATTGTTGACCAGCAGCAAGTCTTTCATAAACACACGACGAGAAAAACCGTCAAACAAGACTGAAAGCCACGTCCATCATGTGGGTGAAAGCGGTTTGCCGCTCTTCGGCCGTCGTCGACTTCTCCTCCACCAGACTGTCGCTGATAGTGAGAATGGTCAACGCTTTCTTTCCTGCTTGTGCGGCATTGGCATAGAGGGCGGCGCTTTCCATCTCAACGGCCAACACTCCCATGCGGGCCCATTGCCGCCACTCCTGATTATCGTCGTAGAAAATATCAGAAGCCAGCACGTTTCCAACATGATGGCAAATCCCCTTCCGCTCGCATTCCGTTACCGCCCGCGAGAGTAGTCCGTAGTCGGCCAACGGGGCATAGGTACCGGGCAGGTGAAACTGATGCAGATAGTTGGAGTCGGTGCAGGCTCCCTGCGCCACCACCACGTCACCAATCTCAATTCCCGGCTGTATGCTGCCAGCTGTGCCTACACGGATAATCTGTTTCACATCATAGAAGTGAAACAACTCGTAGGTATAGATGGCAATAGATGGAACCCCCATGCCGTGTCCCATGACACTGACGCGTTTTCCTTGATAAGTACCCGTGTAACCATACATGCCGCGCACGCCATTGAAGAGCACAGGGTTCTCCAGAAAACGCTCTGCCATGAACTTGGCACGCAGCGGGTCACCCGACATGATAACGGTTTCGGCAATGTCGCCCTTGCCGGCCGCATTGTGTGGTGTAGCCATAGTCGTTATGTTTTTACGTTAGTTTTCACGATAGATGACGCTTCCCGAAGCCTGATGCGTGGCCAGCACAAGCACTTCAGCAATCTGCACATGAGCAGGAGCACTGGCTGCATAGAAGACCACATCGGCGATGTCGTCGCCCGTCAGCGGTTCTATACCCTTATAGACTTTGTCGGCACGCTCGTCGTCTCCATGAAAGCGGGTATTGGAGAAGTGTGTCTGCACAAGTCCCGGCTTGACGGTCGTCACACGGACGGCTGTCTGAGCCACGTCAATGCGCAGACCATCGGAGATGAGTTTCACGGCTCCTTTTGTGGCACAGTAGACATTGCCACCTGCATAGGCGGCCTCGCCAGCCACACTGCCGATATTGATAACATGTCCTTGATTGCGTTTCACCATATCAGGCACGATGAGGCGTGTCATCGTAAGCAATCCCTTGATGTTGGTATCAACCATCGTGTCCCAATCATTGAAATCGCCCTCATACTCGGGTTCCAGCCCAAGAGCCAGTCCGGCGTTATTGACCAACACATCTATCTGCTGCCATTCATGGGGCATCGAATTGATGGCCAGCGTAGCCGCCTCACGGTCGCGCACGTCAAAGCAGAGCGTCAACGTCTCGGTTCCCCATTCTTTCAGTTGTTCTTCCAGGCTTTTCAACTTTTCCTCGTTGCGCCCGGTGACAATCACCCGGTAGCCGCCCTGCGCGAACTTGCGCGCACAAGCCTCTCCTATGCCACTTGTAGCACCCGTTATCAATACTGTTTTCTTGTCCATAACCCTATAATGAATATAATTGATTATTCTCTTTTAGTTTCTTCTGTTTCACTTTTCCTCTGCCAAAGCCCTTAACATCCACTGTATGCCCTTAGCCATGCGCCATTCTGGCTGGTTGTAATGGTTGCCGTTGTTGAGTTGAAAAAAAGAGTTGATGCCTTCTTCCAGACATTCATCCGACAGTTGCAGCGTAATCTCCTCTATCCCGGCCAGCAACGAGTCACGCGCCTCATGCTCCTTGTCACCCAAAGAAAAATAGACAGCCTCCGGCTTCCGCCTCATCTCGTGATTCCGCACAAAGTCCATGAAGCCCGGATACCAAAAGGATCCCGACCCAGACACGATGCCGTCGAAAAGATCTGTCTGAAAAGTCGCCCACAAGGCAAACAGCCCGGCCAGCGAATAACCTGCCATGACACGTTTGCCGACAGCCTGTTCGGTTTCCACCTGAGGAATCACCTCAGCCGTGAGCCAGCGCAGCCATTCCGATCCACGGCCTCCATAACCAGGCTCCCCGTCGAAGACCGAACCCGATGGCCAAGGAGTCATGCAGTCGTTCCAGCAGAAACCACTGATGGCAACCAACACAAACTGCTTGGCCTGCAACTTCCTGCAGTGCCGCCATACCGCGTCTCCTTCCCCTTGGAATGTGGGCAGATAGACCACCGGAAGACGTTTATCGCCACGTCCGAAGACCTCTATCTGATAGTCGCCTTGGGCTGTCATGATGCTTTCGATTGTTTCCTACACATAGATAACGCTTTTTCCTGCTGTTTCATTGTCTTGTGGAAGAAGAAATAATATAACCCGCCGGCTATCGACAAGCCGATGGGGAAAGCCATCCACACGCCAGTCAGCCCACCATGGCACCTGATGCCCAACACGTAGCTCAGCGGAATGGATACAACGAAATAGGACAAGAAAGCCACCAGCACCAACGGTCTGACATGCGCCAGTCCGCGAAGCGAATTGGAGAACACGCACTGGAAACCGTCTGGAATCTGATAGATGATGAGCGGCAACACCGTGACCGCCACCATCTGCGCCACCTCGGACGAATCCGTGAACAACCAACCGATGTCGGCACGCAGTAGCCACACGGGCATAGCCACCAGACAGGCCGTCACCAGGCACAGGTGGAACCCGGCCCATGCCGTGGGAGCAATCTTGTCGAGTTCACGCCGTCCGTGAAACATGCTGATACGTATCGACACAGCCGCCGCAATGGCATAATAGACTTGAAAGAAAAGCTGACTGATAGACAGCATCACCTGATGACCTGCCAGTGCTGATGCGCCTATCCATCCAACTATGATGCTGCACAGCGACCAGGCTCCCGACTCCATGCCCATCTGCAGGGCCAGCGGCCATCCCATACGGTTGAGCAACAGCCAGTCGCGCCACGTCAGTCGGGCCCGGTGAAAAGCCTCCGCCATGACACGATACCGCCTGCCGAAGAAGAAGACGCACATCATGACAACGGCCATCACCACACGTGAGACCAGCGTAGAGATGCCCGCACCCATAAGTCCGAGCTCAGGAAAGCCCAAATGACCATAGATAAGCATCCAGTTGCCCACGATATTGAGCAAGTTTCCGCCCAACAAGATCCACATCGGCGTACGCGTGTCGGTGGTACCATCGGCAGTCTGCTTAAACACATTAAACCAGCAGACGAACGGCAGTGACAGCAGAGTCACTATATAATAAGGTCGCATGTGCGGAATGAGCTCCTGCGGTTGCCCCATCCGGTCCAGAAAGAAATAGAGCGTGCCATAGACCACGAGCAGGAGCAGGGCTATCAGCGTGTTGGCCAACAGGCCGTTGCGCACCAGTTGTCCGATGCGTCCCGTCTCTCCCCGCCCGTAGCTGTTGCCGATGAGTGGTGTCAGCCCGTAGGCAAAGCCCATGGCCACCAGAATGCCGAGATTAAGAAACTGGCTCACGAAAGCGGCCGCGGCAAGTTCGGGAGTCGAATGATGACCAATCATGATGGTATCGGCAAAGCTCAGCACAATGGTGCCTATCTGTCCGATAACCAACGGTATGCCCAGCTGCACGATGGGCTTGTACTGCTGTTTATATATCGAAAAATCCATTTTAATCGTTCCTTTGCCACAAAGCATGCATGCAAAGTTACAAAATGAAAGGCAGAAAACATCCACTTTCTCCGTCATTTTTATGTCGTTGCCGGCTGTTTGGCCTCGGCCGAGACCGCACGCGACATCGACAACGAAGTGCGTCAAATCATCCACGATGCGCACGAGAAGGCAATGAAACTCATCACCGACCACAAGAAAAGAGATGAACGAGGCCGACACCATCCTCCGGCAGAAAGAGATCATCACCGGCGCAGAGCTCATGCAGGTATTACATCGCAATGGCGACGTGAACTGACTCCAACTTCTTAAAATGGCTTAACGGCCACGCCCCCGCCTTGCCCATATGGGATTTTTTTTGTATCTTTGCATACTCACAATGCAATAGACAAAAAAATATCCCATTCTTTTTATCCGATGACAACAACACTTATCGTATTGCTTCTCACCGTAGCCATGTTCATCTGGGGGCGCATCCGCAGCGATGTCGTCGCCATGACGGCCTTGGTCACCCTGATGGTGGCCGGCATTCTCACGCCCGAGGAGGCGCTGAGCGGTTTCTCCTCGCCCATCGTCATCATGATGATAGGCCTGTTCATTGTGGGTGGTGCCGTCTTTCAGACAGGACTGGCGCAAAATGTGGGCAATCGCATTGCCTCACTGGCCCACGGCAACGAGACGCGGGCATTCGTGCTCGTCATGCTGGCCACCTCGTTCATCGGCGCATTCGTCAGCAACACCGGCACCGTGGCCCTGATGATGCCCATCGTGATGAGTATGGCAGCCCATTCGGGCATACGCTCCTCACGGCTGCTCATGCCGTTGGCCTTCGCCGGAAGCCTTGGCGGCATGCTCACGCTCATCGGCACGCCGCCCAACCTCGTCATCAACGAGGTGCTCGTGAGTCACGGCTATCCCTCCCTGAAGTTTTTCTCTTTCCTGCCGGTGGGCCTCATCGTCATTGCCGTCGGCATCGTCATACTGTTGCCTTTGAGTAAGATGCTCATCAAGAAGAAGGGAAAAGGCCGCCCCAAGGGTAAGGACAAGACCCCCGAAGAGCTTATCGACCAATACCAGCTGACCGACCAGTTGCACAAATATGCAGTCGGCAAGAACAACAAGCATATAGCCGGCCAGAAAGTGCGCGACCTTGACCTACAGAATCGATACGGTGTCTCCATCATCGAGATACGCAACGAGAAGACGAAGCCGCTTGGCAAGAACATCAGCCAGAGCATGGCCTGGGCCGACAGCATCATCCAAAGCGACGACATTCTCTACCTCATGGGCGATGCCGAAGGCATGGCACGTTTGGCCAAAGACTACGGGTTGCGCAACATGCGCGGCGCGAGTCTCGACTTCTACGACCTCGGTGTGACCGAGATTGTCGTACTGCCCACCTCACGACTCATCGGCATACGCCTGCGCGACTCCCGCCTGCGCGAGGACTATGGGCTCAACGTGCTGGGCATCCGCCGAGGCGAAGAGCATCTCACCGAAGACCTCGGCATGTGCAAGCTCCACAACGGCGACGTGCTGCTCGTGCAGGGACAGTGGGACAACCTGCTGCGCCTGAGCGGCGCAGGCGACGATTGGGTGGTGATGGGACGTCCCGAAAAGACAATGGACAAAGTGCTGCTCGACTACAAGGCTCCCGTAGCCGGTTCCATCATGCTGATCATGGTGCTGATGATGGTATTCGACTTCATTCCCGTGGCACCCGTCACGGCTGTGCTCATCGCCGCCCTGCTGACCATATTCACCGGATGCTTCCGCAGCGTGAACGCGGCCTACAAGACCATCAACTGGGAAAGCATTGTGCTCATTGCCGCCATGATGCCAATGTCGACGGCCTTGGAGAAGACCGGAGTCTCGCAGATTGTCTCCGAAAGTCTGGTCAGCAGCCTGGGCCAGTTCGGTCCCACGGCCCTGTTGGCCGGTGTCTACTTTACCACATCGCTGTTGACCATGTTCATCAGCAACACAGCCACCGCCGTGCTGATGGCCCCCATCGCTTTCGTGGCTGCCGAACAGACGGGCGCCAGCCCCTATCCTTTCCTCTTCGCCGTCACACTCGGTGCCAGCATGTGTTTTGCCTCGCCGTTCTCCACGCCGCCCAACGCCCTGGTGATGAAGGCCGGCCACTACACCTTCATGGACTATGTGCGCGTGGGTCTGCCCTTGCAGATCGTCATCGGCATCATCATGATTTTCCTGTTGCCACTGCTACTTATCAATTACTAATCACGAATTGAGTCGATTACAAATCGGTAATTCATAATAAATCGGTAATTCATAATAAAACGAGAGCCGCTCTTCGCACGATAACGAAGAGCGGCTCATTGTTTTTTTCCGCGTTCTCCCTTCTTGAGGAGCTTGTTCAGAAGTCAGTGGCTCATGATTTCTTTCCCACAAACGCGAGAGCAACGCTGCCTCTCATCCAGCCCGTGTTCTTGCCGTCCTCAAAGACACCGCCAGTGATGATCTGCATCTGGAGGTTCTTCCTTGAGTCGAGCGTGCCGAACGAATAGCTGCTGTTGATATAGAACGGCACCTGCACCTTATGACTCTTGCCGCCATAGGTATAGTTGAACGTCACGGTGTTGGGATTAATGAGGAATGTGGCGGGCGACACCTTGATGAAGCCGATGGCGCACGTCAGGGTCTGCGGCTGTTCGGCCAGCATCAGCTTGCTGACAGTCGTGTCAGAGACATAGTGCCCCAGCACGGAAACGGGAAAATTCCGGATGGTCATCATGCTGTCCGACTGGATGCTCCAACTGACCAAAGCCGTATCGCTGACCACCTTATTGGTCTTCGAGTCGATGACCGGATAAATCATCTTTCCGCTGTAATCACCCTTCACGGCCTCAAAGGCTGCCTTCTGCTCCTGCGGCGTCAGACGGTTATCATCGTCGTCGTCGCTGCACGAAGAGAAAGTTACACACACGGCTGCCAGGCAACCCATCATCACAGAAATCAATTTTAAACTTTTCATTTTGTCTACTATTACGTTTTTTGGTTTGACTTTCGCCCTATAAATGCAGCCCATAGCCAAACATTGCCTGCGCAAGGAGTTAAGAAAAGTTAAGAGCCAACAGCGCAGGCAATGTTCTGCCTACCTTTGCATTTAACAAGGTGAAACGATGAAGATATTCGGCATAGACAAGGAGCGCAGATTGCTTAAGATGTTCGACAGCGGTGATGCCGCTGCCATGGACACGCTGTATGCCGAATATGCCGGATATCTCACGGGCGTAGCCTATCGCTACGTTGGCAACGACGACGACCTAAAGGACGTGTTGCAAGAAAGTTTCATCAAGATTTTCACACAGATTGGCCGTTTCCAGTATCGTGGCAAGGGCTCGCTGAAAGCCTGGCTGACACGCGTCGTCGTCAACGAGTCGCTGATGTACCTGCGTCGGTCGGCCCAAACGCTTGAGGTAAGCATCCGCATTGAACCGCCCGACATGGCCGACGACCCGCCCGACGAGTCGCTGCCCGATGCCGACACACTGGCGTCAATGATAGCACGGCTGCCCGCAGGCTACCGCACGGTGTTCAACCTCTATGCCATAGAAGGCTTGAGCCACAAGCAGATAGCACACCAACTGGCCATCACACCAGGCACCTCGGCCTCTCAATATCACAAGGCACGCATGCTGCTGGGCCGGATGATTAAAGAATATAAAGACGAAGGAAGAGAGCTATGAGACAGCAAGAACTGAAAAACCTGCGCAGACTGATAGACGGCTACGAGCGCAAAGCCCCCGAAGGCCTGCTCGACGACATCAAGAAAGAGATGTCGCGACGGGACGTCATGCCCATTGCGCCCGGCAAGTCACATCCCCGCATGGCGTTGATATGGACGCGGCGAGTGGCTGCCGTGGCCGCGGTGGGGCTCGTGGCATGGCTGCTGACGACCCGACAGACACCCGACCGCACCCCTGTGATGGCTTCTGAGACGCCGCGGCCAGCCGAAAGCCCGGCTGCGTCGTCGCCTTCCGCCACGCCATCAACCCTTCCCCACTCGGCCGAACACCTTTTGGCAGCCTCGCCGAAAGGCAGCGCCACCTTCCGTGACGCGACTCCCCTGACGGCTCTAGCCGATGAAGACGCGGCGACGGCCCTTCCCGAACAGCAGGAAGAGACACCGGTCTCTGCTCAAAAAAACGAAAAAGGAACAGACAGCGAGGCAAGAAATCACCGCTCCGAAGAAGCCGAAAGACATCTCACGGCCGACGATCCGTTCTTGCCCAGCCGTTCCTACCGCGACGAGTCCGTCTCCCGCCTGTCGCTCTCAGCGGCTTACACAGGACTCTCCGGCGGAGGTGCCGACGGCCTGTCGGCCGAGTTTGCCATGATGAGCGACCCCAATCCCAACCTGAGCGGCGAGCCTGTGCGTGTATCGGAAATGATCACCAAAGCGCACCACAAGCAACCGGTCAAAGTGGGCGTGAGCGTGAGATACCGCCTCAACGACCGCTGGAGCCTGCAGACAGGTGCCGCCTACAGTTATCTCTCGGCCGACATCACGCGCAGCAACAACGTCGACGAATACCACACCGACCAGACGCTCCACTATGTGAGCATACCCGTCAGCGCAGCCTGCAACCTGTGGCACAACAAACGGCTGAACGTCTATCTCTCAGCCGGCGCAGAAGCATCAAAACTCGTGGGCGGAAAGGCGCGCGAGACGCACACAACGGGCGGACAAAAAAACTCCCGGCGCACCTACGACATCCACGAGAAGCGGCTGCAATATGCCGTTCTGGCCACCGGGGGTATCGAGTATAAGACCAGCCATCAGCTCAGCATCTACGCGGAACCCGGCCTCATCCACTATCTCGACAACCACAGCAGCGTGACCAATGTCTACAAGGATAAGCCCACCCAGCTCAGCCTCAGTCTCGGCCTACGGCTGAGTCTGGGCCAGTAAGGACGTGCCCGTCGCAGGCATGGCGACGGCCGGGAGCCTTCCTGAAAAACACTCATTTGCTTCCGCCGTATCCCGGGTTCTGCCGCAGCGTTGCGTTGAGCGTCAGCACATCCGTCGGAATGGGAAAGACTATGGTGTGCGAATCGTTTTCAGACGCGCTGCGATCGCGGTCATCATAGGCACCGGTGAAATGCCCGAAGCGTATCAAGTCCTGCCGGCGCCATCCCTCCCACATGAGTTCCAGCCGCCGTTCAGCCAGAATGTTGTCGAGCGTGGCCCGGCGGTAAGGCATACCGGAACGGCCGCGCACGGCATTGAGCTCGGCGTCGCCGTCGAGTCCCTGCCTCACCTTGGCCTCCGCCTTCATCAGCAACACGTCAGCATAGCGGTAGAGCACGATGTCATTGTCGATGTTTTTGCCGTCGTTGTAGGCCGTCACATCTTCCTCATACTTCTTCATTCTTGCGCCCGCCGTCTGCACGTAGGGACTGTAAGTGAGATTGATAGTCACCTCCAGAGGCCTGTAGACAAGCGGCTCACCATTGTCGAGCGTCACGAGCCGACCGCGCGCGTCGCGCACGGTGTCCGAATAGAAGCAGTCGGCATAGCGATTGTCGAGACTGTCGGTGCCATAGCCGAAGGCACGCACGGTGGACAACGTGGCGCAGGTGCCGTTCTCGGCGGCCATCGAGCGCGCACCGCCCTGCGCATAGTGGTGAGAGCGGAAGAGATTGACAAACTGGTTGCTGTAAAGCATCTTGTCCATGGGTATGACAAAGATGTTCTCGGGCGAGTTCTCGTTGTGGATGCAGAAGTTGCTGGCATAGACAGGAGCCAGCCCATAGCCGTCAGCGGTAATCTTGTCGCAATAGGCCTCGCACGTCTGCCAGGCGTCGAGCTGCCGTCCGTCGACGGTGAACATCAGTTGCCGTCCGTCGGGACGCACCGGGTCAGTCCAGTCGGCATCGGCATAGACCTCGGCATTGAGTGCGAGCTTGGCCAGCAGAAACCACGCCACAGCACGCGTCACACGACCGTAACAGTTGCCCTCATAGTTGCTGTGGCCGTCGGGCAGCAGCGGCGCCACGGCCTGCAACTCGCCGAACACGAAGCGAAACATGTCGGGCTGCGACATCTGCGGGGCTGCCGTCTCCTTGTCGCCTTGCTCGTCAGCCATCGGTATATTGCCGAACATATCCATGAGATAGGCGTAGAACATCGCACGGATGGCCCTCACCTCGGCGCGGTAGGCCGCATATTCGTCGTCGGTGAGCAGCGACCGGTAGCGTTCGAACACGCCGAGCGACTCATTGCTCAGTACAACGACCTTGTAGAGATAGTTCCACGTGTCCAGGAGCGAGCCGTCGTCGGCTTTCCAGTTGTGGTTGAACAAATTCTGCCAGAAGCCTCCGTCATACCAGTCGCCACCCCGGATGGGGATGACGGCCTCATCGGTAGTAAAGGTATTATAGTCGTAGACACCGTATTTTGTGCCTTGCAGCCCCTGGCTGTTGCTATAGCCGCCTATATAATTATATAAGGTGGCCACGGCGTTGTTGTAGATGTTGACCGACGAGTTAAAGGTCTGGTCATCATCAAGCCGGTCGCGGGGCGACTCGTCGAGGCAGGCTGTCAGCAGCAGCGTGCCGACCAGAAGAAGGATGCGGTTCAGTCGCATAGTGTTTCAGTGATGTTTATCGTTGTGGATGTTTCAAAATTGCAGGTTCACGCCGATGGAGAACGTGCGGTAGGCAGGATAGCAACGTTTGTCATCGATGCCGAGCGTCGAGCCCGTCACATAACTGTTGATCATGGGCGTCATGCCGCTGTAGCCAGTGATGGTGGCCACATTGTTGCAACTGACCGAGAGGCGCAGCCCGCTCACCACGCGATGGCTCTTGAGCGGCACGTTCCAGCCCACGGTGATGTAGTCGATGTTGAGATAGTCGCCATCCTCCAGCCAGTAGTCGGTCACGTTCTGGTCCACGATGTTTGCGTCGGCGGCCTTGGCCATGACGTTATAGCTGGGAAAGCTCGAAAGGTTCATGTAGCTCAGGGCGGTGGCGTTGAAGATCTTGTGGCCGAAAGCCCCGTTCATCTGCACGGTGATGTCGAAGTCGCGGTAGCGGAAGCTGACGTTCGATCCGAGCGTCAGTTTCGGCGTGGCCTGCCCGGCAATATAGCGGTCGCCGCCGTCGCTGAGATCTACGGTGCCGTCGCCGTCGAGGTCGGCAATCTCGTAGTGCTTGAAGCCATGGCCGTTGTCGGTGAGTCCCGTGCAGTGAGGCAGATAGAAAACACCCAGGGGCTGACCCACGATCTGATAGGTGATGTTGTTATAGCCACCGTGCTGTCCGGCCCCGGTCACGCCGCCGATGGCAGTCATATCGGGCGCGGTGATGTAGTGATCGCTGTAGTAGCCGCTCAGCGAGACCAGCTTATTCTTCTGCCACGACAGGTTGACGTTGACGTTGAGATCCATGTCGGGCTTGGCGATGGGCACGATGCCGACGCCGAGCTCGAAGCCACTGTTCTCCATCTTGCCGAGGTTGGCCATCAGCTTGTCGAAGGCGAAGTTGGGCACGGGCACGTCATACCGGTATAGCATATCAGTGGTCTGCGAGTAATAATATTCAGCCGTGAGCAGCAGTCGGTTGTTGAAGAAGCCGATGTCGGCACCCACGTTGAACGTGCTGCGCGTCTCCCATTTCAGATCGGGGTTGTTGTTGCGCAGCTTACCCATCGTAACGGTTGGCGTTCCACCGACCGACACCACGCCTACGGGCATGTAGCTGTCGAGGGTGAGATAGGAACTGATGGCACCGAGGTTGCCCGTGCGTCCGTAGCCCGTGCGCAGTTTCAGCATCGACAAGGCACGCGCCGCCCGCATGAATGGCTCGCCGGCCACGTCCCACGAGGCCGACACCGAGGGGAACCAGCCCCACCGGTGATCCTTGCCGACCATCGACGAGCCGTCGGCGCGCAGCGAAGCGTCGAGACTGTAGCGGTCGAGCAGCGCGTAGGAGGCCGTCACCAGCCCCGAGAGCAAGCGCGGATCGGTGCGTGTGCTACCCGTGTGGCCGTAGGGGATGGATGCGCCGCCGCTCAGATTGTCGTAGGAGAAACTGTTGGATGTGTAAGCCTTCGCCTGCGTCCAGAAGCCCGAGCTGACGGTCTTCTGGTATTCGCCCGCCAGCGAGGCCGCCACGCGGTGAGCCCCCCACGTGTGGTTCCAGTCGAGCGTGAGGTCGCCCATATAGTCTTCGGTGCGCGTATGGCCACGATAGGCGTAGCCCTGCGCCCACACCCAAGTGGGGGCAAACCGGGCGTTGCCCTCGTTCCGGTACGAATAGTAGCCGATGGCGCGCAGCCGCAGGTCGTGAGACAGTGTCAGCGTAAGCTGCAAATGGGTGATGAAGTTCTGGTCCTTCGTGTCGTTGCGCTCATGCAGAAGGGCTCCGGGCGGACTGATCTGCGAGGCACCGTTGTTCTTCACCCAACCGCCCTCATAGCGGTCGAAGGGCAAGAGAGGGTTCATGGCGGCGGCCGAATAGAGTACAGAGAACTCATCGTAGAAGCCCCGGTCCTTGCGCGACGACCC
Organism: uncultured Prevotella sp.; assembly: GCA_964411005.1. GTDB lineage: Bacteria > Bacteroidota > Bacteroidia > Bacteroidales > Bacteroidaceae > Prevotella. The sequence goes on along the minus strand of CAYPJA010000005.1, from coordinate 64,952 downwards.
GAACATGCCGAACTCAATTCTCAGCCGGTCGTCGAAAGCGAGCTGCGTGATGTCGAGCTTGGCCACGAGGTTGGTGTAGCCCTGGTTCTTGATGACTGTCTTGTGGTCCATCAGCGCCAACGAGGCACGATAGTTGCTCGTCTCCGTGCCGCCGCTGAAGGCCACGTGGTGGTTCTGCACGAGGCCGGTGCGGCTGATCTGCCGCTGGAAGTCGGTGTCGTAGCCCAGGTCACGGTAGATACCGCCAAGGCGTGAGGCCAGCGCGCGGTAGCCGTCAGCGTCGAGCATGTCAAGATACTTGTAGCGCACGTCGAAGCCGGCCGTGCCGTCGTAGCTGATGTTGAACTTGCCGCTGTGGCCGCTCCGCGTCCTCACCTCGATCACGCCCGAGGCTCCGCGCGAGCCAAACTGTGCCGTCTCGGAAGCATTCTTGAGGATGGTGAAGCTCTCGATGTCGGCAGGATAGACGGTGGCGAGGGTGGCGAGGTCTGAATAGACGCCGTCGATGATCACGAGCGGGTCGTTGCCGCCCGTGAGCGATGTCGTGCCGCGCACGCGCACGCTTTGCAGCATGGCCAGCCGGTCGGTGCCTGCCGACGACACGTTGACACCCGCGGCCTTGCCCGAGATGGCATCGAGGGCCGTGTTGAGCAGACCTTTGTTGAGCCGGGAAGCCGTCAGCTTGCTGACCGAACCCGTCAGCGTCAGGCTGTCGGAGCCCGCGAGGCGTGCCACATCCTGTGCCGCCGACGGCGCGATGCCCAAAGCCAGGGCGAGCGCGGTGGCGAGGGCCGCCTTCTTCCGGTGCGTTGGTGAGTGTCTGTGCATATCCTTGATGGTATAAATGGATAATCGTATGATATGGCAAAGATAGCATTTTTCCGGTACAACCATACGTTTTTCATACAGAAACCAAACAAAAAACGTAAATCCCGTGGTTTTGTGCCATGCAAAGGGGCGGGTCTCATGCCCGTCCGGAAGCCCCGTCACTGCGACAAGGACATGCCTTTCACATCACAGAAGACGGTTAAACGCAAGCCAACAAACGGTCAAACGCAAGCTCAAAGAAGGCTAAACGCAAGCCAAGAGACGGTCTCCGGCAAGCCCCAAAGCCATCAACGGGAACCACGCAGGAACACAAACGCCTCAGAACACGAAAAAAGGAGAAGCGCGAACGCTTCTCCTGCACCGCCCGGAAGCGTTTTCCTCACTTCGCGCCACTCACATTTGCGCGATTGAAAGTTTTTCACTATCTTTGCTTCCGGTTTCTAACCCCACCTATTCAGTTTTCTTTTCACAACCTATTAAATTTCTTTTCACAACGACAAATCACAATGGCAACCACTCCATCCAACAACTTCGAGTATCGCTTTGCCGACACCAAGCCCCACTATGAGCTCCTCGACGGCCTGCGCGGCGTGGCCGCCCTGTTGGTCGTGCTGCACCACGTCTTCGAGGGCTACGCCTTCGCCGAGTCGGTCAACGGCGTCAGCGACGGCACCATCACGCACCTCAACCACGGCTATCTCGCCGTCGACTTCTTCTTCCTGCTGTCCGGCTTCGTCATCGGCTACGCTTACGACGACCGCTGGAAGCGCGGCTTCACGCTGTCCGACTTCTTCCGCCGCCGCGTCATACGCCTCCACCCGATGGTCATGCTGGCCGCCGTGGTGGGCCTGGTGTGCTTTCTCATCCAGGGATCCACGCAGTGGGACGGCAGCAGCGTGCCGCTCTCGTTGTCGATGCTCGCCCTGCTGGCAGCCATGTTCATGATTCCCGCATGGCCGGGAGCACCCTATGAGGTGAGAGGCAACGGCGAGATGTTTCCCCTCAACGGGCCGGCCTGGTCGCTGTTCTTCGAATATATCGGCAACATCCTCTATGCCCTGCTCATCTGCCGCCTCTCCACGCGCGTGCTGACGGCGGTCACCGTCGTGCTGGGCGTGCTGTTGGCGTGGATGACGGCAGGCGACTTCGTGGGCGCGGGCATGTTCGGCATCGGCTGGACGCTCGACGGCGTCAACTTCTGGGGCGGTCTCGTGCGCATGATGTTCCCCTATTCGTTGGGCATGCTCATGGCTCGCCGCTTCCGTCCCACGAAGGTACGGGGCGCTTTCTGGACGGCCACCGTGGTCATGACACTGCTGTTCTGCGTGCCCTACATCCCCGGCAAGACGCCCATCTGCTGGAACGGCGTCTTCGAGGCGGCATGCATCATCGTCGTCTTCCCCGCACTGCTGTGGATGGGAGCGTCCGACCTCACGGCCACGACACGGCAGAAGGCGGTCTATCGGCTGCTGGGCGACCTCTCTTATCCGCTCTACATCATCCATTATCCGTTGTTCTATCTCTTCTATGCCTGGCTCATCCGCACGCAGACCTACACGCTCGCCGACAGTTGGCCGCAAGCATTGGCCGTGGTGGCAGGCAGTCTGTTGCTGGCCTGGCTGTCCATGCGCCTCTACGACGTGCCCGTCAGGCGGTGGCTCGGACAACGCTTCGTCCGCAAGAAGCAATCCAAATAGTCGGCATGCCGCCCCCCTCCGGCCGGCCGCATAGTGCGAAGTCCGCACAGATGTCGCACGCCCCGTGCGACTCATCTGTGCGGACTTCGCGTCTGTCTGCGCGCCGACGACGAATCCTCTCCTGCCCTCTGCCGCCTCCTGCCACGGCAAAAGACAATGCGGTGGAACTGATAACAATCCATGTCAAACACATTTCTTAACATAACGAATATTAAAATAAACATCAAATCGTTAATCTTCGTTACCCCCCTGAATAATTCTTAAAAGATAAGGCTTTTCATTAATTTTGCTTTTTGAAACAACAGGAACGGCTAATACCGCACCAACTTCTTTTTCTTAGAATCTCTAACAAAAAAACTAATAAAAGTATGAACAGAAAAGACTATCTCAAGCCACAGCTCAAAGTGCTGGTAATCAAGGACGACTTGATGCTGACAGCCTCACAACAACATTTAGAGGTGAAGTATGGAGGGGCCAACGCAGAGCTTACCATCGACAACAACGACTACAATGCCGAAACAGGCACAGGCAGTGGCATCTTCACCACCAAACGCCACGACATCTGGGAGGACGCCGGGGAATGATACTTTCACACTCAAAGACAAAGAAACTATGAATAAAAGAATCTATACTTTTTTGGCCACACTGCTTGTCGGGCTGACAGCGGGGGCGCAAACACTGACCGACTTCCCCACAGCAGGTTTGGATGCCAACAAAGTTTATACCATTTCATGTAAGCGTGGGGCTTTACAGGCTAACCCAAATGAGATGGGGAGTGCAACGGGCGATAATATTAACGAAACGAATGTAAATCAGCAATTCGCTTTTGTCACTGACCCCAATGACAACACAAAGACATATCTCTACAGTGTAGGACAGGATAAGTTCTTAACCGTAAGAAACACTTGGACTACAAACATGCCATCACAAGTGTATGTTTTCTCTACAGATAACGATACTTATCCCATTGCATTGTCTTTTTCAAACAACTACCAGTCTAACAACATGATGTTGAATGGTATACCTGCGTTTGTAATCAACAATTGGGGGACGCTTGATGATGGAGACCGACTCATAGCAAAGGAGGTTCCCAACGGAGAATATACCCTTGCAAACGCGCAAGCCCTTCTCTCTTGGACTCCCACCCCTCTTGCTGATGAAAACAAGAGATTAAACGTTGGTGACCAAGTAATGAATCTTTCCGACATCACCGAAGATGGCCTTTATGTGCTTCAAAACTATGGAAACACTACAAATGGAACGGCAAGTTATTATTATGTAAACGAAAACAGGATAGACATATCATCTGAACCGGCATTAGCTTCCATCGTAAAAATAGTTCCCACTGGAGAAAATGGCCAATACAATATTCAAGCCTATTCGGGTGCATACTATCAGGCTATGATTGCCGGGGCACCGATTTCGGTCGGCCGTTCCCAAGCCACATTCAATATTACAGAGGTATCAGGCGAGACCGGCCGCTTCCGTATTGGAAACAACGGACAATATCTGAATGTAAACGGCAATACTTCCAATGCCTATAGCGGGACTGGAAATTGGAGTAAAATCATCATCTACAAAGCGACCGCCGAGGCCTTAACACAACATACCGTGACTTGGCAATATAAGGAAGAAGGCAAGGAAGAAGTATTAGGCACTTATGAGCAGAAGGTGTTTGAAGGCGAAACCGCCACATACGATGGGCCAAGCTCTTTTGATTATGCCACCGTCACCACTCCTACGCCTATCGAAAACGTGACACAAGATCAGTCTGCCACTGTTATCGTGACGTTGAGCGAACTTCCTTTCACGCCTTCCACCGACTTCGAGCATGCCACATGGCACTACTGGAAGAAAGCTACAAATCATTCGTATCAATATGTTTGTTACGATAGCGAAAATACATCTTATCTCCCTGTCAAGGCAACAAAGGAGAATAACGATTCCTACAAATGGGCCTTCATCGGCAATGCCATCAAAGGATTCAAGATAGTCAACAAAGCCGCAGGAAACGAAAAGAATCTCTACATAGCAACAGTAACCCAGGGCAATGACTACCCCACCATGCAAGAGACGGAGAAATACTGGCCCATCATTAAAGGCAATGAAACCGTCAAAGAACAAGCGTTCGATTTCACGTTACAGAATGGCTCACAAACATGGTACATTAACGACTATCAAGGAGCAGGTAAACTCGGTTTCTGGAGTCAAGGCCCGTCTGAAGACGCAGGCTCCAACTGGATAGCTGAAGAAGACAAGACCGAGTACACCGTCACTTGGCAATATAAGGAAGAAGGCAAAGAAGAAGTATTAGGCACTTATGAGCAGAAGGTGTATGAAGGCGATACCGCCACATACGATGGCCCAAGCTATCCCTTCACTTCTATCACAGCAGACCCTATCAGCAACGTAACAAGCAATCAGACAAAGGATGCCATCGTAACTTTCAACACGCCGTTCGAGGCCTACGATAGCTACGAAAACATAACGAAGTGGTACTACTGGAAGAACGCCAAATCACCCAACAACAAGTACGTTTACTATGATGAAAGCAAGAGCGATCATCTTCCGATGACAACATCCGTAAAGGTGGCCGACAACTTCAAGTGGGCTTTCATTGGCAACGCCATTAAAGGATTCAAGATTGTCAACAAAGCAACAGGAAGCACCAAGGATCTCTACATCGAAACTGCAAGCAACGGCACATATCCCACCCTGCAAGATAAAGAAAAGTACTGGACTATCGTCAAGGGTAGTGCAGAGAAGGCTGGCAACACCCAACTTGATGGCAAGGTATTTAGCTTCAAAGACAATAATGTATATATGAACGACTACTCTAACGCTGGTAAACTCAGTTTCTGGCAAGATTCTCCTTTACAAGATGCAGGCTCCAACTGGATGGTTGAGGATGAGGTCACCGTTGACCGCGCTCAATACGAGCTTCTCAAGATACAAGCCGAGGCGTTAGTCGGCACAGGACTTAACAAATATTCTGATTCTAACGGCACACTCGCCGAAGCTCTGAAGATGTTCACTATTGACGATAATAGCACCGACGAGCAAATCACGGCTGCCATCAACGCCTTAAACACCGCCATCGGCGAACTGACGCTGAACATGCCCAAGGCCGGTACCTACCTGCGTCTGAAAGGCAACAAGACAAATGGTTACCTGACATCGCCTGCAACCAATGACGCAAGCGAACTGACAGCAATGACCGATGGCGCAGATGCCAACACATCCATTTGGTACTACAGCGCTGACGGCCTGCTCTCTTACTACTCCGGCCAATATATGGGCACAGAGAAAGTGCTGTCGGCTGATGCCGTCGCCGTGACCTTCGAAGCCAACCCCAACTTCCTTGGCACCTATGCCGTGCGTACAGGCGACCAGCGCTTCCTGAGCAGCGGAACCGCCAACGGAGCCATCGACCGCGGTAACGAAACCGGCACCCTCACCGATCAAGCCTATGCCTGGACACTCGAAGAGGTGACGGAACTCCCGACTACTCTCCACTTGAACGCCCAAACCGGCAAATATTACAACACGTTGTACTTGCCGGTGGCCTACACGCTTGCCGAAGGCTTCACCGCCTACCGACTGACAGCAACGAGCGACGCCACTGGCGAGACAACAGGCACGGCCTCACTGGAAGCCATCACGGGCACCATACCTGCCAACACGGGCGTCGTGGTAGTGGGTGAGACCGACGGTTTCTGCACCGCCACCGTGGCTTCCGCCGATGAGCCGACCGAAGCCAAAGTCGCTGAGGCCGACGAGACTGGCACCACCAACCTCCTGACAGGCAGCTGCACGGCCTTCACCACGAACGCCAGCGACTACTTCTTCGGACAGAATGACAACGCCGTGGGCTTCTACAAGACCACACTCGACGTGACACTCGTCAACCGTGCCTATCTGCCTGCCGCCAATGCCGCCAAAGCCGCCAATGGCTTTAAGTTCGACTTCGGCACCACCGACGGCATCGGTCAACTTTTGGACAACGCAACCGGCACTGACGCCAACGCCCCACGCTACAACCTGCAAGGACAGCGCGTGGGCCGCGACTACAAGGGCGTGGTCATCGTAGGCGGCAAGAAACTACTGGTGAGATAAAAATACATCTCAAACCACACAGCCCCAATGGGCTGCGTTATAATCATATTTATTCTTAATTATTAGTGGGAGCGGCTGCGCAGAGATGCGTAGCCGTTCTTTGTTTCGGACGAACGTGCCCGCGATTCGCCCTTCCCACTGCAAGGCAGGCCGCCGTTTGCTTGTCTGTTTGCGGAAAAATGGTTACCTTTGCCCCATGACCAAGAAGCAAGACATACGTCTCGTGGCCTTCGACGCTGACGATACGCTGTGGGACAACCAAACTTATTTCGACCGCACGGAGGCCGAATATGCCCGTCTGCTGGCCGACTATGGCAGCCGGGAGGAGGTATCGGCCGCCCTCTTCAAGACCGAGACGGCCAACATGCCGCTGTTGGGCTACGGCAGCAAGGCTTTCACCATCTCGCTCGTGGAGAACGCCATCGCCTTCAGCGGCGGACGCATCGGTGCCGACACCATAGCCGACATCGTGGAACTCGGCAAGAATCTGCTGCATCTGCCCGCCGACCCACTGCCCGAAGTGGAGCCGACGCTGCGCCGCATCCGCAAAGAGGGACGACTGGCAATGGCTGTATTCACCAAAGGAGAGATTCTTGACCAACAGAACAAACTGCACCGATCGGGACTGGAGTCCTATTTCGACGACGTAATCGTCGTGGCCGACAAGACACGGGAGGAATATGTACGGCTCTGCCGCCGCGAGGAAGTGGCCATCGGCGAGATGCTGATGGTGGGGAACTCGTTCCGTTCTGACATCGAACCGGTGCTGCAACTCGGCGGCTGGGCCGCCCACATCCCCTTCCACACACTGTGGAAACACGAGCAGACGCAGGAATACGACCACGATCATCTGGTGAGACTCACCCACTTCGGCCAGCTGACAGAGGTGCTGGGACTATCCCCCACCCCTTCCGATGCCCCGGACGTGGGCAAAAGGTAGCAAAAAACACATGAAAAGTGATGTTTATCTCAAAAAAAACACTATCTTTGCAACAAATACATCAACTGCCCTGCATCACGCAGGGGCGGGCCTCGTGCCCGTCCGCTGAGACACAATGACGCCTCCCGACAAGACACACGACCTGCAAGAACAGACAAACATCAACAGCAATGAGAAATATCAAGTATTTACTTTTGACGGTTTGCGCCACCCTCCTGCTTTCAGCCTGTGGCACAACAGAGACCGTTCCCATCACAGGCCGCAAGCACAGCATCAGCGTCTCAGACGCGCAAGTGCTCAGTCTGGCCAACCAGGAATATACAAAATATATGGCTTCGGCCAAGAAGTCGACCAACACCGCCAACACAACCATGGTGCAGCGCGTGGGCAAACGACTGTCATCGGCCGTAGAGAACTTCTGCGCAACAACGGCTATGCCAACGAACTGAAGAACTTCAGCTGGGAGTTTAACCTCGTGCAAGACCCGGCGGCCAACGCCTTCTGCATGCCCGGCGGCAAAATCGTGGTCTATGAAGGGCTGTTGCCCTACACCAAGACCGAGACGGCACTGGCCATCGTGCTCGGACACGAGATTGCGCACGCCGTAGCCAAGCACAGCGCAGAACAGCTCTCGAAGCAATATCGCCAGCAAATCGGCACCAACGTACTCGGATCGGTGCTCAACACGGCCGTGGGCAGCGGCGTGGGTGACCTCGCATCAAGCGTGGCGGGACAGTATTTCTCGTTCCGCAATCTGAAATACAGCCGCGACAACGAGACCGAGGCCGACCACATGGGACTCATCTTTGCCGCCATGGCCGGCTACGATCCAGAGGAGGCCATCCCCTTCTGGCAACGCATGTCGTCGGGCAACGGCAACCAGAACGACCTGTTCAGCGATCACCCGTCGGACGCCAAGCGCATTGCCGCGCTGAAAAAAGAAATGCCTGAGGCACTGAAATACTATAAAGCGGCCGGCGGCACCAATCCGCAACCGAAGACAACAAAAACGCTGAGGATAAGCTCTTCCACAAAAACGACGACAACAACGAAGAAGTCGACCACGCGGAAGACGGCAACGACCTCAAAACGCAAACGCTGACCATCACGTAACCTCTATCCCCCAACGCGATATGATTGACTATCTCACCACACATCTGTGGCTGCTGTGGCTCGTCGTAGCCATGGCGCTGCTCATTGTCGAACTCGGATTCGGTGACTTCTTCGTGACTTGTTTTGCCGTGGGTGCGCTATGCGCCATGGTGACCTCGTTCCTGCCCGTGCCTTTCTGGCTGCAAGTGGTGATCTTTGCCGCCAGCAGCGTGGCCTCAGTCTATCTGCTCCGGCCCAAACTGCTCAAGCGTCTGCACGCCACGGGACACGACCGGCCCTCCAACGCTGATGCCCTCATCGGACGTGAAGGCACGCTCGTAGAGCCCATCGCAGCGAACGGAAGCGGATATGTCAAAATAGACGGCGACGACTGGAAAGCCGTAACCGCTGACGGGACAGCCATCGCGAAGGGAACGAAGGTGCGCGTGGTGAGAATGGACTGCATTATCGTCACCGTGGAGAGGGCCGACTGACGGGGGACGCCTCTCGCCGACAAGCCATCGCGACCGCCATCTTCCACAACTGATTCAAAAAATTCCTTAACCATTAATAGAAACCATTATGATAGCAACCTATGCCCTTATTGCCATCGTCGTACTGGCACTGATTTTTGCCAAGATGGCCATCGTGATTATTCCGCAGAGCGAAACAAAAATCATCGAGCGTCTCGGAAAATACTATGCCACGCTGAAACCCGGCATCAACATCATCATCCCGTTCATCGACCGGGCCAAAGAGATTGTGACCATGCGCAACGGACGCTACGTCTACAGCAACAGCATCGACCTGCGCGAACAGGTGTATGACTTCGACCGACAGAACGTGATCACCAAAGACAACATCCAGATGCAGATCAACGCCCTGCTCTACTTTCAGATTGTCGACCCGTTCAAGGCAGTCTATGAAATAAACAACCTGCCCAACGCCATCGAGAAACTGACCCAGACCACCCTGCGTAATATAATAGGTGAGATGGAACTCGACCAGACGCTGACCTCACGCGACACCATCAACACCAAACTGCGCGGCGTGCTCGACGATGCCACCAACAAATGGGGCATCAAAGTGAACCGCGTGGAACTGCAAGACATCATCCCGCCGTCGAGTGTGCTTCAGGCCATGGAGAAACAGATGCAGGCCGAACGCGACAAGCGGGCCACCATTCTGACCAGCGAGGGTGAGAAGCAGGCACAGATTCTGCAATCGGAAGGCGAGAAGACGGCCAAGATCAACCGCGCCGAAGCCGAGAAGCAACAGGCCATCCTGCTCGCTGAAGGTGAGGCCACGGCACGCATACGCAAGGCCGAAGCTGAGGCAAAGGCCATCGAGAAGATTACGGAAGCAGTCGGCAAGTCGTCGAATCCGGCCAACTACCTGCTGGCCAAGAACTACATTCAGATGCTGGAACAGGTGGCCACGGGCGACAAGACGAAGACTGTCTTCCTGCCTTATGAGGCCAGCAACCTCATGGGAAGCCTGGGAGGCATCCGGGAACTGTTCAAGATGGAATGAAGAAAGTGAAGTTTTCAGAAAGATGAATATATGTATTGTGGCCGGCGCACGCCCCAACTTCATCAAAGTGGCGCCACTGATCAGAGCCATCGAAGCGGCCCACGGGCAAGGCAGGAACATCGACTTCCAACTGGTCTACTCGGGTCGGGCCGACGACGCGACGCTGGAAGGCTCGTTGTTTGACGACCTGCAAATCAGACGCCCCGATGTCTGCTTAGGCGTAGACTGCCAGAACCTGAACGAGCTCACAGGACAGGTAATGTCGAAGTTTGAGCTTTATCTGCAACAGCAGCCCACAGACGTGGTAGTCGTCGTGGATGATTTGGCCTCCACAATGGCCGTATCCATCGTGACCAAGAAGCAAGGAATCACGCTGGCACACATTGCCGCCGGTACCCGCTCCTTCGACATCACCATGCCAAAGGAAATCAACCGACTCGTCATCGACGGCTTGAGTGACATCCTCTTCACGGCGGGAATCAGCAACAACTCGATAGCCAACCGGGAAGGAGCCGAACTCTCGAAGGTCTACATGGTGGGCAATATCCTCATCGACAACCTGCGCTACAACCGAAACCGGATGCAACGGCCCAAGGTGATGGACGAACTCGGGCTGAGAGAGCACGACTACATCGTGCTTACGCTGAACCGGAAGGTGCTCATTGACAACAAAGACTATCTGAAAAAGATGCTGTCGGCCATCGCCGGCGGCCTCGGTGACCGCATCGTGAAGATTGTAGCTCCGCTGCGGGGACACGCGGCGGAGGTCATCCGGGACGTGCTGAAGGACACGCCACATCCGTCTGCACTGACGCTCATCGAGCCCCGGCCTTATCTCGACTTCATGTATCTCACGGCCAATGCCCGCGGCATCATCACCGACTCGGGCAATGTGGCCGAGGAAGCCACGTTCAACGGCGTGCCATGCATCACACTCAACAGCTATACCGAACACATCGAGACCGTCAAGGTGGGCACCAACGTGCTCGTGGGTGAGGATTCGGACAAGTTGCGGTCGGCTGTTGCCGACATGGCCGACGGCCAATGGAAGCCGTCCGGCGTTCCCGAACGCTGGGATGGACGCTCGGCTGAACGCATCGTGCAGATATTACTTGAGCTGTAAAGAGCCGTTAAACGGCTCTTCACTAAGCGTTAATCAAGCCGTCATC
>CAYPJA010000005.1:0-53477 GCA_964411005.1 uncultured Prevotella sp. | reverse complement strand
TCACAGGTGTTTTACGGCCGCCCCCTTCCCAAGGGAAAGACGCGGAAATGAAAAAGAGCCGCTCCTCGCACAAAAACGAGGAGCGGCTCTTTAGGCTATCAACGTTTATTTAATTTTCAACCTAAAAACGCTTTGGCATCAATGGCGGCCTTGGCACCACTGGCTGCGGCGACAATGGCTTGCTGATAATGAGGGTCGCAGACATCGCCTGCCGCAAACACACCCGCTACACTGGTCTGCGTCGACGGCGACTGCACCTTGATATAACCTTGCTCGTCGAGGTCAATCTGCCCCTGGAAGACTTCGGTGTTGGGCTTGTGGCCGATGGCCAGGAAGAAACCGTCGATGGGCAGGTCATACTTGCGCTCGTCGCTCTCGCCCTTGCGGTAGACCAAATGCGCGCCTTCCACGCCATGGTCGCCATAAAGTCCCAACGTGTTGGTCTCATAAAGAATCTCCACTTTAGGATTCTCTTCCACACGCTTGCGCATGATTTCGCTCGCGCGCAGGTAGGGCTTGCGCACAATCATGTAGACCTTGCTGGCCAGACCTGCCAAATAGTTGGCTTCCTCACAAGCTGTGTCGCCACCGCCAACGACAGCCACGACTTTCTTGCGATAGAAGAAGCCATCACAGGTGGCGCAAGCGCTGACACCCTCGCCGGCATATTTCTTCTCATCATCGAGTCCCAGATATTTGGCACTGGCTCCTGTGGCAATGATAACGGCGTCGGCTTCCAACTCATCGCCCCGATCCGTGGTCAGCACGAATGGCCTTTTTGAGAGGTCAGCCTTAGCAATGATGCCGTCGCGCAGGTCGGCCCCAAAGTTTTTGGCCTGCTGCTGCATGTCGCCCATGAGCTGATTGGCATCTATACCGGTAGGAAAGCCGGGATAATTCTCAACCAACGTGGTGGTAGTGAGCTGTCCGCCCATCTGCAAACCGTAATAGAGCACGGGCTTCATGCCTGCGCGCCCGGCATAAATGGCCGCGGCATACCCCGCAGGACCAGAGCCTATAATCAAGCAATTAATATGTTCCATATTCTTGTTAATGATGAATAACTGACACTTGCCAAATGCATCAGCCTTACTTATTCGGCCAGAAGTTTCTCCACTTCTGCGGCTATATTCTCTATCTTCTCTGTCGGCTCAAAACGGGCGACCACAAGACCGCGCTTGCTGACAAGGAACTTGGTGAAGTTCCACTTGATGTCGGCACTCTCACGCCAGTTGGGATCCTGCTTGTCAAACATCTCCACCAAGATGGGAGCTATCTTGTTGGTCATATCGAAGCCTGCAAAGACATTCAGCTACTTGAGATACTTGAACAGCGGATCAGCGTCGGGGCCGTTGACCTTCAACTTCTTGAACTGCGGAAAATCGGTGCCATAGTTGAGCTTGCAGAACTCATGGATGCTCTCTTCAGTACCGGGAGCCTGCTGGCCAAACTGATTACAGGGGAAGTCGAGTATCTCGAAGCCTTGCGAATGGTATTTCTTGTACAGATTCTCCAACTCGGTGTAGGTGGGCGTAAACCCACATCGTGTGGCTGTGTTCACTATGAGGAGCACTTCGTTGGAATACTCTTTCAGCGAGACCATCTTTCCCTTGCGGTCTTTGACTGAAAAATCATAAACTGTCTTCATTTCCTTACCTTATTAAATACATATGAAAAGATGCCACAAAGGTACGAAAAAAAGAGCAATTAAGTAATCGAAGAAAAAGTAATTAATGATATTTAGGGAAAAACCCTACTGCAAAATAGGGATTCCCCTAACAGATTATATGCGTTCTACTCTTGCACAATATATGAAAAAACACTATTTTTGCAGTAGATTTAAAAACTTTAAAAAACGGAAAAGACATGAAACGCTTCAAGACTTACATGCTGCTTCTTCTGACAGCGGTGATGACCATCAGCCTCAGCGGCTGCGACAATGACCCTTGGTATGATGACTACTGGTATGACGGTTGGGACAACTACAGCTGGTGGGACGACGGATACATCGCCCCAACGAACACCGACTACGTGGCCATGGCCAACACGCTTGCCGGCAACTGGCAAGGAACAACCACCGCTACCTTCCTCAACGCATACGATCAAATCGTCACCGAGCGGTATCACACGGAAATCAACTTTACGCAAGCACGTGCCGGGGCCATCTTCGGAACTGGCATTCAGAACGATTTCATCGGCGACAACAACACAGCTACTTACAGCCGAAACTTCATTTGGTATATTGACGAGCGGAGCGGCGACATCCATCTGCAATATTTCACGGCCGACAACGTGCAGGAACGCTTCGAGATGATTATCAGCTACGACGACCTCGTGCTCGACCAGCGCCGCTTCAAGGGCAGTATTGTCGCCATTGACAACTCTGAACGGGACGAGTTCGACTGGTATTACTTCCAGAACACGGCCGCAAAACAAATCACCATCACCTTCGAGGAGGAGTAAGAACGAATCAAGAATCAGGAATTACAAATTATGATTCAGGAATTACTAATTACGAATTACAAATTAATTTGATTTAAAAATTGATTTCATTAAAATTCGTAATTAGTAATTCATAATAACCTCTGCATGGTTGAGAAAACGATTCTGTCGGGGGTTACGAAAAGAAAAACGGTTGAACGCATATGCAACTACGTTCAACCGTTTTCACTTTATCTGTCAGTCGGTATCTTCTTACTTCTTCAGCTTACCGTAACGGTTCATGAAGCGGTCAACACGACCAGCTGTATCGACAAGCTTGCTCTTGCCCGTATAGAACGGATGAGAGGTGCTTGAGATTTCAATTTTTACCACAGGGTAAGTTTCGCCTTCAAATTCTACTGTCTCTGTAGCCTTGCATGTAGACTTTGTAAGGAACATATCGCCGTTGGACATATCCTTGAATACGACGGGGCGATAGTTTTCTGGATGAATACCTTTTTTCATTTTGATTCGTTATGTTATATGATAATATACTTCTTTTGGACTGCAAAGTTACTACTTTTTGGCTAAACATCCAAACAGAAGACAATATTTTTTCTTACCTTTGCACTAATTTTAGGAAGTAACAGAAAACAATGAGTGACATAGAGACCCATCCTTTCGAGCCCTTTCTGCCCACCGACGCACGATTGCTGATGCTCGGAACCTTCCCGCCATCGCCCAAACGATGGTGCATGAAGTTTTATTATCCCAACTTCCAAAATGACATGTGGCGCATCTTCGGTCACATTTTCTACGAAGACAAGCACCATTTTGAGGTGCCCGGACAGAAATCGTTCAACCTCGATGAGCTCATTCCCTTCCTGCGCAATCACCATGTGGCCATCTTCGACACGGCCCTGCGCGTGAGACGTACCAAAGGAACAGCCGCCGACAAGGATTTGGAAATCATCGAGCAGGCCGACCTCGACGGCATCCTGCGCGCCTTGCCCCAATGTCGCGGCGTGCTGACAGCCGGGCAACTGGCCACAAAAGTATTTACGGAACACTTCGGCATCGACGTGCGCCACTTGAAGATGGGCGGTTCCGAGCCGTTTGAGTTTGAGGGACGTCCTCTGAGACTCTACCGGATGCCGAGTTCCTCACGTGCCTATCCAATGAGTGTGGAGAAGAAAGCGGCCTACTATCGGCAGATGTTCGACGACCTCGGCCTGTCAGACTAACCCCTCGATATACTTGCAGAGGATGCTGATGCCCTTCACGTTCTCGCCTCCCTGCGGAATGATGAGGTCGGCATAGCGCTTGGTGGGCTCGATGAACTGATCATGCATGGGTTTAAGCACCTTCAGATAACGGTCGACGACCATTGAGACCGTACGTCCACGTTCGATCGTGTCGCGCTGAATATTGCGGATAAGCCGCTCGTCGCTGTCGCAATCGACAAAGATTTTCAGATCCATCATGTCACGCAATTTCTTATTAATCAACGTCATGATGCCCTCAATGATGATGACGGGCTTCGGCTCCACATGGATAGTCTCAGGCAACCGGTTGCTCAGTATATAAGAATAGGTAGGTTGCTCGATGGCCCTGCCCTCCCTTAAGTCGGTGGTCTGCTTGATGAGCAGTTTCCAATCGAAGGCATCCGGATGGTCAAAGTTGATGGCCTTGCGCTCTTCGTCGGTGAGTCCCGTCGTGTCGTTGTAATAAGAATCGAGTGGTACCACGGCCACGAAGTGAGGTGGCAGTGCCTCCATGATTTTCTTTACCACCGTCGTCTTCCCCGATCCTGTTCCGCCGGCAATGCCAATGATGGTAGGTCGTTTGATAGTTGTTTCCATTGATATGCTTGTTACGATGCGTTCCTGCTATTTTTCCTCCTCCGCTTCCTGCTGCCGCACGTCTCCGTCGAGCGTCTTATCCATCTGTTGAGTCTGCTTCTCATAGTCCTTCCTCAGCCGGTGCAGCTTCAGAGCATTGACACATTCGATGACACCATATACCATCAGGGCCCATCCGATGATGAACAACGGCGTGGCAGCGGCATCCATGGGCTTCTGAATAGCATAGATACCGACAAGCATCAACAAGGCAGGAAACAGCCAGAAGACAAATGGCACACGGCCAAACCGACTTGCGCGCGCCAGCGTGACGAACTGGCCGACGGTACACAATATCAAGATGGCAGCCAGAATGATGACTATCCAGTTGACAAACGTCACAGGCATGAAAGCCAAGATGACTCCAAGAATCATGCTACCAAGTCCTACAATGGGGAACGACGGTTTGAGACCGGCTGTCAGAGGCTTGCCGTCTTCGTCATAGACAACGCTGGCCTTCGCGTTCCGCAAATTGACATAATAGACCGCACATGAGACCAGGCCACTGAAGAAGAACAGCACGCCAATGGCGATAGTGAGCCACGTCACCGTCGCCTCCCGGTACTTAACCAACAACGCGCCCACAACCATGGCTATGACAGCGCGGAAAACAGAACTCTCAACTACTTTCATAAGGCAAAGATACGAAAAGTTTACGGATAGTTGCCATTTGCATGCGGCTTTTTTGTACTTTTGCACAAAAAACAGGAACCACAAGAAAACTGCCAAATGACAAAGCTATTACTGGTTCGGCACGGCGAGACTTTCGACAATGCCGCACAGATTCTTCAAGGGCAACGACAAGGTGAACTCAACGAGATGGGAATCCGGCAGGCCCATGAGGTGGAACAGAAACTGGCCGGTGAGCCCATTGACGTCTTCGTGGCCAGCGATCTCAAGCGAGCTGTTGATACGTGCCGCATCATTGCCGCAGCACACGGCCACCCTCCAATTGAAACTACGCCACTGCTGCGCGAACGCGACTGGGGCGACTTCACAGGAATGTATATCCCTGACCTAAAAAACAAAGAATGGCCTGACAGTGTGGAGAGCACCGCCAGGCTGAAAAGCAGAGCCCAGAACTTCCTCACTTGGGTGAAGGTGACCTGGCCCGACAAGACCGTCCTTGCTGTCGGCCATGGCATCATCAACAAAGCCGTGCAGAGCGTCTACTTTCACAAGCCCATGCACGAAATCATGAAGATGGCCAACGCCGAGGTGCGCGTACTCATGCTGTGAAGTTCTGTCGTATGCCAGTCTTATCGCCGTCCACCGAACGAGCGGCTGGGACTTGTCGTCGTGCTACGACTCGAGCCTGAGCTGGTGCTGCGACTCGGACTTGCTGTTGTACTACGGCTCGGCGAGAACGAGCGACTGGGGCTTGTCGTCGTATTGCGGCTCGGCGTATAAGAACGGGAAGGCGAGGTCGTCGTGCTACGACTCGGTGTGAACGAGCGCGAAGGCGAAGTCGTCGTGTTGGGCTGCATCGTACCGGGACGTGTAACCGTCGTACGCGTGCTGCTTTCCATGCCACGGGCCGGAGTTCCCTTCTGCCCTGAGCGTGAGCCACCCATCATAACGCGTGTCCCCTCAGAGCGTGAACCACCGACGACGCGTGTGCCATCCGTACGCACGCCACTTGCAGGACGCGATCCGTTGGCAAAGGAAGCATTGTTAGACCGCTTGCCGTTACCGAAAGTCTGCCCACCGGCAGCCTCACGCGTGCCGCGGCCATAGCGTCCGTTCTCAAAACCGTCACGCATGCCACTGAAACTGCCACGTCTGCGGTCGCGAGGCACAAACTTGCGACCGTGATACCAGCTACGGCCACCATTCATCCGCCAGCTGTGACCGCCTTGATAGACAGCATAGAAGCGGGGCCGTCCGAAGAAGAAATAGTCGCGGTACGGGTAGCGGGCGTAAATGCCAAAGTGCCAATAGCCTGCATCCCAATAGAGCGGGCGATAGAAATAGGTGGCATCCACAAACATGCGATACTGCCAGTCAAGCAGAATATAGCTCAAATCAAGATTGCGCTGACGCCAGTAGATACCGTAGACATCGTTGGGCGAGACCACTGTCATCAGATAATCGAGGTTAACCTCGTAAGCGGCTTCATACTGCTCATCAGTGAGATTGAGCTCATAAGCCATCTTGTCGGTCAGGAACAGGGCCTGCTCACGCGCCTGCTCATAACTCATTGCGCTTGCCGAGACTGTCATAGTGACCAGTGCTACGAGGGCTAAAACTAACTTTTTCATATCCTTCTTCTTTATTATATGTTCAACCATTTTTGTTTCTTTGTGACCAAAGGGGGATCGTCTTTCCCCTTCCTTCACGATGCAAAGATAAAACAAAAGAAACACCCAACCAAAGGAAAAACCCTAAACCCTGTGGGGGAAATCCCTATTCAAGCACTTTTCATCCATTTTTCGGTCGGCAAAAATCATTTTTTATAGAAGGAAGCTACGTAAGACGCACTTGCCATTCGTATCTATCATAAAAAAGAATGAGTAAAAACAACCCAACCAACCCATCCCAACAACCATCCCTTATGAGAAAGATGTTGTTCATCGCAGTCCTGTTGCTCAGCCTGCTCTCCCTGCAGGCCAAAGATCAGTTGCGCATAGCTCCCGCCCCGCAGGGTGTGGCTCTGAAACAAGATTTTGCCGTGTCTGCACGCGTCGGCGGCGGGCCATGGCAACCGATTGACACCTATCTGATGCGCGTCGACGAGGTGACCGGCGCACGCCACAACGTGCGCGAAGTCTCCGTAGCCCGACTCGAATTCACCGGCACCGTGGAGTTGCAAGTGACGAGCCTTGCCCAGCCCATCGACAGCTTCCGCATCCGCCCGCTCTCCTATGGCATCCGGGCTACACGCGATGGCAACACACTGCGCTTCACACTCGACCGCCCACGCTATCTGTCTGTGGAAATCAATGGCCGTATCTACGACAACCTCCACATCTTCGCTGACAGCGTCATGGACAAGCCCAAGGTCAGCCGGCGTGACCTCATCTATTTCGGCCCCGGCTACCACGACTTCCATGGTGACAGCATCGCCGTACCCTCGGGCAAGACCGTCTATATCGATCCTGGAGCCGTCATCAACGGATGGCTGTCTGTCTATCGTGCCCACGACGTGCGCATCCTCGGCCACGGCCTCGTCATGCCGGGCCGCCACGAAGGCATCATGGTGCGCTACAGCCGCCGCGTACTCATCGACGGTCCCCTCACCACGCAGATGCCCATCGGCGGCTGCGACTCGGTCACCGTACGCAATGCCAAGGTGATGAGTTGGTACGGCTGGGGCGACGGATTCAACATCTTTGCCAGCAACCACATCCGACAGCATCACCTCTTCGCACGCACCAGCGATGACTGCTCCACCATCTACTGCACGCGCAAGGACTACCGTGGCAGTTGCCGCGACATCCGCGTCAGCGACTGCGTCTTTTGGGCCGACGTGGCCCACCCCATCATGATCGGCCTTCACAGCGAGACTCCTGAGCCCGAAGAGATTACCAACGTCGTCTACGACGGCATCGACATCCTCGAACACGCTGAGAACCAGATTGACTATCAGGGCTGCATCGGCATCAACAACGGCGACAACATCCTCGTCCACGGCCTCACCTTTCAGAATTTCCACATCGAGAGCGTCCGCAAGGGCATGCTCTTCAACCTCCGCGTGTGCTTCAACCGGAAATACTGCCACTGGCCGGGCCGCGGCATTCGCGACATCACCTTCCGCAACATCGACTACCGCGGGCGGCAACCAGGCATGAGCATCATTGCCGGCTATGACGAGACTCGCCGTGTGGAGCATCTCCGCTTTGAGAACCTCACCATCAACGGCACGCTCATCACCGATGACATGGCCGGCAAACCCGGCTGGTATAAGACCGGAGACATGGCCAACATCTTCATCGGCGAACATGTCGACGACGTGACTTTCACCAAATAAAGAAGCCTTCACACACTAAAAACAAGCCCGTAGGCTTGGCCATCCGACCGATTTCAGCTACCTTTGCAGCCACAGCCGAAGACGCTGTTTCGTGATGAAGACGTTTCTGCTCTCTCTGCTCTTGCTGCTGACAGCAATCGCCGCGTCAGCCCTTCCCCGGTCGACAACACCGACCGGGGAAGGACTTTTCCGTCTCATCGACACCTCCGACGGTCTGCCCGACGGCGAGGTGCGGCAAGTGATTGCGCTACCCGACGGCCGTTGGGCCGTGCTCACATCGTCAGCCCTCTCCATCTACGATGGTTCCGCCTTCCGCTCCTTTCCCCTTTCCTCCGATCGCGCCCTTGCCATACCCTATGTAGCGGGCCAGCCCACCGCCTACGCCGACTGCCATCGACGCATTTGGATCAAAGAAGCCGGCCGTCTGCTCGTGTTCGACCTGCTGCGCGAGGCCTTCATCGCTCCTGCCGACAGGATCCTCCAATCTATGGGCGTCGGCCCGACCGTACGCAATGTGTTTGCCGACAGCCACGGCCGCGTCTGGTTCGTTGTCTCCGACCATCAGTTGGTCTCACCACCTGCCGACGGAGAACCCCGTCCCATCCGGCTCCATCTGCCCTCCACACACGACCTGCGCGACATAGCCTTCACAGATGCCGAAATCTGGCTGGCCTATGGCGACGGAACCGTTGTGAGTATGAGAAAGAACACACCACAGCCTCCCCGACACCCGTCGGTCCCGGCCACCGTCATTGGCCGTCAGCAGCTTTGGAAACATCACGTGCACGAACGCGACTTCGTACGCTTTGCCCGGCATGGCGACCGCCTGTGGCTGATGTGGGACCGGGGCGTAGCCCGTCTGCACCCCTCCTCGCGCCACTGGGAAACCTGCTATGAGAGCGCGCCGGGCAGCACACTCGTCAGCATCTGCCCCCTTCCCGATGGCTCCCTCGCCATAGCCCTACGCCACAGAGGCCTTCTGCTTCTCCATCCAGACGGCTCACAGAAACTCATCAGTCACCTCCCGCTCATCGGTGGCGACAGTGTTGACGACGACATCGAGTCCATCCAGCTTCTTGGCAGCAATCTCGTCATAGCCCTCCGCTCGAAAGGCCTCTGCATTGGCCACCCGCTCGTGCAGCCCTTCCCCTTTCTTTCCTTCCGTCATCTTGGCGTTCCGCCCGCGGGAGGCTACCACATCAGCGGCCCCGGCCCCGTCGTCTTCACCTTCCCGCAGAGCCTATGGCGACTCAGCACCGATGCCACCACCATGAGACGCCTACCGTCAACCGTCACCGACGCCACACGCTCTTTCATCGACAGCCGCGGCCACCTGTGGACAGGATCATTCCGGCAAGGCATCTATCTCAGCACCTCCCAGGGAACACGCCACTATCAGCAACCCGCCGACCCCACCCACGACATCGACCGAAACATCATCCGTAACTTTGCCCAAGACGGGCAAGGCAATGTCTGGGCAGCCTTTCTCGGCGGCATCGGCCGCTTCGACGAGGACACACAGCGCCTTCAGCCGCTCTCGGCCCACCTCATCGAAGGAAACACCGGCATCCATGCCATCGCCTTCGACCGCACCGGGCGGCTTTGGGCCGCCACCAACGACGGGCTCATCTGCATCAGAAACGACAAACAGAGCACTGGAAAATCACAGTCCGCAACGCCCCCACAAAAAGCCGCCATCGTGCTGCGGCAGGCCTGCAAGTGTCTGCTCGTCGACTCGCGGGGGCTCGTTTGGGCCGGGGGGTATGGCGGCATCAGCCTTCACCGGCCCTCAGACAAGAGCACCAGACGCTTTGGTCTCGCGCAGGGCATGCCTAACGAGGCCATACAAGCCATCATCGAGGACGGTCAAGGCTGCGTCTGGGCAACCACTGCCAACGGCCTGTGCCGTTTCCGGCCAACACACGAAGGAGGCTTCGAGCTCACCGTCTTCAATTCGGGCACCTTCCTCACCGATGGAAAGTTCCTACCATGGGCCGCGGCACGTTGCGGCGACCGGCTCATCTTCGGTTGTGCCGACGGTTTCTATGTGGTCACCCCCTCTCAGCTCCACCTGCCAACCTACACAGGACACCCCGTGTTCACCTCACTTCAGGTGAACAACCACGAGATTGGCCCAGGGCAAGAACACGACGGTCACGTCATTCTACCGTCAGCCCTGCCCTTCACAGACCGCATCCGCCTTCGCCATCACGACAATTTCCTCACCATACACTTTGCCGGACTCAACTTCGACATGCCCCGCCACACCTATTACCGCCACCGCCTGCAAGGCATCGATGCCGACTGGGTGGAGACCAGTCCGGCCGACGGCATCGGCCGGGCTTCCTACACCAGCCTGCCGCCGGGCACCTATCGGCTGGAGGTCTGCTCCGCGGGGCTCAATCACCAGTGGAGCCGTCCACAGACGCTCACTATAGAAGTACTACCGCCGTGGTGGGCCACGTGGTGGGCACGCACGCTCTATCTGCTGGCCGCCATGGCCGCCGCCATCGGAGCCTACCGATGGAAACGCCGGCAAGACCTGCGACGCATGGAAGAAGAGAAAACACGTGAGCTCGACGAGATGAAATATCGCTTCTTCACCAACATCAGCCACGAGTTCCGCACCCTGCTCACACTCATCATCACGCCTGTGAGCAGCCTGCTGCAACGCGTGCACGACCCCGAGGAGAAGGCACGACTCACCACCGTCAATCGCAATGCCGCCGACCTGCTGCAACTCGTCAATCAGCTGCTCGACTTCCGCAAGATGGACATGAACGGCGAACGGCTGAATCTCTCGGGTGGAAGTCTTGACGAGCTCATTGGATACACAGTGGCTAAGTTTCAGTCACTGGCAGAACAGAAAGACATCCATCTCAACTACCACACCGACGGGCACCATCTGTTCATGAACTTCGACCGCGACAAGGTGGGCAAGATACTTGCCAACCTGCTGTCCAACGCCCTCAAGTTTTCCGAACCGGGCGGATTGGTCACAGTCTGTCTGTCGGCCTGCATCCACGACAGCCGCCGCTACGCCTGCATCAGCGTGACCGACAACGGATGCGGCATCAATGCCGCCGACCAGAAGCGCATCTTCGACCGCTTCTACCGCGTCAACGACCAAGCAACGACACATGCCGGATCGGGCATCGGTCTGAATATGGCCGCCGAATATGCCAAAATGCATCAGGGCTCCATCAGCGTCAGCAGTGAGCCGGGCCAAGGAACATGCTTCACGGTGCAGCTTCCGGCCGACCTCAACCTGCCCACCGACCGTCCCGACACCACAAGCGAGGCGACGACCGACGGTCAATCGCAGCCGTCCTCACAGGCGGCTCACGAACAAAAGGACAAGGCCGTGCTTGTGGTCGAGGACAACCGCGAGTTCCGCACGTTCCTCGTGAGCGAGCTGAGCCATATATATAATAAGGTGGAAGAAGCGGCCGACGGCATCGAGGGGGCACTGAAGGCCGAGGCCGACAGTCCAGACATCATCATCAGCGACGTGATGATGCCACGCATGAGCGGCACCGACATGTGCCGGAGGCTGAAGGACAACATCGCCACGAGCCACATTCCAATCATTCTACTCACGGCCTGGAGCACTGACAAGAGTCGCACAGAGGGCTACAAGGCCGGTGCCGACGCGTATATTGCCAAACCCTTCCCGATGGACGTACTGCTGGCGCGCATCGAAAACCTGCTGCGCAAGCAGCAACAACGCATCGACAGCTTCTCTCACAACACGTCGCTCGACCCCGGCACACTCACCGACAGCAACGCCGACGAACAGCTGCTCCGCGAAATCATCGAAGCCATCCGCCAGCACCTTGCCGACAGCGACTACACCATCGACACCTTGGCCCGTGACATCAGCATGTCGCGCATGAGCCTCTACCGCAAGATGAAGTCAATCTCCGGGCAGACTCCTGCCGACTTCATCCGTACCGTCAGACTAAAATCGGCGGCCGAGCTACTCCGAACGGGCCGTTACACGGTGGCCGAAGTGGCTTACCGCACCGGTTTCGCCTCACCTCAAAACTTCTCCAAGCATTTCAAGACCATGTTCGGGCAGCTTCCTTCGGCCTACATGAACAGCTGACGAAAAGCGGGGAGAAAAGAGTTGTTTGGTACGTTTCACACATGCCATTGATACGTTTGATACATCCGTTTCCGCCCATTCATCCTACCTTTGCAGCAGAAAACAAACTAACAAATCTGCTCCAATGGAATTTCAGTCAGACAATCGGAAACTGATAGCCTCGGCCTATGCAGCCCACCACGACGAGCTGCTGCGCTTTGCCACGTCGCGCCTGTCCTGCAGGCAGGAGGCCGAAGACCTCGTGCAGGACGCCTTCATCAGCCTGATTGACTATGAAGGCATCATCAGCGAGGCCACTGTCAAATCGTTCGTCTTCATCATCACATCCAACAAAGTGCGCGATGCGTTGCGCCGACGCGTCTTCCGCCGCAACGCCCTCGCCCACAAGCTCCACGAAACCGAGCGCCTGCAAGCCTCGACCGAACAAACGACCCTCTACCACGAAGTACTCAGCATGTTGCACCGGGGCATAGACCGTCTGAGCCCGGCCTGCGCACGCGTCTATCGCATGAGCTTCTTCGACGGCATGGCAGCGGCCGACATCGCCAATGAGCTCCACGTATCGAAGCGCACCGTAGAGGCCCAGCTGCTTACGTCGCGCAGGGCCGTGCGCCAATACATGCGTCAGCAAGCTTAAAAGAAGACACCCACTCACTGCGGCGCAGACAGCACACGCCGACCTCACTCCTGCCGGAGCCGCCGGGCGCGGATCAGAGCCTCCAAATAATAATAGTCGGCATAGATGATGCTGGCGTCAATCTCCGTTCCGGCCGGATGATGTCCTGTCGAATGGAGCAGGAAACTCACATTACGGTCGCCGCTCTGATAGTGACCGCTCAGGTCGGCAAGCATGGCCAAAGCCTGCCGGCGGTAGTGGCGGGCCTTGTCGGCTCCCACATATTGTTGCAGCTCCAGCAGGGCATCAGCCACGACACAGGCTGCGCTGGCATCCTTCGGAGCCCGCAGGCCGCGCGGATCGTCCATGTCCCAGAGCGGCACCATGTCGTTGCTGGTCTCGCGCAGACGCCGCAAATAGACATCGGTCACCTTCTGCGCAAAGTCGAGAAACACCGGATTGCGTGTATAGCGATAGACCAAAGTGTAGCCATAGATGGCCCAAGCCTGTCCGCGCGCCCACATCGAAGAGTCGGCATAGCCCTGATGTGTCACGCCTTTGATAAAGTGGCCGTCGAGCGAATCGTAGACAGCCACGTGGAAACAGCTGCCATCCGGACGGAACTGACGCTCCATCGTGGTCTTGGCATGGGCCACGGCAAGGTCGTAGAGCAACCGGTTGCCGCCATGGCCGGCCGCCCAGAACATCATGTCGAGATTCATCATATTGTCCATGATGGTGTTGTGACCGCCGAGCATACCCGTGTTGCGGGGCCAGCTAAGCAATGTGCCCACCATCGGATTGAAGAGCGTGGCCAGCGAGTCGGCAGCAGCCAAAATCACCTGCCTGTATTCGGGCGAATGGTTCACCTCATAGCCCTTGCCGTAAGAGCAGAACATCAGGAAGCCAAGGTCGTGATCGAAGATGGGACGGAAGGCCAAGGGGCAGAGCGAGGCCGTGAAACCCTCGGCTGCCTGCCGCACCTCGTCGCGACGTGTGACCGCATAGTCCATCCACAAGATGCCCGGCCAAAAGCCGCTGCACCATTCTTCAGGCTCGGTGGGACGCAGGTTCCACGCCTTGCCACCATCTGTGCTGAGGATGTTGCGTGGCTGCCGGGTGAAGTCGAACGTTCCGTCAGCACGCCGCATGGCGGCGAGAGCCCGCTGAATTTGGCGGTCACAATAGTTGAGTTGCGCGTCAATATCGAAAGAAGTGGCGGCCACGACACGCAGAGCCGTCAGCAGCAAGACCGCTGCAAGCACAGAGATTCTTTTCATTTTGCTTTTTATTGTAATTCGAATGAATGCCACAAAACGCTTAGTCTGTTCGTGGAAAAACTTTCAGAAAAGATTATATCTTGAGACGGAAGAAGTCGCGCGCCTTGCAGTCATTCTTGGTCAACAATTGGCCAACAAGGCAAACATTCGCTAACTTTGCACAGCAAGAGAAGTGGGCACGCTTCTCCTTTTTCCATATACTTTGCGGAAGCTGATGCGAGACGTGGTTATTCAGTCTGCGATTAACGGTAAATTGCGAGGCAAAAGACCGTCTTTTGATTTGCAAGAGGTCATCTTTTGCCTTGTAAAAAGCCATATCCGACCAAGCAAAAGACCATCCTTTGCCCACCTTTATGCATCCACATGTCTTTTCTGATGCCGCCACCCGGTTTTCGTCTGTGGTGTTTTCTTACCGTTTTCAGCCGTTATGATTATTCAAGAGCCGGACTTGCCGGACTTGTTCAGGGGCCATCTCAGACGTCGCTCACTTCTTCCGCCCGAAGTTGAAGCCAATGTAGAGATTGACGTTGCCGAAGAGGGTGTTGGTGGAGAATTGCTTTTCGTGGTAATTGTAGGTATGGAAGACGGCGCTGGCCCCGGCATACCACTTCATGTTGTTGTAGACAAGGCCGAAGCGGCCGATGCCGTCGACATTGAGATGGGCGTTATTGAAGTCGCGCAAAGAGAAGCTGTGGCTGTGAGTGACGTCAGACTCGGCGCGCTTATAGCTGAGGCCGACGGAGAGAGAGGCGGCAAGAAGCCAGTTGCGTGCAAACACCCAGTTGTAGGCATAGCCACCGGAGAGGCTCACGTCGGTGTAGCGCACGCGTGCAGAGAGCAGACTGCTGTCAATGCGGGTATCGACTACGTCGGAGCCCAGACGGCTGGCGGCGAGGCGACGAAAGGCATCCCAGTCGACATGAATCTTCTGTCGCATGTAGCCAAAGCCAAGAAGAGCCGAGCCGGCACTGCGTCGCTGCACGGTCGACTGACTGAAAGCGGCGGGATAGGAGAAGCGCTTGTGGTTGAACACATAGTAGCAATTGAAACCGCGAATGCTGGCGTCGAAACCATCGAAGTCGACTCGACGCATGGCGCGGTTGTTGACATCATCGCCGAAATCAACGGAAAGCACGTGATAGTTGTTGCCGGTGACACGATAGAAGAGGTCGATGCCCACCTGCGCCGCATAGAGGCTGAGGTCTATCTCCTTCTTGGCGCTTCCGCCACCGAACACATGACGCAGGTCGAGCGTATAGCCGAGGAAGAACCAACGCCACCCCACGTAAGGCCCCACCTTGACACTGGGCTCCGGGGCAAAGCGCACCGTCTGCCCCGAATGGGATCGAAGCGAATACATCTCATAGGTATTGGTGTTCTGCAGCATGACGGTGAAGTTGTATTTTTGCGGCTCCACATAGTTGGTGTCAATGCGTGAGAATCCGCGTACCATCTCAACGAACTCGCTGTGGCGCGTGGCACGGGCCGTGTCGGGCGACTCACACGCCGCCGACAGGGGCCTGCTGACGACCAGCAGCAGAAGCAGCAGGAGAAGATACGCCTTCATCACGGTCAGAACTTGCCCAAAATGCGATCCATCACCCAGTTGACCGGCGTGGCACTGACGCTGGTACAGGTGCAGACACCGATGCCCTGCAGATGTTCCACAACGTTGCGAATCATGGGCAGTTGCACGTGTTCGGGATTATCCACCTTGATATAATGGTCTTCATCGCCTGCGATGAGATGGATGGGGGCGTAGGTGAAGACAGAGAAGGAGACCATGCCACGGTCGCCAATAATCTCGATGCGGTCCTCGCGAGCGCTCTTGTGGCCGACAAAACACCACGAGCCGCTGC
This sequence comes from uncultured Prevotella sp., assembly GCA_964411005.1. Lineage (GTDB taxonomy): Bacteria > Bacteroidota > Bacteroidia > Bacteroidales > Bacteroidaceae > Prevotella. The sequence goes on along the minus strand of CAYPJA010000005.1, from coordinate 37,322 downwards.
CGACGAGGCCACTCTGAAAGCGGAAACAGGCAGCGATGGTGTCTTCGGCCTTGTAGAGATGGGCGCGATTGGTGGGATAGCCGTGGGCTTTGACGATGATGCCGAACATCTCCTGCAGAAGGTCAAGCTGATGGGGAGCCAAGTCGTAGAAGTAGCCTCCACCTGCAATGTCGGGCTGCACACGCCAAGGCAAGTTGGTCTGGTTGTAATCGAGGTCACGCGGAGGCACCGAGAAGCGGATGATGACGTTCATCACCTCGCCAATCCGGCCGCTCTTGACGATGTCGGCGACGCGCTGGAAATAAGGCAACTGGCGGCGATAATAAGCCACGAAGCAGGGCACGCCGGTCTCGGCACTGATACGGTTGACGCGGATGCAGTCGTCATAGCTGGCGGCGAGGGGCTTCTCCACGTAGACAGGCTTGCCCGCCCGCATCGACATGATGGCAAAAGTGGCGTGCGAACTGGGCGGCGTGGCTATGTAGACAGCATTGACGTCAGGGTCGTCGATAAGGCTCTGCGCGTCGCTGTACCACCGGCCAATGCCGTGGCGGGCTGCATAGGAACGGGCCTTGTCGGCCTGACGGCTCATGACGGCTACGACACGTGACCCGGGAACCTCACTGAAGGCAGGCCCCGACTTCTTCTCGGTGACCTCGCCACACCCGATAAATCCCCAATTGATATACTTCATTGCTGACTGTTTTGCGGTTTATTTTTGCCTGTTTTACGGTTGTTGCTGCTGACGGATGACAGCTGAAAAGTGCCTGTACGTGCAAAAATACGAATTTTTCATGACTATCGGGCACGGCATGGCGACTTTTTTATTACCTTTGCATAAAATCTCCCATCACATGGACATCAAGAAATCAGAATTTGTCATCTCGGCTCCTTCGGTCAGCCAGTGTCCCAATGACACAAAGCCAGAATATGCCTTCATCGGCCGAAGCAATGTGGGCAAGTCAAGCCTAATCAACATGCTCTGTAACCACAAAGGACTGGCCAAGACCTCGGCGACACCCGGCAAGACTCTGCTCATCAACCATTTCATCGTCAACAACGACTGGTATCTTGTCGACCTGCCGGGCTACGGCTTCGCCAAGCGGTCGAAGGTGGTGCTGAAGCAGCTGGAACAGATGATTAACAGCTACATCCTCATGCGCAAGCAGTTGGCCAACGTCTTCGTGCTCATCGACATACGTCACGAGCAACTGAAGATTGACCGTGAGTTCGTCGACTGGCTCGGCACCTCACAGGTGCCCTTCTCCATCATCTTCACCAAGGCCGACAAGCTCTCACAGGGACGCGCCAAGGCGCAGGCAGCGCAATGGATGGACGCTTTGCGCGACACGTGGGAGGAACTGCCACCCTACTTCATCACCAGTTCTGAGACACGGCAGGGGCGCGATGAGGTTCTCGACTATATCGAAAAAATCAACAAGACACTAAAGTGACACCTTTTCTCGACGTACAGCATCTCAGCAAACGGTTCGGCGACCGCGTCATCCTCGACGACGTGTCGTTCTCGGTCAGCCAGGGACAACGTGTTGGCCTCATCGCCCGCAACGGCACAGGCAAGTCGACGCTCTTCTCGATTCTGCACGGTGACGAGGGTTATGAGAGCGGAAGCATTGTCTACCACAACGACCTGCGCATCGGCTTTCTGGAACAGGCCCCTCATTTTGACCCGGCCGAGACCGTACTTGACGCCTGCTTCAATCACCACGGTGACGAGCAGAAGGTACTCAGGGCCAAGCAGATTCTGACACAGCTCCACATCGGAGACCTCAGACAGCCCATGGGCGAGCTCAGCGGCGGCCAGCAAAAGCGCGTGGCCCTGGCCAACGTGCTCATCACAGAGCCCGACATGCTTCTGCTCGACGAGCCCACCAACCACCTTGACCTGCACATGATAGAATGGTTGGAAGGCTATCTGAGGCGAGGCAACAAGACAATCTTCATGGTCACTCACGACCGATTCTTCCTCGACAACGTGTGCGACATCATCCTGGAGCTCGACGACCAAACGCTCTACACCTATCGCGGCAACTACAGCTACTATCTGGAGAAGCGGCAGGAGCGCATAGCCAACAAACGGGCCGAGATAGCACGCGCCAACAACCTCTACCGGAAGGAACTGGAATGGATGAGACGCATGCCGCAGGCACGCGGACACAAGGCCCGCAGTCGCGAAGACGCCTTCTACGAGCTGCAGGCTGTGGCCCGTCAGCGCATGGAAGACCGCCAGATGCGACTCAAGGCCAACAACGTCTACATCGGTTCGAAAATCTTCGAGTGTCAGTATGTCTCCAAGACGTTTCCGCCACGCACGCCCGACGGAAAGGAACGGGTCATCCTCAAGGATTTCTATTACAACTTTGCACGCTTCGAGAAGATGGGTATCGTGGGCGACAACGGCACTGGCAAGTCGACCTTCATCAAAATGCTTCTCGGACTGGTGCCGCCCGACGGCGGACGCTTTGACATCGGCGAGACGGTACGCTTTGGCTACTTCTCGCAGGAAGGGCTGCAGTTTGACCAGCAACAGAAAGTAATTGACGTGGTTACGGCCATCGCCGACTACATCGATCTGGGCAGCGGACGGCAGTTGACAGCCTCGCAGTTTCTTCAATATTTCCTGTTCACGCCCGAACAGCAACACAACTACGTCTACAAACTCAGCGGCGGCGAGCGGCGCAAGCTCTACCTGTGCACGGTGCTTATGCGCAACCCCAACTTTCTCGTGCTCGACGAGCCCACCAACGACCTTGACATACAGACGCTGCAAGTGCTGGAAGAGTATCTGCAGGACTTCCCCGGGTGCGTCATCGTGGTCAGTCACGACCGCTACTTCATGGATAAGGTGGTCGATCACCTGCTGGTCTTCCAAGGAGAAGGCGTCGTGAAGGATTTTCCCGGCAACTACACGCAGTTCCGCGAATGGCAACAACTGAAGCCGGAAGAGGTGAAGAGCACCGAGCCATCCGCAAAGAAAACAGCAGCCACGTCGTCCCCTAAGAGTTACCGCAACGACACCCGAAGGCGGCTCAGCTATAAGGAGAAACGAGAACTGGAACAACTGACGAAAGACATTGAGGCCTTGGAGACTGAGCAAAAGCAGATTGAGGACGACCTGTGCTCGGGACGGCTGAGCGTGGACGAACTCACCGAGAAAAGCAAACGACTGCCCATACTGAAGGAAGAACTCGACGAGAAAAGTATGCGCTGGCTTGAACTGGACGATATAGAAAAATGAGACATTTCTGCTTGTCATTGTTTGTCCTACTGTCGGTCGTGACCACGCCGCAGCTCTTCGCACAGCAGTATGAGCTCGTGCCCGTCGGCAGCGAGGCCGATATCGTCGACGGTGCCACCTATTTCATCACGTCACATCCGAGCAAGTCGTCGAAGAAATACGAGTCGCTCAAACTCGTCGCCAATGCCAGCGGTCGGGAAGGGCTGATGACGCTCATAGGCTGTCAGCCCAGCGAGGCCTACGACGACCCAAAGAGCGCCTGCGCGGCAAGCGACCTGTTTGAAATCAAATCCATCGGAGCTAATCGATACCTCTACAGCAAGACCATCGGTCAATACATCGGCATGGATACTATCGGCTATTCGTCGGACGCACTCGTTGCCGACACCCCCCACGTAGGCAGCAAACTTCGTCTTGAAAAGAGCAAAACGAACCAGCTCTTGCTGAAATTCAACGATTACAGGTATCTCCTCTTCACATCATCGAACCGCTGCTACGGGTTCTACAGAGATCCGAGTCAAGCCATCCCCGTCCTGCTCTACCGCCTTGTCTACGATTCGACCGACACACTGGTCATCGACAGCAGCGGACTGAGTGCCCCCGTGCACCGACGCTGTCACGTGGTCTACCGCCGACAGCTCCATGACAATAGCTACAACACGCTATGCCTGCCCTTCGACATAGCCGACTACAAGACTGTCTTCGGCCAACAGACGGCGGCCTATGAGGCACATGAAGCCAACGACAGTAGCATCGTATTCCGTCCCGTGAGTGGCCGAACGCTCACCGCGGGCACCCCGTATCTGCTCTACGGCCTCTTCAGCGGACGTCACGAATTCTTCATAGCCAACGCAGAAGTCGACTACGACGGTTCTTTCACTGCCCGTACACCAATGGGACCGATGTTCCTCACCACAGTCTGGCAACCGCAAACAATCAGCCGCGACCCTCAAGCCTTCATCCTCTATAAGAACCGGTTCGTCAGTGCACGTCATCAGCAGCGCGTCGCCATCGGCACCGGCCAATGGTACGTCAGTACATCACCGACCGGACGAAAGCAACTACGCCTGTCAATTGGCCGACATAATTAATTATTCATAAACAACCCAAACGTCAAGGACACGGTCAGGGTCGTGTGGCTCTTAAGCAGCGTGACAAACTTCGAACCGATGATATCAGCCGAAAACAACTGATCAACCTTGCTCATTTCCTGATTTCCACCATGAAATCTCTCAATAGTCCCACGTCTTTCATGCCCGGTTCTGTCTCAAAACGGCTATTGAGGTCAACTCCCGCGAACCGCGGATGACGGAACGTCTTGATGCGTGCAACATCATCGGGGCCGATTCCGCCCGAGAGCAGAAAAGGAACTGAGCCCCGGTAAGCGTCGAGCATGCTCCAGTCGAACTGCGTGCCACAGCCTTCATGGGCCGCTGTCGGGGTGTCGAAGAGAAACAAGTCGACCAGCCCTTCATAGTCGGCCGTCTGCCGAAGATCGGCTTCCGAGGACACGCCGATGGTCTTGATGATTTTGACGTGAGGCGCAATATCAGGAATGAGCGTGCGCCGCAAGTTGTCAATCATCACCGGCGGCTCGCCCCCGTGCAGTTGCACATAATCGAGCCGATAATTATAGACGCGCGTAACGATATTCTGTGGCATATCGTCTACGAAGACGCCTACGCGCAAGGGGCCGTGTCCTGCCCCGGACCCGGTCACCATCTCGTTGGCCCGGCCGGCATCGTGAAGACGCTCAGGCGAATAGTCGGGGATAATTCCGGCCTGAGAAGAAACCATCCGGACATAGCGCGGCGACTGCGGCCAGAAGATGAAGCCCAGCATATCGGGGCCCAAGGCCGCCACATCTTGGATGTTCTGCGCATCGCGCATGCCGCAAACTTTGATAATCATAAGCTATAGTGTTTTTTTGCTTTATTCATCATAACAACCTGTTTTTGGGGGGCTATACCTGTCCGGCGATCCCCCACCGATGGGAAAAAGGAAAAAAGAAAGAGGCCCGTCGCTCGTCAGCGGCAGGCCTCATTATGTCTCGTTTTCCTTCCAACGCCTCTTAGACACGGCTCGTCACGCTCACGACTTTTTGAATCCTGAGTCACGCCACCACCATGCAGAAGACATTGAATATATCATATTCCGATAAAAACGTAAATATTTGTTCCGATTGCAAAAGTAAGCATTTAATCTGAAACACCAAACATTTTTTGCCTATATTTTTTCTCAATTCGAGTTTTTCGTACCTTTCTGCGAAGAGTCGGCAAGTCCAAGAGCCCCTATACGCCCATCCACCATTTTGCCTTGGGCAACTTGGCGAGCAGCCATACGGCGAGCCAGGAGAGCAGGAAGGTGGAGATGGCGGTGAAAGCTATGCGTGCAGGCAACGACCGGAGCAGATGATCGGCGACGGGATGCATCTCGTTGAGAATCATGATGTGGCAGAGATAGACGCCATAACTGCACAAAGAGGCACTGACGACGAGCTTTCGCACCACACGCGACGCCTTGACACGCAGCCGAATGACGAGCGAGAAGGTTCCGAGAACCATCATGGCAACGTTGAGACAGCAGAAATCCCACGGCATCTCGGCATCAACGGCAGAACGGGTGGACGAAGCGTGAAGGATGAAAACAAGTGCTGTGACGGCATAGCCACCGAGGAGGAGAAGCCACGAAAGCCACTGAGAGAGCGGGCCATAGCGACGCAGGTAGTGACCAAGAACGAAATAGCCGCCAAAGCCCGTAAAATAATAAAGCGTCGGCGTGGGATTCCATGAGCACTCGCCCCACAGCTGCGGCCACACATGGTGCAAATAAGGCAAAAGCAACGTGACGCCCCAAAGAACGAGATAGAGCTGCAACTCGCGCTTGCCGCACGTACGCAGCCATGGAGACAGGATGGGAACGAGAAGATAGACGCCGAGAAGCATGTAGACATACCAAAGATGTCCCACGTCGGTGCCGAAGTTGACAGGTATGTGGGCCACATTGTCCAACGTCTCCGCCCATCCACCATGATTTCTCAAAGCCATGTATACAGCGAAGGCCACACACCAGAACAGCCATGGGAAGAGCACTCTGGAGAAGCGGCGCCGAAAGAACTGGCCGGCCGACTGCCTCATAGGCAGGAGCAGATAGCCTGAAATCATGACAAACAAGCCTATGCAGGCTCTGGAATAGCTGTTGAAGACGCCCACCGTGGGCACGGCGTCCTCCACGACGGTAACGCCGGGGCCAATGTAATAGCACTCACTGGCATGTTGCCACATCACCAGCACGATGGCCAGCACGCGCAGCAAATCAAGCGACAAGTTGCGGTCTTGGGCATGGGAAATTTCGGTCATGTCTTTAATCCTTATAATTATAGTATATAAAAAAAAGTTGTCTTGCCTTACTCCTCCGTGCTTACCGCCTGGGAATACTGCTGATAGATCTTGAGCCCATACTGCGCAGCGACGGCATAAGCATGCTCCATGATGTCGGCGAGTTGATGCTCATAGACAGTCCACTGCTTCTCCTTGAGAAAGAAATAGAACTCCAGAGGCAGTCCGCACTGAGTGGCTTCCAGTTGGCGAACCATGAGTGTCAGGGAGGTGTTGACATCGTCGCGTCCGGCCAGCCACGTCTCAATGTCGTGCCGATAGCGCGACAGGTTGGTCTCCTGCTGACTGTCGTCGACGAAATGGATGCTCCGGAAATCGAAATATACCTTCCGGTTGACTCGCCTTCCCCCACTCTGCTGCATGCCCTTCCAGTTTTGAAAGGTCCCATTGACAAGCGTCGTCGGTGATATGGTGACGATGGTGTTATCGAAATTACGTATCTTCACCGTCGTGAGCGACATCTCCTCGACGGTGCCGTTGGCAGGTGTGGAGGGCACCGTAATCCAGTCGCCCACGTGCAACATATCGGCACTGGTGAGACGGATGCCGGCCACGAGCCCCTCGATGGTCTCCTTAAAGACGAGCATGAGAATGGCACTCGTGGCACCAAGACCGGCAAAGAGTGTCAGCGGGCTGCGATTGATGGCTATGGCTATGATGACAATGATGCCCACAAAGACAACGGCTATCTTCAGCACGCCGCAAAACGACTGTATGTATTGTTGCGTGCTCGACCGCAGAGGGGTATCGAGCCGGCGGATGCTCTCGATGAAAACCAGGCAAAGACGCATGGAGGCCAACGTGATGTAGATGGCGGTGAGACGCGACAACAACTCCTGTACGTCGGGAAACTGATGGAAAACCATGGGCAACAGCTTCCAGATGACGATGGCCGGCACTATATGGCAGGCCGCCAACAACACGTCGTCGCCAAGCAGTATGTCATCATTCTTGGTGGCGGTGCGACTCGTGATCTTGCCGGCCAGCGGAATAAGCATCTTGCGACATACGAAATCGCTCAGCCAGGCCAAGAAAACGGCCAGCACAACCATGACGGAATGGGTCACAATGGGGAGAGCATATCCCGTGACACCGCACTGGACGACAAGATGCTCGATGAGATGACGAATGGTCTCCATAAGATGACGTTTGAAAAACGAATCAAGAAAAAAGAAGCCCGGCCGCCAAAAGACAGACCGGGCAAATGAAAGGAGGAGTGGTACCTCTTGGAGTTGAACCAAGGACACATGGATTTTCAGTCCATTGCTCTACCACCTGAGCTAAGGTACCATTGCTGATTGCGGATGCAAAGGTATGAAAAAAAAACGAACCGGCCATCAAACAACGCATCTATTTAAACTTCATTAACAATTAAAAGACATCCGCCGCAACAAAACGACAGGCAAAATCAGTAAGAAAAGGCAACAACGCAGAAAACAAGACAGCACATCGGAGCCTCAACCAACACGTCTGTCATTCGGCAAAAGGATAGCTTTTGCCTGACAGGCAACGGTCTTTTGCCGGGCGAAAGACGGCTTCTCGCCCGGCAAGCAACGGTCTCTCACACGCTCAAAAAATGCTCCACGGGCTTTAAACATGCTCCACGGGCCACCTGCAGACAACAAGCGGCGACATAAGGCACCAAAAAAGGAGAAGCGTCTCCACTCCTCCTGTAAGACAAAGTCAATGAATCGGGACGGTATCTCCAAATCCACCACTAAAGAAATGACATCCGATGGTCTGCGACTCTCACATGAGCCGTTCGACACCACGCGCTGACAGAACCGCAACTTTCCTTGCATGAGCTGTCATTCCACGACAACGGAAACCGCCCCGAACGAATCATTGGGCCAGCGGATTCCACCCCTGGGCCTTCAGCTCAAACTCGCCGCCATCACGGGTGACAAGCATGGCGCCAAGCTCTTGCTTCGTGATGTAGCCTATCTGCTTGACTCCTTCCATATGCTCCACCTTCTCGTGGTCGCCGATGGGCACAGTGAAGAGCAGCTCATAGTCGTCGCCACCATTAAGCGCAGCTGTGGTAAGGTTCATGTTGAACTCCTCGCAGGTCACGGCCGTTTGATAATCGATGGGAATATTCTTCTCGTAGACACGACATCCGCAATGGCTGGCCTTGCAAATGTGCATGAGCTCAGAGCTGAGACCATCGGAAATGTCCATCATGGCGGTAGGACGTATGCCCTGTTCACGCAGTCGGGCGATGATGTCGCCACGCGCCTCAGGCTTCAGCTGGCGGTCGATGAGATACTCCTTGCCGGAAAAGTCGGGCTGAAAGTCGTCCATCAGCCGGTACTGATCGCGCAGACCGGCCACGCGCTTGTCGTCGCCCAGTGTCTTGGCCTCATGCATTTTGCGGCTGATGTCGTCGAGCTGGGCATAGTAAACGCTCTTCTCGCGCTCCAGAATCTGAAGCCCCATGTAGGCGGCGCCAAGGTCACCGCTGACGCAGATGAGGTCGGTCACACAGGCTCCATGCCGATAGACGATGTCCTGACTGTCAGCCTCGCCAATGCAGGTGATGCTGATAGCCAGTCCGGTAAGCGATGTGGTGGTGTCGCCGCCCACGATGTCTACGCCCCACTTCTGGCAGGCGGCACGCAGCCCACTATAGAACGCATCGAGATCCTCGACTGCGAAGCGCTTGCCCAAGGCCAGGCCGACCGTGAGTTGGCGCGGCGTGCCGTTCATGGCGAACACATCGCTGATGTTGACCATCGCACTCTTGTAGCCGAGTGTCTCCATGTCTGTATAGGTGAGGTCGAAGTGAACACCCTCCATCAGCATATCGGTGGTGACGAGCAACTCCTTGTCAGGATAATGCATGACTGCACAATCGTCGCCTACACCGCAGATGGTACTCGCATTGGCAGGCTTGAGGCCGTCGGTGAGACGGTGAATCAGGCCAAATTCTCCCAGTTTAGCTATTTCCATTTCTCTTGATTAGTTCTGTTACTATTTCGGTCATGTGAGGCTGGGCGGCCCGTGCGGCCTCCTGAACCTCCTCGTGGCTCACCTCGACAGGGACATCGAAGCCGCCAAGATCAGTGATGACACTGAGGCCAAACACGCTGATGCCGCAATGGCGGGCCACAATGACCTCGGGCACAGTGCTCATACCGACGGCGTCGCCACCGAGATGACGGTACATGCGATACTCGGCGGGCGTCTCGAAGGTGGGTCCCTGCACGCCGACATAGACACCATGGCGCAAAAGAATGCCACGCTCACCGGCTATGTCGTCGGCCATCTGACGCAGACGATGGCTGTAGGCCTCGTGCATGTCGGGGAAACGGGGGCCCGGCGGCACGTTGCGCCCGCGCAGCGGATGCTCGGGAAAGAGGTTGATGTGATCGTCGATGACCATCAGGTCGCCGACGGAGAACTGCGGATTCATGCCACCGGCGGCATTGCTGACGATGAGCGTGGTGATGCCCAACTCCCGCATGACACGCACGGGGAACGTCAACTCCTTCATCGCGTAGCCCTCATAATAATGGAAGCGGCCGTTCATGGCCATGACATCACAACCTCCTATCTGCCCGAAGATGAGTTGGCCCGCATGCCCTTCCACTGTCGAGACTGGAAAATGGGGTATGTCGGCATAGGCTATCTCCTCACGGTCAGTTATCGCGGAAGCTAATGGTCCGAGGCCTGTTCCCAGAATGATGGCCGTTTTCGGGTTTCCGCTTTTCCGCCCGCTTAGCCAGGATGCTGTTTCTTGAATTCTTTCGTACATAGCTTATTATCTTTTCGTTGAAGTTCTCTTCTTGTCCGAGCATGAACCTGATCTTGACAGGCAGCACGTAGAGATGCCGCCTGACCTCTTCGCTCAGCCCCTCGACACTGCGCAGACGCGCCGCGTCCTTCTCGGTGGTAATGATGGTCTTGGGCGAAGGCATGGAGGCGAAGGCCGTATTGATGCGCGCTGCGTCTTTCGGTGTGAAGGCATGGTGATCAGCGAAGGTGAGTGCCTTGAGGCGCAGGCCGCGAGCCACGAGGTCGGCCGTCATCTGCTTGGGAGAAGCTATGCCCGTGACGAGCAGCGTGTGTCCCCCGGCCATCGTGGCAAGAGGTACCGTCGGGCCACCACAAAGGGGCACCGGGTCGGCATAATCGAGTGTGGTGAAATAGAGCTGCTGATAGGGATAGAGGTCCATGGCCTTGGTAAGCACACGAAACTCCATGGGCTTTAGCTCCTTTGGGCACTTGGTAACGATGACAATGTCGGCCCTGTTCTTCCCCTCCTTCGGCTCACGCAGGCGTCCGGCGGGCAGGAGTTTGTCGTAGATGATGAGGCGATGATAGTCGACAAGCAGTATGTTGATGCCCGGCTTGACGTACCGGTGCTGGAAAGCGTCGTCAAGCAGGATGACCCCCACATCATTGGTGGCCGCATCGTGCGTGAGATGGCCGATGCCGCGCACACGGTCGGCATCGACAGCCACATAGATGTCGTCGAACTTTTGCTTCATTTGGCAAGGCTCGTCACCAATGTCTGCAGCAGTCATAGTGTCGTCAGCCAGCAGGTATCCGTGTGTCTTGCGCTTGTAGCCGCGCGAGAGCACTCCCACCTTGACCACGTGGTGCAACAGGCGGACAAGGTATTCCACGTGAGGAGTCTTACCCGATCCGCCGACGGTGATGTTGCCGACGGATATGACGGGAATGTTGAAAGCGTGCTGCTTGAGAACGCCCAACTCGAAGAGCTGGTTGCGCAGTCTCACACCCAAGCCGTAGAGCCAGCTCAAGGGCAACAGCCACTCATTGATTTTGATGTAGTCGCCTTCCAATGCTGCTGTTATTCAATCAGTTGAAGATAAGATAATAAGGCATGCGAGCCTGCAGACGGTCGTAACGGCCAGCCCTGACAAGCATCGACATAGGAGCATAGAGTTGACCAAGGGCAGCACGCAGGCTCTCGTCGAGATAATTGTCGCGAGACGTGGTGGCCTTCATCAACTGGTCTATCATGCTCCCGGCACCGGGATAGTCAACAGTGTAGTAGCTGTCGGTCTTGGCGAGACGCGCTGCCTTGGCAACGGCCTTGTCGAGTCCGCCAAGCTCATCCACGAGTCGCAACCGCTGAGCCTCTTGGGCAAGATAGACATGTCCCTGCGCAAGCCGGTCGACTTGCTGCACGCTCATCCGGCGTCCTTCAGCCACACGCATCAAGAAAAGCTGGTAGCCACGGGTGATGCTGGCCTGAACGAAGCCTATCTCCTCGGCTGTCATAGGACGCGAGGGGGTGCCAATGGCTGAATGTTTGTTGGTCTTGACCACGTCGAACTTGATGCCCAACTTGTGAGTCAGCAGGTCAGACTGATCAAACACCATGCCGAAAATACCAATAGAACCCGTGACGGTCATCGGCTCGGCCACAATCCAATTTGCCCCACAACTCATATAGTAGCCGCCCGACGCCGCATATCCGCTCATGCTGACAACGACGGGTTTCTTCTTTTTGAGCATTTGCATCTGATGCCACATCTTTTCGGAGGCAAAAGCCGAGCCTCCACCTGAATTGACTCTGACCACGACGGCCTTGACATCGTCGTCGTTCATGAGCGCTTCGAGGTCGCGGCACACATCGTCGCCCACGATTTCGGATCGTCCGTTGAACACCGATGTGCGGCTCGCCTCGTCAACAATGTCACCCTGGGCATAGTAGACAGCTATCTGGTCGTCGCCCATACTGCCCTCTGGGGCACTGAGCATGTCGGCTATGCCCACCTGACTGACAGGCTTGTCGTCGTCGATTTCAAGCAATTTCCTCACCACACCCTTCACCTCGTCGCCATAAAGATAGCCGTCGACAAGGCGTTTCTGAAGATAAGACTGGGGGTTGGAAAAAACAATGAGGCTATCGGCATACCCATTAAGCACCGCGGGACTGATGTGTCGGCTCTCACTGACAGCCTTCACCAGTGTCTGCCAGATGCCTTCGAGATAAGCAGTGGTCTGCGCCCGGTCGGCATCACTCATCTTTTCCTCCGTAAACATTTCGGTGGCACTCTTATATTTGCCCACCTTGACGGCAATCATCCGGATGCCCACCTTCGCAAGCAGATCCTTAACGTAAATCTTCTGCGCGGCCAAACCGCTCCAATTGATGGCTCCCTGCGGATTCATATAGACTTTGTCGGCCACCGTGGCGAGGTAATAGCTTCCTGTGCCAAACTCATCGCCATAGGCTACAATCCATTTTTTGCTGCGTTTAAAATCCTGCAACGCCTCCCGAAGTTCCTGCAACTGCGCAAAGTCGGCCGCGAAACCGCTGTTCTGTATGTAGATGCCTTTGATATGGTCGTTTTTCTTAGCTTTTCGAATGGCCGTCAGCAAATCGCTCATGCCAATGGTCTCGCTGCCATTACCTGTCAACGCATCAAGCGGACCGGACGTCGCCTGCTCTACCAAGTCACCCTTGAGATCAAGCACAAGTACGCTGTTGTCTTCGATTGTGCGGGTAGCCTGACTGGAAGAGACCATGCCAACTATACTCATCAAGCCTATGACAGCCACAACGACTCCAAACAACAGGAGTCCGACAACCGTCGCGCCCACATACTTCAGGAATTCTTTCATCTTTGCTTTTTGTTTATTTAATAGCCTATGAATATGTGCAAAGTTAGCTATTTTTTGTAACTTTGCAAACAAAACTACCAATTATATGAAAAAAATCACCTTTTTGCAGTATGCCGCCCTCAGCGTAGCATCCACTTTGCTTTCGCTTCCCTCACAGGCACAGAGGCCTTTGCCCGCCTATGAGATTATGGGCAATGACACAGCTTGCCAGATTTTCGTCTACAGTCCGGGCATCAAGGATGGGCTCCACGTTGCCTACCTGACCGAAGGACAGCAATGGCAGGACATAGGGCAGTTGTGCGCGTCCGACTACGGGCCATGGGGAGCCGAGAAAAAAATGTACGACCCTTTCGTACTGAAAGCTTCTGACGGCACGTGGCGTCTGCTATTCTCGGTCAACAACTATGCCCCCTGCATAGCAGTGGCCTATAGTGAGGATCTCGTGACCTGGCGTCCTCAGGACTATCCGCGCATGACGGTGGCAGGCTGCACGGAGCCTATCGCCTTCGAGAATGCAGACGGAGGTTTCGACATTTATTTCCGCAGCACCAAGCAAGGGCCACGCTTTCTGACAGGAACGGCCGACTTCCGCCATTTCTCACGCGACGAGCCGTCGACCATTGAGGATGTGGCATGGCTGCGCGACACGGCTACCGTGGCCGGGAAAAACATAAAGGGCAACCTCTTCGACGTCCCCAAAGTACAACTCGACTATATCTGCCACTACTTTTCCGCACTTGATGCCGACAACCGCATGAGCAGCGAGCGCATGGCCGATGACGAAAAGCGCTTTGCCGGCGTGGGCAACGTGGCCGCTACACTGCAAGTTGACGCAGCCGACCGTAAGGCAATCTCCGACAAACTCATCGGCGTATTCTTCGAAGACATCAGCCGCGCGGCCGATGGCGGCCTCTATGCTGAGCTCGTGCAGAATCGCGATTTCGAATACAACAGCCACGACCATGGAGGTTGGAACGCGACCACGGCCTGGTCGCTCTTCGACATCAAAGCTCCCCAAACGACTCCGGAGGGCATTATCCGCACGGACACAGTCTATCCTCTGTCGAAGAACAACCGTCATTACATCATCCTGAAAGAGCAGGCTGTAGCCAATACAGGCTTCGACGGTATGCCCGTCGTGGTCGACAGCCTGTACGACTTCTCGTTTCAGGCCCGCCTTATCGGCACTTCCGCCAAACGGAAGAAAATGGAGGTACAACTCATAGCCGACAACGGCGACGTGCTTGCTACGGAGAAACTCAACATTGACGCCTCCGCCTGGAAACAATATCGGCTGACACTGCGGCCTGAACTGACGAAAGCCATGAGGGAAAACACCGACGCCAGCCGTCCCGTCAACGCACGGCTTGTGCTTTCGCCCAAAGCCGATGACACAGAGGTGGCCGTCGACATGGTGAGCCTATTCCCACGCGACACCTACAAAGGACACGGACTGCGCCGCGACCTCGCTGAAGCCATTGCTGCCTTGCAGCCCAAGTTCGTCCGTTTCCCCGGCGGCTGTGCCACCCACGGCAACGGTATCGGCAACATCTATCACTGGAATCACACGGTGGGCGACTGGCAAGACCGCATGCCCGACCGCAACATTTGGGGCTATCACCAGACCCGCGGACTCGGCTTTGCCGAATATTTTCAGTTCTGCGACGACATTGGAGCAGAGCCCCTGCCCGTATTGGCGGCCGGCGTGCCTTGCCAGAACTCGGCAGCCGACGCCAGCGGCTATGCCGGACAGCAGGGAGGCATACCATTCTACGACCCCAAGAATCCGAATGTCTACGACATGAACGATTACGTAGCCGAGCTTCTCGATATGATCGCATGGGCCAGGAAGCACTATCACCTTAATTATATAGGAATAGGCAACGAGGATTTAATATCGACGGACTTTGAGGAACGCTATCTTATGATCTGCAAAGCCATCAAGGAACGTTATCCCGACATCACGGTCATCGGTACGGTCGGCCCATTCCACTATCCGTCGGCCGACTACATCGAGGGCTGGCGAGTGGCCAACGCTCACAAAGACGTCATCGACATGGTCGACGAACACTACTATGAGCAAACAGGATGGTTTCTGAATCATCAGGACTATTACGACAACTACGACCGTACGGCACCGAAAGTATACATTGGCGAATATGCCTCAAAGACGCGCACGCTGGAGAGTGCCCTTGCGGAAGCAGCCTATCTGTGCAGCGTGGAGCGCAACGGAGACGTAGTGGCCATGACAAGCTATGCACCACTGCTCTGCGATGAGCGGCATGCCAACTGGAATCCCGACCTCATCTACTTCAACGCTACCAACGTGACAGTCACGCCAAGCTACGAAACACAGCGTCTCTTCTCTACACACAGCGGCAACGAGTATGTCAATTCACGGCTAAACGTCAATGATTCGACCGTCCGTCAGCGGGTAGCGGCCAGCGTTGTACGCGACAGCCGCACGGGCCACACTTTCCTCAAGGTGGTCAATGCCCTCCCCCGCACGACATCGCTCCACGTCAACGGTATCGACATGCCCGCAGGATGCGCCGTGGAAACCTTCTGCGGCCAACCATCCGACAAGCAAGTCAGTGTCAGCCGGACCACAACTACGACCGCAGGCACCATCAATCTCGCACCCTACAGTGTAACGGTCATAACGCTGTAAGCACGGCCCGTCATTGACAGGAACGTCAAGAAGACGCCAACCCACAGCAATATTCTACACGGAAATTCCCGAACAGCCCGAATCCAACGGAATGAAAAAACTTGTTATTCTTCCGTTTTGAGACAAAAAAGGCTGTTCGGGAATTTCGTTGAAGAAAGAAGCCCCTACATTGACCCAGCTTGGGAATACGCCGAAAAAAAAGAGGAAGAGAAAGGGGAAAACGCTTTAAGCAACTGTTATCAATGTCTGATATAGGTCAAAAAAAACAAAACAGAACACAAAAAGAGAGGGAAACATTTGGATGTTACATAGTTTTTTGTTTATTTTGCACCCGAAAAAAGGGATGAATGGCGTCATCCTTGAAAGATAAAAGGATAATCAAGAGAAATAAAAAAAGCATAGAAGTTAAGTAATATTACATAGTTAAACATCAACAATTTTAAAAACAGAGTCAATGAAAAAATCATTTTTACTCATTGCAGCTGCCATGCTGACACTCAGTGCCAGTGCACAGACAGTGACAGAAAGCAAGACTTTCGACAATTTTTACATTGGTATCAATGGTGGTGTGGCCACAAAAACTACCGGCCACAGTTGGCTGAGCGATCTCGACCCGAACGCAGGTCTTCGCATCGGACGTTGGTTCACTCCTGTTTACGGTCTCGCCGCTGAGGGAACCGCTTATTTCTCCAACAAGCCCTATCCTTCCACAGGCACCGCTGTACGTTACACCAACGTTAGCTTGCTCAACACCATTAACCTGAGCAACTGGTTCGGTGGCTACAAGGGCACGCCGCGTTGCTTTGAGGTCATCGCCGTCGCAGGTCTCGGTTGGGGTCATGGCTACGGTGTCGATGGTGCCAACGATTTCCAGGAGGCTTTGGAGTCGAATGACGACATTACTTCCAAGCTCGCCCTCGACTTCGCCTTCAACCTCGGCGCCAACAAGGCTTGGCAGATTTATGTAGAGCCTTCCATCAACTATCTCGTGTCCGGCGTGCATCGTTTCGGTGGCAGCGACCAGACACAGTACAACCTCAACCGTAGCTTCGTTCAGCTCAACGCCGGTGTCGTCTATAAGTTCAAGAACTCCAACGGCACTCACAACTTCACCATCGCACAGCTTCGCGATCAGGGCGAGATTGACGGTCTGAACGCTCAGATCAACTCGCTGCGCAGCGACCTCAACGGCAAGGATGCTCAGCTCGCCGCCAAGGATCGTCAGATTTCTGACCTGCAGAAGGCTCTCGACGAATGCAACGCTAAGCCCAAGCAGACCTATGTGAAGCCTGAGACTGCCACCAACCTGCAGCCGACCGTTCTCTTCCGTCAGGGCAAGAGCAACATTGATGCCGCTCAGTATGCGCCCATCGAGCTCATTGCCAACTATATGAAGAACAACAAGAACGCCAAGGTTGAGATCAAGGGCTATGCTTCACCCGAGGGTTCCAAGGAGCTCAATCAGAAACTGTCTGAGAAGCGTGCCGAGGCTGTCAAGAATGCACTTGTCAAGAAGTACAAGATTGATGCCAACCGCCTCACCACAAAGGGCATGGGCGCTACCGACAAACTGTTCAAGCAGGTCGAGTTCAACCGTGTCGCTACCTTCAACGACGAAAACTCTGTCGACTAAAGAACACTTCTAATTTATCTTTTTCCTATCAAAGAAAAGGATATTAGACAATGATAAAGAGCCGCATCTCGCTTCTGTGCGAAATGCGGCTCTTCGTTTTAGCCTTCTTCCATCCGGTTCTCCCCACAAGTGGAGAAACAGCTGTTCTCATCTTTGTACACTCTTATAAGGGAAAAACTTTTCCGTTCCAACCTTATTCCTTTCACAAGGGAAAGTGTGTCCACAGCGACCACCGTTTCTTTTTCCAAAAATCGGTAGTCGCTGTCAGTTCATTTCTTGTCTTCCGGATACATTGCGTTCCACCAGCTGCTATCGTCTTGAAGCCACTTTTGGAACCAAGCAAAAATGGTATCCTGCCATTTCAAGCGCTTCGCATAGTCGGTGACGTGGTGGTCTTGCCCATCCACGACGACGAAGGCCGTCGGCCTCCCCAACAACTTCAAGGCTGTAAACATCTGTATGCTCTCAGCCACCGGCACATTGGTATCCTTGGAACCATGCAGGAAGAGCAACGGCGTATGAACCTTGTCTGCATTGAAAAGAGGACTTTGGTCTACATAGAGGTCTTTGCGAGTCCAAGGATAGCTGCCAGCCATCGACACCTCGCTATAGCTATAGCCCCAATAGCCCTGCCCCCAGTAGCTGGTGTGATCGCTGATACCAGCATGCGAGATGGCTGCGGCAAAAAGATCAGTCTGCGTCTGGAGATATTGCGTCATAAATCCACCATAGCTGGCACCAATACAGCCCACTTTGGCAGCATTGACAAAAGGATGTGCCTCACAGAACCGGCGCGTCGCCTCAATAATGTCATCGGCCACACCTTGCCCGGCCGTGTTGACATGCCGTGAAGAGAACTCCTGCCCGAAGCCGGCGGCACCGCTTGGATTCACCACAAGAACCACATAGCCCATGGAAGCATAGACATGATGCGGATAACGCGTCTCAAAATTGCGGCTTGTTGGCGAACATCCACCGTAATAGTTGACTATCATCGGATACCGCTTATTGCTGTCAAAAGTAGACGGCAGATAGTAACGGCACGAGATGGTATCGCCTCTACTGCTGACAAAGCTCCACGGACTGCACTGGCCTAAGCTCACTCCCTTCAAGATATCACGACTCAAATCCTCGACAAGCACAGACCGACCGCTCTTCATATCAAGCGTGTACAACCGGTCACTATTGCTGACACTCTCGCCATACCAAGCTGCGACAGAGGCATTGCCAGACACCGCGAATCCGCTCACCATATCCTCAGGCACATCCACACGAACGATCGAACCCTTTTTCGGATCACAACGGAACAACCGGCAATAATCCTTGTCAAGGGCGGTCAGCCACAACTGGCCATCATAAGGTGACCACATGAAGCCTTCTACACTGGGATTGAAATCGCGGGTCAACGGCACGACCTTACGTGTGGCAATGTCGAGCGTGTAAAGTTGATAATCTACCATGCTCGGAATGCGGCCTTCCGGAACATTACAGCCAATGCCACCCAGGCATTCCGGTGAGCCTTTCACGACGATTTGCTTGCCATCAGGCGAGAAACGGGCAGCGACAATGAAGCCATCGTCGTGAATGAGCTCGTCTGTCTGCATGGTCTCCACATTGAGTCGATAAACGGAGAAAAGAGTCGTTGGCCGCTGTGTCAATCGGGAGCGGCTCGTCATAAAGAGTACATATCGACTATCACGCGAGATGTCAAGCAAATAAGCGTTTCGATTGCCACCGGTGAGCGGACGCATCACACCCGTACGAAGATTGTAGAGTCTCAATTGCATGCGGTCTCTCCAGCCCGGCTGACGATCGTCGGGTTCCAGAATCTCGTATACGTCCTTGTCCTTTCGGGCATTCTCCACCCGATGGGAAAGCACCACATAGCTACCATCAGGAGCCATACGGAAGTTGTCACCGTCCGGCAACCCCGACGCCAATACCGTTTCCGTGCCATCGGCTATACCCACGCGCACCAGCTGACGTCCACCGTCAGCAGAACGTGTCATCAACAGGTCGTCGCTGCCCGGCAGGAAGTCAATCGATTCTGCTCCCGACCGCAGCACACGTCCCGACTTAAGGTCGCGCAACACATACTGGCGGTTTGTTCGCCCACCGCGCAGCGTGTTTGTGGAAGCCTCAATGAGATAGCGGCCATTGTGAGAAATTTCTATACCGGCCAGACGTCGCCCGTCCATGACATCGTGCATCGTATAAGGCCGACCTTGCTTCGCCAATGTCACGCCGACACCGGCTATAGCCCCGCTGTCAGCCGAGAGCGTTATGCTTGGACGCTCAGCCTCACTTCCCGTGAACAGACATTTGACGGCAAAGCGATGGAAACCCGGCTTGAGTGTCACCTCATCAGTTGCCGCTACTCCGTCCATATAGACACGCCGATGATTCAATCCCTTCATCTGCAAACGGACTTTAGTGTAACTTAAGGCTTCCACATCAAAGCCCAGCAACATGATGCCATTCTTTCCATCCGACATGGGCCATCTGTCAGAAGCTATCACCGGTGCATCATCGGCCGCGCCAAGACTCAACGTAACCTCATCAAGCAACGCATCAGCACTTAAACCGTGGGTGCCGCTACCTATAGAATCGAGATCGACAGGCTGCGCCACCACAAAGGGACCCGCACAGCGGAACTGGCTGACCACATAGTCGGATGCCGAGACATCTCCCACCCACGCTGTCAGCATAAGAAAAAGAAAAAGTATTCTCATGTTTCTAATTTTTGTTTTTTATGGACGATGTTGTTGCCAATCAGCCCAAGTCTCCTTACAGGGTTATCTCAAAGGAAAACACGCTGTATGAAAGGAGACGTATAAGCATAAGGCAAGAACTCAAGTGAAGGGACGGGACGGGTTAGGATGAGGGCAGCCCGCTTGCCGGGAGCTATGCTTCCATAGCTGTCAGCAAGTCCCATAGCGGCCGCCCCGTTGAGCGTGACAGCATTAAGAGCCTCGCAAGGCGTAAGGCGCATCTGGGTGCAAGCCAGTGAGGCAACAAAACGCATGTCGCCCGAGGGAGTAGACCCCGGATTATAATCGGAAGCAAGAGCGACAGGAAGCCCTGCATCAATCAGAGTCCGCGCAGGTGCATAAGGCATGCGTGAGAAAAAGGATGTGCCCGGCAACAAGGTCGGAATGGTGCGCGACTCCCTAAGCAGCTCAATCTCTTCAGAAGGCATACTCTCTAAATGATCGACCGAAACCGCACCATGACGCACCGCAACGGCCAACCCGCCATTGGCGGCAAGCTCATCTACATGCACCTTAGGACGAAGTCCGTAACGTGCGGAAGCATTGAGGATGCGGTCGAGGTCGGCCGGAGTGAAGAAGCCCTCGTCGCAAAAGACATCCACATAATCGGCAAGCCGCTCACGCGCCACTTCAGGCAACATCTCACGGACGATCAAGTCGACATAAGCCTCCCGACGTCCGAGATAGTCGCGCGGCACGGCATGTGCCCCAAGAAAGGTGCTCACCACTCTGACAGGCGCCGCCTCGCTAATACGTCGCACCACACGAAGCATCTTCAGCTCGTCGGCGGTGGTCAGCCCGTAACCGCTTTTAATCTCCACGCAGCCAGTGCCCTTGCCGGCTATCTCGTCGACACGCTCCATGGCCTGTCGGAAAAGCTCATCCTCAGAAGTACGGTGCAACAAGTCGACCGAGTTCAAGATTCCCCCTCCACGCCGAGCTACCTCCGCATAGCTCAATCCGTTTATCTTGTCAACCCACTCCTGCTCACGGCTGCCGGCATAGACCAGATGCGTATGACTGTCGCAGAAGGCCGGCATAACAACGCCCTGCCGCGCGTCCACCCACTCGTCAAACTGCTCCTCCTTTGGCATATCCGGCATGGTTCCGTAAGCCTCAATGCATCCGTCCCGAATGATAAGCCAGGCATCCGCCAACGTGGGCATCGATTCCATCTCCGTGCCCCGCAGGCAATGCTTGCCCGCCGGCTGCAAGCCAGCGAGCAAGCGGATGTTATGTATTAGGATTCTCATCTTGCAGGAACTCGACCGAACGGGCTATGTAAGGATACATCACGGTGTCCTTATCGATGAAAGGTACCACGCGGCGATAACGCTCAAAAAGACTTTCCACGGCAGGCGACGATTGGAGCGGACGCCGGAACTCCAGAGCCTGCGCGGCATTAAAGAGTTCGATAGCCAGCACACGACGCGTGTTGAGTATCACATGATAAAGTTTGGTCGCTGCATTGGCTCCCATGCTGACATGGTCCTCCTGTCCCTGCGAAGTGGGTATGCTGTCAGCTGACGAAGGCATACAGAGCGTCTTGCTCTGACTGACAATGCTTGCAGCCGTATACTGCGTAATCATAAAGCCGCTGTTGACTCCCGGGTTGGCCACCAGATACCCCGGCAAGTCGCGTGTTCCGGACACCAACTTATAGATGCGACGCTCTGAGATGTTCGCCAACTCACTCATGGCAATGGCCAGGAAGTCCATGGGCAGCGCAATGGGTTCCCCATGGAAGTTGCCGGCCGAGACAATCAGGTCCTCATCAGGGCAGACCGTGGGATTGTCGGTCGCGGCATTAATCTCCACATCGGTCACCTGCTGCACATATCTCACAGTGTCCTTGACGGCACCATGCACCTGCGGAATGCAGCGGAACGAATAGGGATCCTGCACGTGATGCTTCGGTTGCTGAATGAGCTCGCTGCCTTCAAGCAAGCGACGCATATGAGCAGCCGTCTCCACTTGTCCGTAATGGGGGCGCACGGCATTGACAGCCTCACCGAAAGGCTCGATGCGTCCGTCGTAAGCATCCAATGACATGGCAGCGATATGGTCGGCCCACTGGCTCAGTTGGGTGGCCTGAATGACTGACCAACAACAGAAGGCTTCCATGTTCTGCGTGCCATTGAGCAGCGCAAGACCTTCCTTCGAAGCCAGTTGGATAGGCTCCCATCCCATTTCCTTGAGCAACTCACCTCCTGTCATGCGCCGTCCTTGGTATTCCACTTCACCAAGACCGACGATCGGCAGGCAGAGATGTGCCAACGGCACCAAGTCGCCGGAGCTGCCCACAGAACCTTGCATGTAGACAATGGGATAGACATCCCGGTTAAAGAAATCGACAAGACGCTGCACCGTGTCGAGCTGACACCCTGAATAACCATAGCTGAGCGACTGCACCTTGAGCAGCAGCATCAGCTTGACAATGTCATTGGGCACGCGGTCGCCGGTGCCGCAAGCATGACTCATCATCAAGTTGATTTGCAACTGAGAGAGTTGGTCACTGCCGATAGAGATATTGCACAACGAGCCGAACCCCGTGGTGACGCCATAGATAGGCACCTTTGAGGAGGCTATTTTCCGATCGAGGTATTCACGACAGCGTGTGATGCGGTGACAGGCATCATCGCCCAGGCGAAGCCGGTAGCCGTCACTCATGATTTTCCGAATCTTGTCCAGCGTCAGATGGCCGGCACTGATCTCATGTATTTTCTGTTCCATTAGGATTTGTTTCTTTTGAAGTAATCCAACTTACTTATATTAAACATAATGAATGTAAACGTCGTCTGTCCCAAACGTTTCCTCACGAAACGTCCGGACAGACATGAGGCCCATACCTGCTTCCTTAGAAAGTACGGGTTGCCTCATTGATGATGTCATCGTCGACGAGATTGGGCATGGTGACCTGCAACTGAGGCGTGCGCTCCATCTCACGGCGAATAGCGCTCATCGAGCCCTCATTTCGCGCCCAAGAGCGTCGCGCGATGCCGTTATTTACATCCCAAAAGAGCATCTCTCGGATGTTGTCGTCAGCTTGCGTGCTGCCATCAATGACCATTCCAAAGCCGCCATTGATGACCTCGCCCCAGCCCACGCCGCCTCCATTGTGGATGCTCACCCAAGTGGCCCCACGGAAACTGTCGCCGATGACGTTCTGCACTGCCATGTCCGCACAGAACTGTGAGCCGTCGTAGATATTGCTGGTCTCCCGGAACGGCGAGTCAGTACCGCTCACGTCGTGATGGTCGCGGCCCAGCACCACGGGTGCTTTCAGCTTGCCTTCACGCAACGCCTTGTTGAAAGCCAGCGCAATCTGCGCGCGACCTTCGCAGTCGGCATAGAGAATGCGCGCCTGCGAGCCCACGACCAGATGGTTCTTGCCAGCCTCCTTTATCCAATGGATGTTGTCATCAAGCTGATTCTGAATATCCTCTGGCGCATGACTGCGCTCTTCTTCCAGCACCTCCGTGGCCAGACGGTCGGTAAGCTCAAGGTCGGCCGGATCACACGACGTGCAAACCCAACGGAAAGGTCCGAAGCCATAGTCGAAGAACATGGGGCCCATGATGTCCTGCACATACGACGGATAGCGGAAACTGCCGTCAGACAGGCGTATATCAGCGCCGGCACGCCCCGACTGCAACAGGAAGGCATTGCCATAATCAAAGAAATACATGCCCCGGTCGGCCAACGCATTGATGGCAGCCACCTGTCTGCGCAGTGAGTCCTCCACCCGATTGCGGAACTCGCTCGGATCATCTGCCATCATCCGTTTGCTCTCCTCCAATGTCAGACCTACCGGATAGTAGCCACCTGCCCACGGATTATGCAGCGAAGTCTGGTCAGATCCAAGATTCACCTCTATGTCTTCCCGGGCCAGACGCTCCCAAAGGTCAACCACATTGCCCACATAAGCCATGGAGACAACGCGCTTCTCGGCCAGTGCCTTGCGCACGGCATCCACCAGCTCGTCAAGATTCGCGTGCAATTCGTCCACCCATCCCTGCTCATATCGCTTTTGCGCAGCCTTGGGATTGATCTCGGCCACGACGCTTACCACCTTGGCTATATTTCCGGCCTTAGGCTGCGCGCCACTCATGCCGCCAAGTCCCGATGAGACGAAAAGCGGAATTTGGTTGCGCACCTGCCGCTGGGAATCATTCATCACGCGGCGGGCCGCATTGAGCACGGTGATGGTGGTGCCATGAACGATGCCTTGCGGCCCGATATACATATAGGAGCCCGCCGTCATCTGGCCATACTGGCTCACACCGAGCGCATTATCGCGCTCCCAGTCGTCTGGTTTCGAATAGTTGGGGATTACCATACCGTTGGTGACGACCACCCGCGGTGCCCGCTTGTGCGACGGGAATAGTCCCAACGGATGGCCGGAATACATAACCAGCGTCTGCTCGTCGGTCATCTCGCTCAAATATCGCATCACAAGCCGATATTGCGCCCAATTCTGGAAAATGGCGCCATTGCCTCCATAGACGATGAGCTCGTGAGGATGCTGCGCAACGCGCGGATCCAGATTGTTCTGAATCATCAGCATGATGGCCGCAGCCTGCTCCGAGCGGTGCGGATAGTCGCTGACGGGCCGCGCCTTCATCTCGTAGCGCGGCCTGTAACGGTACATGTAGATGCGTCCGTAGCGCTTCAGCTCGTCGGCAAACTCAGGAGCCAACGCGGCGTGTAGATGCTTCGGGAAATAGCGCAACGCATTGCGCAAAGCCAGTTTTTTCTCATCAGGCGTGAGAATATCCTTGCGCTTCGGCGCATGGTTGATGTCAGGGTCGTAGGCTTGCGGCTCCGGCAGGCTGTCGGGAATGCCTGCACGGATGTCAGCCCGAAATTCTTCTAATGTCATTAGTTGTCTATATTATTCGTTTATCCTATTTTCTCTTCCACTATCTTTAAGATCTCACGCTCCTCACTGTCTGCCTTCTCGATGAGCGCATGTGCCTCGCCAACAAGCTCATCGGCCAGCCCACGGTCGCTGAGCGAAGCCGCATTGATCTTGACGTTCAGTCCCGCGCCACGCACGGCGGCACGGATGGCCAGTGCGCCGACACCGGCATCAGAAACGCTGTTGGGGTTGCCTTCGGCCGCCATGGCGCGGCACACCTCAAACGCCTCGAACGCCGTGCGCATGGTTTCGAGCGGAATCTGCGTAGCCACAAGCGTGGCCTGCTGCAAGGCTTCCTTGCGGGCAGCCTTCTCTTCGGGGGTGGACTTGGGCATGCCGAGGGCAGCCATGATGCCATTGAAGGCCTCCGTGTCCTCATCGACAAGACTGAGCAGACGCTGCTGCAACCGCTGTCCCTTGTCAGCCCACCGGCTGAACTCCTCCCAGCGGTCGTCCCATCCACGCTTGTGAGCCGACAGATTGGCGACCATCGTACCCAAGGCAGCACCCAGCGCTCCCATACAGGCCGAGATGGTTCCACCGCCGGGGGCAGGACTCTCGCGCGAAGTCTCTTCTGTGAAGGCCTGCACGCTGAGGTCAACGAGGCGCGGTTGCCGCTCGTCGTCCTCCAGCAACATCTCGACGACTTTCTCATGAGGGTCAAACGGCTTGAGATCATTCAGGCTCATCGATTTGACTGCCATGCTGATGATGTCGTCCTCCGGCACGCCCACCGATCGTTGTTGCTTCTCCAGATAGTAGCGTCCGGCCTCTATGAGCACCCGCTTGGGGATAAGACCCACTATCTCGGTGCCCGTGACACGCAGGCCACGGTTCATGGCACAACGACAGACCTCATCGAACGCCTTGTGGAGCGGCGTAACGTTGATGTCAGTGATATTCATCGACACCTGCGCGATGCCATATTCATCAATATACCAGCCTATAGCCTTCGTGGCTTTCAGCGTGCCCGGCTGCATGATCGGTTCCCCATGCTCATCCTTGAGCGGCTTACCCGTGAGTTTTCCACCCTCGCGCAGCGGCCGTCCCTTCTCTCTGACGTCGAAGGCGATGGCATTGGCACGCCGTGTCGACGTGGTGTTGAGGTTGAAGTTGACAGCAATGAGGAAGTCGCGTGCACCAACGACCGTACAGCCCGTACGGGCAACGCCCTCATCAAACGGCCGCGCGCCATAATCGGGAGCCGTAGCGGCAGCGGCCAAACGTTCGGGCAGCGCCTCATATTCGCCCTCTCGGCACACGGCCAGGTTCCGGCGTTCGGGTCTCAGCGCAGCCGCCTCATAGCAGTAGCACGGTATTTGCAGCTCGTCAGCGATGCGCTGTGCCAGCTGTCGCGACCGCTCGGCACACTCTTCGAGCGTGATGCCACTCACCGGCACCAGAGGCAGCACATCAGTGGCTCCCATGCGGGGATGCGCGCCATGGTGACGACGCATGTCAATCAGCCGGGCCGCCACAGCGACCGCTTGGAAGGCGGCCTCACAGACAGGCTCCAACTCGCCCACAAAGGTCACTACCGTGCGGTTGGTAGCCTCGCCCGGATCCACGTCAAGCAGTTTCACACCTTTCACAGCCTTCACCGCATCCGTGATGGCATGAATGACTTTCTGGTCGCGTCCCTCGCTGAAATTGGGTACGCACTCTACGATTTGCTTCATATCAGATAAAGAAAGTATAAGAGTTCACATTTATTGATTCGACAATAGTTTCTTAACCAGCTCCGGTATCTCGCAGGTTTCCTTGGCCACGGGCACGCCGGCTGCCTCAAATGCGACCACCTTGCCGTCGGCAGTGCCTGCACTGCCCGAGACGATGGCCCCGGCATGACCCATCTGCTTTCCCTTTGGAGCCTGCCGGCCGGAGATGAAAGCCACGACCGGCTTGGTGACATGACGCCGGATGAACTGCGCGGCGCGCTCCTCGGCATCGCCGCCTATCTCGCCGATGAGCACGATGCTGTCGGTATCGGGGTCGTCCTGGAACATGCGCAACAGGTCTTCAAAGTAGAGTCCCACCACGGGATCGCCGCCCACACCGATGGCCGTCGACTGTCCGAAGCCTGCCTGCGTGAGATTATAGACCACCTCGTAAGTCAGCGTACCGCTACGGCTGATGACTCCCGTGTGGCCTTTCTTGAAGATATTGGTCGGCATGATGCCCACCATGGAAAGGTCTGGCGAGATGAGTCCCGGGCAGTTGGGCCCTATCACCTTCACTCCCTTGATGCGCGCATAACGCTGAGCGGCCACGGCGTCGAGCACAGGCACCCCCTCAGTGATGCAGACCAGCAGCCGGATGCCGCTGTCGATGGCCTCCAGCATCGCATCCTTGGCAAACGCTGCGGGCACGAAGATGACAGACGCGTTGGCCCCGGTGGCCTCGACGGCCTCCTTGACCGTGTTGAAAACAGGTATGCCGCTGACGGTCTGTCCGCCCTTGCCGGGCGACGTGCCACCGACGACATTGGTTCCATACTCTTTCATCTTGGCCGCATGGAAACTTCCATCACGCCCCGTGATGCCCTGAACGATTAGCTTTGTATTTTTGTCGATTAGAATGCTCATAATATAAAAAATAGGTGTTTTCTTGTTTTCTCTTCCCTGTTTCTCCGTTTTCCTTATTGAGCCTGCGCCTCACGAGCCAACGCCACCGCCTTCTTTCCGGCATCGGCCATGGTTGTCGCGACGGTGAAGTGGGTGCCTTCGAGCAGCTTTCTGCCCTCGGCCTCATTGGTTCCGGTGAGTCTGATCACGATGGGCAACTGCGGCTTGAGCAGGCCGATGGCCTCCAGCAGTCCCTTGGCCACGTCGTCGCAGCGCGTGATGCCGCCAAAGATGTTGATAAGCACCACCTTGACATGCCCGTCGCTCATCAAGAGCTTGAACGCCTCCACGATTTTCTCGGGATTGGAACTGCCGCCGATGTCAAGGAAGTTGGCCGGCTCGCCACCATAGAGCTTAAGCATATCGACGGTGGCCATGGCCAGACCTGCCCCGTTGACCATGCAGCCGATGCTGCCACCCAGATTGACATAGCTGAATCCCTTCTCCTTGGCCAGCTGCTCTTTTTTCTCTTCCTCGTTGGGCTCGAATAGCTCGGCCACGTCGGGATGACGGTAGAGCGCGTTGTTGTCGAACGACATCTTGGCGTCGACAGCCGTCAGCGTGCCGTCGGCAGTCATCACGAGCGGATTGATTTCGGCCAGCGTGGCATCCTTCTCCATAAACAGGCGGTAGAGACTCTTCAGCAAACGCGTGGCCTGCTTCACCTGGGCCATGTCGTCATAGAGCTTGAAAGCCGCCTCGCGAGCCAGGAAATCGGTCATGCCGATGACGGGGTCTATCACGATTCGGCTGATTTTCTCCGGCGTCTCGTGGGCCACCTGCTCGATGTCGATGCCGCCCGAACGACTCAGCATCATCATCGGGCACTTGGAGGCACGGTCCACCAGGATGCTCACATAGCACTCGGAGGCGATGTTGACGGCCTCGGTGACGATCACCCGGTCCACCCGTAGTCCCTTGATGTCCATCCCCAGAATGGCCCCGGCCTGCGTCCGGGCCTCCTCGGCCGATGTGGCCAGCTTCACGCCACCGGCCTTTCCGCGGCCACCGGTGTGCACCTGAGCCTTGACGACTACCTTTTCCACACCCAGCCGGCGATAGGCATCAGCGGCCTCATCAGCCGTGCGGCAGAGTATGAAATCAGATGTGGGAATGCCATAGTTTGCAAAAAAGGCTTTCGCCTGATATTCATGAATGTTCATAGATATATCGTTTTATTGTTTGTTTCGAGCGGTTGGCTTTTTGATTATCACTGCAAATTTATCTTTTTCTTGTCTAAAAGCCAAACGTTTCGCCGTTTTTTTCATATCTTTGTGCCACAAATGGTTATCCTTCTCACCCTTCTGGCCTATTTCGCTGCCCTGCTTCTGCTGAGCCGCCTCACCGCCCGCCGCTCCGACAACGACACCTTCTTCCGGGCCGGACGCCGCTCGCCGTGGCACATGGTAGCCTTCGGCATGGTGGGAGCCTCCATCTCCGGCATCACCTTCATCTCTGTCCCGGGCATGGTCATCGCCTCCGACATGACCTATTTGCAGATGTGCATGGGCTTCATCGTCGGCTATCTGGTCATTGCCTTCGTGCTTCTGCCCGTCTACTACCGCCAACGTCTCACCACCATCTATGCCTGCCTGCTCGACCGCATCGGCCCGAGAGCCTACAAGACGGGCGCAGCGTTCTTCCTGCTGTCGAAGACCACCGGCGCCGCCGTGCGCTTCTATGTGGTCTGCGCCGTTCTCCAGCATTTCGTGTTCGATGCCGCAGGCGTGCCCTTCGCCGTCACCGTTGTCGCCATGGTAGCCCTCATCTGGCTCTACACGCGGCGCGGCGGCATCCGCACGCTCGTCTTCACCGACACCTTCCAGACGCTCTGCATGCTGACCGCCCTCATCGTCATCATCCATCAGGTCGTCGCCGCCCTCCACCTGTCGCCCGGCGAGGCCGTGACGGCCATCATGCGCGACCCTCACAGCCGCGTCTTCGAGTTCTCCGACTGGATGAGCCGTCAGCATTTCTGCAAGCAGTTTCTCAGCGGAGCCTTTGTAGCCATCGTCATGACCGGCCTCGACCAGGACATGATGCAGAAGAACCTCACCTGCAAGACCTTGCGCGACGCGCAGAAAAACATGTGTTGCTACGGCTGCGCCTTCGTTCCGGTCAACCTGCTCTTTCTCTCGTTGGGCGTACTGCTGCTGATGCTTGCCTCCCAGCGCGGCATCGCCCTCCCGGCACAGGGCGACAATCTGCTGCCCATGTTCACGGCCACGGGGGCCTTGGGCACAAGCGTAGTCGTGCTCTTCACCCTCGGCGTGGTGGCCTCGGCGTTCTCATCGGCCGACTCAGCCCTCACTGCCCTCACCACCACTTTCTGCGTAGACCTTGCCGGAAGACCCTCCGACGAACGCCTGCGACGCCGCGCCCATGTGGCCATCGCCGCCGTTTTCGTCCTCTTCATCCTTGCTTTCAAGGCCATCAGTTCCGCCAGTGCCATTGACGCCATCTACACGCTCTGCTCCTATACCTATGGCCCGCTGCTTGGTCTCTTCGCCTACGCGCTCCTCGCCCGCCGCCCTTCGCCTGCCAAGAGCATGACGAGGCCCGACCGTCCGGGTGCCGACCACGCCGCGCCCCTCGCCTGCATCGCCGCCCCACTCGTCTGTCTCGCCCTCGACCGTAGCCTCGCCGCCGGCCTCGGCTACCACCTCGGCTACGAGTTGCTCATGCTCAACGGGGCCTTGACCTACCTCGCACTCTGGCTGGCAGGAAGACGAAAAGCAGGCCGGACGGCGTCTCGCCGAGGTTCGGGCCTACGGAGAAAAACTTAGAAAAGATGCTGAAAAAAGAGCCGCCAAAGCGGAATTTCATGTAAAAAAGAAACCGGAAAAACACATTACCCTTGCGTCCGACAGGAGACATGACGGCAACGGCCTTTGCCGAAAGCGCGGTCACGCCCCCTCATTTATGCAGATACTTATAGATGGAGAGAATCTCGTCAGAATAGCGGAGCTTATCCATGGCCGCCTGCAGACGAGCCAAGACCCGGGTCTCACCGTCAAACAGTGCCGCCAACTCATCCATGGAATGTCGCCGACGGCCGATGCCGAAATAGAGCCTGACCAACTCTTCCTCTTCCTCCGTGAGCACCCGCTCCAGCAGATCAGCCACCTGGCGGTTGAGGTCATGACGAAGAGAGAGGCTGTCGGCCTGCACCCACGGCCGCTCGTCTATCTCGTCCAGGCTCTCGGCCAAGTAGCCGCTCCACAGGTCGTCCGCCTGCGTATAACGGTTTTCCTCATCGAAGAGGTAATTATCTATGCTCTCGTTGTTCATCATCCGTCATGACAGCTTCATTAACGACCGCAAAAGTACGACATTTTTTCGTATCTGCCAACACCTGCGCCCCCTATTAACGGTGACGGCAGCCGACGGCGCGCGCCGCAGTGTCAACGCCATGCGCCGTCTCCGGGATGACAATGCCGACAGCGTGGTGCCGACGCGCGAAGGCCGAAGCCCGTGCCCCATTTGCGAAAAGCCGTCTTTTGCGCGGCAGCCAACCATCTCTTGAAGCGCGAAAGACGGTCTTTCGCAACGTCACCAACGGCTTCTTGCAACGCCCCCAACGCTCTCTTGCAACGCCCGAAAGCATGAAAAAGACACACCTTGATGCCTTTGGCACCGAAACATACGAAAAAAGGAGAAGCATCTACGCTTCTCCTGCATTGAAAAGATAACAAAAAAGGATTACAACTACAAACGAGGTGTCAAGAAAACCGACCTCTTTTCAGCCCCTTCTCCTCCCGACGGCCCTTCTCAGAGCCTGCCCTACGCGCAGCGGAATCTCACGACCGATGACGGCGAGACACTCCCGCGGCGAGAGGGGAAAGAGCAGGATGGCATGACGGAGCTTGACGGCAAACTGCTCGACGCAATAGCGCCACCCGGAGCGCACGGCATGACGACGGCCGTGCTGACCCATGTTGCCCCGTCGGAGCACGATGGCGAGCAGGCGGCGGGCCCGCCGCTTGTCAGCATCGCTGACGGGAAAGGGGAAGACCCGCAGGCCAAGACTGTCCACACACAGCCAACCGGCGGCACAGAAGGCATGCTCGAAGCCGAGCCAGCGCAACACGTGGCGCAGCTGCTCGTTGTCGGCAGGCCGCGCACGGCGGCTGTAATGATCGAGAAGTACGGCGAAATCGCAGAACTGACGCAGCCCGACACCGAGCTCCAGCAGATGCCGGTAGAGATGAAGAAAGGTGTAGACAACGCTCAACACCTCCGGCAGCACAGGCACGTCGCGGCCTCCCACGCAGACAGAGGCCGCGGGAGCCGCGTCGAGGAGCCGCCGGAAGCGCCTTTCGGCACGGGCCGAGGCAAAGCTGAGTAGCGTGTGGTGCATCTCGAAGAGCTGACCGTCGTGCTCGAAGGCAAGGTGCTGCGACATGGCCTCGCGGTCCTCGCCCTCCCCGCCGTCGGCGGAAAAGGAGTCGACTGACCATGCCCGGGCAATGATCCGGCGCGCACGGTCGAAGTCGGACGGCGCGACATAGAAGTCGATGTCGCCCGGCATACGCCGCCCGGGGTGCGGGTAGAGCGCGGCGAGCGTCTGTCCCTTCACGATGACGTAGCGTATGGCGTGGGGCGCGAGCAGCGCGTCAAGCATGGCCACGGCGTGGTCGGCCTCGCGATTGGCACGCTGAAGGTCGGCGAGGGTGGCGTAGGTGTCGGCGACATCCTGCGCGCCGAGGCGGCAACTCTTCGTCAACGCACCGCAGAGCAAGCCGATGACGGCCTGTCGGGAGGCCGCATCCTTGAGCTCGCGGCAAGACCGGGGCTGCATGCTGAACGGCCGCACGGGTGTTCCCCAGAGCTCCGCGCGCAGCAGCATGAGCAGAAACTGGTCGCGGGTCATGCCTCCGGACGCTGTTGGTCGAGCGACTGCCAGACCGAGTGGTTGCTTACATATTCGGGTACCATCGCCTTCATCTGTGCCACAGTGGCCCGCTCGTCGAGGGCCTGGGCAAGGTTCAGGAGCTTGTCGATGTCGGCCTCAACGCGCGAGTAATCGTAACGGCGCACGCGGGCCACGCGTATCTTCTCGTGGAACGAGGGCAGCGTGTTCTCAGCATCCGACAACACCTCCTCATAAAGCTTCTCGCCGGGACGCAGACCGGTGTAACGAATCTCCACGTCGCGCGCTCCGCTGAGCTTGATCATGCGGCGGGCGAGGTCGGCGATGCGCACGGGCTTGCCCATGTCGAAGACCAACACCTCGCCGCCACGGCCACGCGTGGCCGCCTCCAGCACCAACCGGCAGGCCTCGGGAATGAGCATGAAGAAACGGATGATGCCGGGATCGGTGACCGTGACGGGGCCGCCGGCCTTGATTTGCCGCTCAAAGAGCGGGATGACCGAGCCATTGGAGCCCAACACGTTGCCGAAACGGGTGGTGACAAACTGCGTCGGGCGGGCAGCCTCGTGCCCGTCGCGCCCGTCGGCCGTGAGGGCGAGTGCGTCGTTGAGGCTCTGCACGTAGATCTCGCAGATGCGCTTCGAGCAGCCCATCACGTTGGTTGGGTTGACGGCCTTGTCGGTGGAGACCATCACAAACTTGTCTACGCCATAGCGCGCACTCAGATCGGCCAGTATTTTCGTGCCCATGACGTTGTTGATGACCGCCTCACACGGGTTGTCCTCCATCATCGGCACATGCTTGTAGGCTGCGGCATGGAAGACATAGGAGGGGCGGTAACGGCGGAAAAGCCGCTCGATGTGATCCTGCCGGGTGACGGACGTGACGACGGCCACAACCTGCACGGACGGAAAATCGCGGGCCATCATCAGCCGGATGTCGTGCTGCGGGGTCTCGGCCTGGTCGACAAGCACCATCTGCGCAGGCGAGAGGGCCGCCACCTGCCTCACCAGCTCCGACCCGATGCTGCCGGCCGAGCCCGTGATCATCACCGCGCGGCCCGCGAGCTGACGCCCAACGGCCTGCATGTCGACCTCTATCTGCTCGCGCGGCAGCAGGTCGGCAATGCGTACCTCACGAAGCTGGGCCTGCGGACGGTCATCGTCCTGCCGCCACTCTTTCGACTCGTGCGTCATGAAGATGCGAACGCCGGCCTCCAAGAGAGCGTCCTGCAGGCGGCCATCGGCACGGAAACGCTCTTTCATCAGCGGCGATACCAGCACCGCCTGCACATGCATGGCTCGCAGCAGGCCGGTCACGTCGGCGGTCACGGCATGCACCTTGACGCCTAAAAGGATGCGGCCGTCGAGCTGGCCGTCGTCCGTGAGGAAGCCCTTCAGGCGGAAGCGAGCCGGCTTCTCGTTGCGGATGCTCTTGGCCAGACCCACTCCGTCGCCCCCGGCTCCATAGACGAGGGCGCGCTGCCCCTTGTCGGACGAGAACATGACATCATAGACCGACTTCACAAGCACGCGCATGGCCCACATCGTAATGGTGGCAACGACATACATCAGGAAGATCTGCCGCCCCTGCAAGCGCACGAAGTTGAGGTTCCATCCATAGACCACATAATGCATAACCTCGGCTATGACACACGACAGCGCCATGGCATATCCCACCCGCGAGAGGTCGACGAAGGACGAATAGCGGATGATGCCCGAATAGGTCTTGAAGACGCGGAAGCCGATCAGATTGAACACCATGTACATGAAGATGGTCTTCGAGAGCAGGATGATGTTGCCCAGCGTGACCGCCCCGCGATAATAGAACCAGAAGACGAGGATGCCCGAGAGGTAGCAGATCAGGCAGTCGAGAGCCATCACCACCCAATAGGGCAACGCATTCTTCGTGAAATACCAATTGATGATTTTCTTCAACAAGAGCATATATATACGAATTATTAATTACGGATTACTAATTGCAAATTAATGGCACTAGGAATTAGTAAACATTTATTATGAATTGTTTCTACGAGAACGACGCCCACCCCGCCCGTCGCAGGCCGGATGAGAAGAATGTGCGTAAGGAATATGCCGGGAGTTTGGAAATCGGATGTTCTTGCAAGACGCGGGCAGGAGTGGCTCCAGCCTGTCTCCGTGGCGGAGTCAGGCAGGTCGGGAGTGTCAATTACAAACGTGTAAGGTTTCGCAATGGGCGAATGGCTAAAACAGA
Organism: uncultured Prevotella sp.; assembly: GCA_964411005.1. Taxonomy (GTDB): domain Bacteria; phylum Bacteroidota; class Bacteroidia; order Bacteroidales; family Bacteroidaceae; genus Prevotella. Next base: position 2,340 of record CAYPJA010000005.1, on the reverse strand, counting down.
CTCACCACCCTGTAGAGCCAGTAAGTCTGGATGAGAGCGTTCTGCCACCACACGAGCAACTTGTTCTGTCGGTTGTCTTTCCAAAAACAGATGGGATAATAAAACGACTCTGAGCACACATGGCTCATACGTCGGTGCTCCCGGCGATTGTAACGGGCCCGCGGCATCATGCGCGCGCCTTCCGACTTGATTGCGTTGAGACGGTCTGCGCAACTGTTATAGACGCCGGTGTGATAGCCGATTCCGTAAATCTCCATCAGGCCGGATATGCAGCTCACGGCCTTCAGATAGCTTCCCACATACTCGCGGGCAAAGTCCTTGCCCTTGCCGCAGCGCACGCCGCGGGCATTGGGCAGGCGGTCGTAGACGTGCAGCTTGAGCGTCATCAGCCGCGGATTGGCCAACAGCACGTGAGCGGCAAAGACATACTCCTCGGCCACACGATAATGACGGAACCTGACATGATGCCTCCTCAGATATTCGCGGTTGCACCACATGCTGACACAATCGGTTGGCAAGCCACAGCGGGTGAGATAATCGTGGCCATCGCAAAGATAATTATCGGCATCCTCAAACCTGATGACGTCTACGTCCTCACGGCAGACATACTTGCGGAAGGCCAAATGGATGGCGGTCTCCGGCACCGGGGGGGGGTAGGACGACTGAGCCGACCGGCCGACCGGGCCATGGCTCTGCCCTGTCACGGGCGTCGTGGAGAGGGCGTCGTCGGCATCGACAAACATCACATACTTGCCCCGTGCCGCATCCATGCCGTAGTTGCGGGCATGACCCTGCCCCTGGTGCCACGTGTTGAGGATCCGCATCCACGGATGGCGCATCGCATACGCCTCACAGAGACTCATGGAACCATCGGTAGAACCATCATTGACAAGAATCACCTCCACCTCATCGGCAGGCAACTGTTGAGCGACGATGGAATCCAGGCAACGCCGAAGCGTGGGCTCGGCGTTGTAGAACGGAATCACTATAGATAAATAAATCATCCTGAAAGTCGATATACAATTGACGACTCGCACGCTCAGCCCATCAGGCTCTCCTTGATGATGCGGATGATGCGGGCCACATCCTCATCGGTCACCATGGGCCCGGACGGCAGGCAGAGCCCCCGCTTGAACAGCCCTTCGGACACGCCGTTCACATAGCAGGGCGACTCTTGATAGCAGGGCTGCAGGTGCATGGGCTTCCACAAGGGCCTGCTCTCGATGCCGGCCGCGTCGAGAGCCATACGCATGGCCTCCACATTGCGATTGGGCTCGCTGGCGGTGTGGGTCTGTCCCGTGGCGTGAACGACACCGGCCGCGCCACCCACCGCGCCCTGCACGGCGCGGGCATAGGCGTTCTGCTCGCCGACGACACGCAGCGAGGCGTCCAGCGTGATGGTGCTTAGCCAATAGTTGGAGTCGAAGCGGGCCGACGGGTTCTTGTGGAAGCAGACCCCGTCCACGTCGCGGAAGCCCTCCTCATAGAGACGCGCCACGTGATGATGGTGGGCGATGTGGTCGCGAAGCACCGTCATCTGCCCACGTCCGATGCCCGCGCAGATATTGCTCATGCGATAGTTGAAGCCAATCTCCTCATGCTGATAATAAGGAAAAGCCTCGCGCGCCTGCGTGGCAAAGAACATGATGCGGTCGCGGGTGGCCTCATCAGGGCAGACGAGCGCGCCGCCACCACTTGTCGTTATCATCTTGTTGCCATTGAAACTAAGTATGCCGAACTCTCCGAACGTGCCGCACAGGCGGCCATCGTAGCGCGAGCCAAGGCCTTCGGCGGCATCCTCGATGACGGGAATGCCATATCGGGCACCGACGGCAAGAATCTCATCCATCTTCGCCGGCATGCCATAGAGGTGCACGACGATGATGGCGCGGGGCTTCCGTCCGGTCTTGGCCATGCGGTCGCAGACGGCCTGCTCCAACAGCCGGGGATCCATGTTCCAAGTGTCGGGCTCAGAGTCTACGAACACAGGGGTCGCGCCAAGATAAGTGACGGGGTGAGAGGAGGCGCAAAACGTGAAACTTTGGCAAATCACCTCGTCGCCGGCCTTCACGCCAAGCGCCACCAGACTCAGATGGACGGCTGCGGTTCCCGAGCACAAGGCCACGACGCGCTTGCCGCACAGGCCCTCGTCCGGCGTTCCGTCGGCACGTGAGGCGGCAAAGCGTTCCAAGTCAGCCTCAAAGCCATTCACGTTCGGACCAAGTGGAACCACCCAGTTGGTATCGAACGCCTCCTTCACATAACGCATTTCCTCGCCTTCCTCACTCATGTGGGCCAGGCACAAATAGATTCGATTACTCATTTTTCGTTCTCCTTCTT
>CAYPJA010000004.1:0-93532 GCA_964411005.1 uncultured Prevotella sp. | reverse complement strand
AGATTTTATCCCTACTAAAAGCTCTGAGCCCAAATTAGTGCTCTGCTGTACCAAATTCTGTCAAAGGGGGAAAGTGAAGTAGGGAGGTGGAATTTGTTGTTGCGTAAATAAAGAAACAGGGCTGAGCTCCCGGACGGAGGCTCAGCCCTTGCATGGGTGGCGTCGGTCTTTGTCGAACCGGCGATGGGGTCAATCTATTTCCGCGATGCACTCTATCTCGACGCGGGCGCCTTTGGGCAGCGTCTTGACGGCGAAGGCGGAGCGTGCGGGGAAGGGGTCGGTGAAGAAAGAGGCGTAGACCTCGTTCATGTCGGCGAAGTCAGCCATGTCGGCAAGCAGGACGGTGGTCTTCACGACGCGCGACATGTTGGTGCCGGCTTCCTGCAGGATGTGGCTGATGTTGGTGAGGCTCTGTCGGGTGAGCTCCTTGATGCCGCCCTCGGCGAAGAGACCTGTAGCGGGATCGATGGGCAGCTGACCGCTGACGAAGACGAGGTTGCCTGTGCGGATGGCCTGGCTGTAGGGGCCGATGGCGGCCGGCGCGTTCTTTGTTGTGATGGGTTTCATAATCGTTTTGTTGGTTTTATGTGTTGATGTTTTATGCAACAATCCATTGGTCAATGCAACATTTGGATTGGGAAAAGCTTACTCCTGTTTTGAACAGTTTGCGCTTGTTCATGGCAAATGGTGCCGTAATAAGCAATAGATTGACGCAAAATTAATGGAAATCTTTGATATAGGCAACGTTGAAACTTCCTTTTCAGCTATGATGGCATGGTTTCGTCGAGTATGTCCTTGAACTGCGGATGCCGCAGATACCATGTGCGGGCAAATGGGCATACGGGCAGGACTTTCAGCGTGTGCCTGATGGCGTAGTCGTTGGCGGCACTGACCAGCAGGGCTCCCACGCCCATGCCTTCTCTGAAAGCCCGGGTATGGTCGATGCTCAGCATATTGTCCTTGAACGTGAAGTCGAGCTGCCCGACGAGTTCATCGCCTTCGTAAGCCTGTACGTTTCCTCCTTCGTTGGTTGTTTCTATCTTTGTCTCCATGTGGAAAATGGTCATATGCTTTTTAAAATTCAACGGCATACTTCTTCTTTGTCACGATAACTGCTCAACCCCTACGAGGTTGCCGTCGGCAATCGGGCAGAAGTCTTGCTGACTCGCATTGCTTTTGTTTTTGCAAAAGTACAAATTTTAATTGGCTTCACCGAAGAAGTCGGCGTAAATTATTCCGTTGTTCTACAATGAAAAGGTATAGTGGGAAAACGATACTTTTATCTTCAATCGCTAAACTTATTTATCTTATTCTTGCCTCCCAATGAAAAGAGGCAAAAGAAAGACCGGCCACAGGAGATAACTCCTGCGACCGGTCGAAAAAGAATGAATCGGCAATTTTTTTTCTCTTGATAGGGTACGCTATGTCTTAGCGGACGGAAATCTTGCGGCAGACGACACCATCTTCCAGATTGGTCACGAACAGATAGATTCCGGGATCCAATGCGGGCATGTCGACGGTGAATGCGTCGCCTTCAACCTTCATGTCGCGACGTGCCATCATGCGTCCGTCTGATGTGTAGACGTGGAGCGTGGCCCGGCGCAGGTCGCCGTTGCCCGGCACGACGATGACCTTGCCGCCGGCGGTGAACATTTGTGCGTTGTCGGCACTGCTGGGCTTGACTTTTACCTGGTCGATGCCTGTGGTCTGTCCGGCTGCAGCCATGTCCATCTCATTGATGCGGACGAAGGGACCGTCGGTGGCGCGGGTGGCGCTGACCACAATCTTGAAGTAGCGGATGTTGACGACGCTGTCGAGCCAAACGCGGAACGAGGCCTCGTCGGGGGTGTCGTCGTCGCTGTGGAGCAGTGTCCATGTCTTGTTGTCGGTGGAGCCGTACATCTTGTAGGCCTTGATGTAGCGGGTTTGTCCGCCGCTCTTGCTCTGCGTGATCTGATAGGAGCCCACGGGGAGTTCCTTGAGCATGTCAACGGTGATGGTGTGGGGAAGCTGTGCTGTGCTGCCTGTCCACTTCGAGTGCCAATAGGTCTTGGTGTCGCCGTCGACAGTCTGCTGGGCACGGCCGTTGGAGCCTTCGCCCGATGTCTCCTCGCTCGATTTGTAGATGACCTTCCAGCCTGTCTTGTCGTAGACGCTCTTGTTGAAGGCCTCTTCCTCTTCCTGCTTGCGTTTCTCCTTGTCGACGGCCTGCTGCACGCGGTCGAGCAGCGGTTGCAACTGGATGGTGTCCACGGGTGTGAAGTCAGTGGCATAGGCCACGCTCTGTGAGGTCTTATTGTTGGCTGTGTAGCCGCCGCTCTGCATGAAGAAGGTGGCGGGGAAGTCGGTGGTGGAACCCTGTCCGAAGTCGTTGCGTGCGCCGATGGCGCTGCCGCCGTCGGTGTTTCCGAAATTCACTTGGTTGAAGTTGTACCATTTGCCGGTGGTATATTCGTGGGCGAAGCCGCGGCGGTAGTAGGCTTTGCGGCTGGCCTCGCCGGTGGGCCAGTTATAGTTCTCCAGGAAGGAGTACCAACTGCCCATGAGGTCGTTGGTGTTGCGGATGCGAGTGGTGGCAAGATACTGCCATCCCTTGCCGTCCTGCGCGTTGAACCATGCCGAGACGAGGATGTTGTTCTGCGGATGCTCAATGGTGTCTCCGTTCTCGATGGTGGTGTAGGAAGTCTTCTCGGGACGGGCGTTGCAGATGAACTGCACGAACGTGTCGGGGTACCAGCGATAACCGTTGAGGCGGCATCCTGCTCCCGTGCCCTCGCCGGAGAAACGGTAGAGGTTGGCCTCGGGGTTGGCGTCGACAGCGCCGGCGCGCAGATACTCGGGCAGGTTGGGGTCTTCGTCGACGGATCCCTTGTCCCACATGGAGAAGATGATGTCGTGGATGGTGTTGCCGTTGGAGTCCTTGCCGTCGTTCTGAATGCCCATATAGCCGCTGAGCACGCCGAGCGACATGGCATAGGTGCCCACGATGTCAGACGATTTGGGAATCATGACTTCCATATAGGTGAAGTCGAAGATGTTGCCTGTGGGCACGGTGGGGTCGGTGGAACGCCAGCTGCCCAGGTGCACGGAGGGCGACGAGAGGTAGTTGGCCGCATAGCCGGGCTCCTTGGTGCGGCTGCGGACCATGAACTGGTCGAGGGTGGTGATGTTGTTGTTGCCGTTGAGGCACTGCAGGCGGTAACGGTAGTACTTGGCGCTGCGGTAGGTGCGCTCGCAGAGCGTGGTGTCCATGGCCTTGCCAGTTCCTTCGAGCTCGATGGTGTCGTTGATGAGTGCCACATCAGGATCGTCGGGGTCGGTGACGGTTAGCCGGAAGGTCACTTTCTTTCCTTTGGGGATGGTGAGGCGCATGGCCGTGGCCACCTTGGCACGTGGATGGTGGAAGAAGTAGACGGCGCACGAGTTCTTGTTGGTCCAGTTGGTCAACTGGCGCACGTTCTTCGGCAGTCCGTCATCGCCACGCTGCTCGCCGGGGATGTTGATGCCCGATGCGGCAGGGGCTCCGTCAAGAGTCTCTACGTAGCCGTGTGCGGCGGAGGCGACGGTCTCGTAGACTTTGGCACCATAGGCGACAAAGCCTTCCTGTGCGCTGACACGTGCAGGCAATAGGCAGAGAGCCGCCAAAGCCATGAGGGTTTAAAATGTTCTCATTGTGATGCTTTTTTGAGTTTAGGTTGCTTTTAACTAATTATAATTTTACTGGACAAAGTTAGTAATTTCTGTTGTATCATGCAAAAAATGAGTGCTAAAAAGATAAAAAGCGGCAAAAAACTTGTATGTCTTTTGTATTTTCTCTATCTTTGCATAGAATTACTTTGCAAAAAGGAAATAGATTTAGTTTTTAGTGATTTTTAAATCCGTGAGGACGAATGACACGCGAGCAGGAATAAAGCGAAAAGTTTTCTTCGTGCAATTTGCCTGTTCTCTATTTAGTAGGGAGCCTGGCATAAGCGATGTCCAAGTTTTAGACAGGCCTTTCTTGCAGAACAGGATTCGAAGGGAGGCCTTCATGTTTCATAATAAAATTACATAATAGAAAAAAGTTTTGAAACTTATCACACCTTCGTTAGTCTTGCCGTGGTGGCAAGTGGGCGGAAAGGTGATAAGAGAAAACGGGTGCCAGCGGGAGCTGTCGCCCGTTTTTTATGTATGCTGTCGTCTTAAAGAGCCGTCAAGAAATGGTTTGCCACATGAAGTTTTCCTTCCCGGCACCAATCTCGAAGTGATATTTCGCAATACCCAGATCTACTTTTGTGAAGAATCCCCATCCGGCCTTGGCCCTCACGCGCCCGTCGGCAAGTAGTGAGAAGGTGAACTTCTGTTGGTTGACGGCTGTCGGGGCCAGCAGTGCCGCTTCCACACCTCGGCAGAACCAGTCGGGCATGGGGCCGTCGGACTTGGCCACCTTGTCGGCGGTCTTCACCTTGTGAGCCACGCCCTGTGTGGTGCCATAGCCGAGAGCGATGACGCAGCGCAGCGTCTCGCCGTCGGCCAACTGGATTGCAGCCGGGTTCTTCTTGAAGGTCAGCCCCACCCAGCAGGTGTTGAGGCCCATGGTCTGGGCCTTCAGCACCAACTGCTCGCCCCAGTAGCCGATGGCCTCGTCGAGGTCACTGCTCTTATGGCCGACCATGGCGAAATAGTTGCTCACGCCCGAGAACTTGCCGTAGCGGGCCAGCCGGCTGTCGAAGGCTTTCGTGTCGCCGGTGACGAGCTGGATGTGGAGCCCCGAACGGTGGTTGCATTCGTTCATCAGCTCTGTGAGTTTGTCGATTTTTCCCTTTTCTATGGGGCGGTCTGTATAGCTTCTTACGGCATGACGCGCCTTGATAGCTTCTTCTAAATTCATAGTCTTGAGTATATTTTGCTTTATATAATATAAGAGGTGATGATATAACGTGCTTTCGCCGTTTTATTGTCCTACGGCCTGTTTATAGTCGAGCAGACGGTTCTGATAGTCGGCGAAGGCGTCGGTGCGTCGGTCGCGTGCCTGCTGATAGAGCGTCTGCGCCTCCGGCATATCCGGGCATGTACTGGGGGAGATACGCTATTATCTCAAACAGACCGACCTGCCGATGAAGCAGATTGCCAGCCGTCTGGGCTTCGCCATCCCCTCCTTTTTCGGCAAGTATGTCAAGAAGCACTTTGGCATGACGCCCATGCATTCCGTGTGAGGTAGGGGCGGATTTAGCGTCATGCGCCGATTTGAACAGGCTGAAAGTTGCGCAGGAAGAGTATGAAAGTGTACGGTTTTTTGGTTGCTTATTTGCAAATGTCGTTTTGATTTGCTATCTTTGCCATGCAGGAGGAGTGTCAATGCTTCTGCTTTTTTGTGCTCTTAGACATGCCTGTTGGTGACGAGACGACTCGTTTGCTTGCAGAAAGACTGTCTTTTGAGTTCTACAGGACTTTCGAAGGCCTTGCCGAAGGTCATCTTTTGCCTTGTCGGTAGTCGTCATTTGCGTTCCATTTAGCCGTCTTTTGTAAAGTGGATGGCATGCTTTCGCTTTCCGTTGCAGGTTCTCCTGGTTTCGGTCTGTCCTGTTTTCTGACTGTTTTTCGTCAGCTTCGTTTTTCCTTTTCAGTGCATTCGCCGTCGCCCATATGCAATAGGCGATGGGTCCTATGGTGTTTTTCTTTGTCATGTCGCTCATTCACACTAACTTTGAATAAGTTAAGGATGCATTCGACCATGCAAAGAAAACCCTTGTTTTTCTTTGTCATGTCGCTCATTTGCACTAACTTTGCAGCAAAGTTAAAATATTAATCTCCCATTTGTATCTATGATTCTATTCTTTAAGACTCAGAAAGAGAATGTCATCGCGACGGAAATGGACCACCAGCCCTCTGCGGCTGAGGTCGACGCGCTGTGCTGGCTCTATGGCGACGCCACGCTGTTGAACGAGGCGGAGCTGAAGGGATTCTTCGTCGGCCCGCGCCGCGAGATGGTCACGCCCTGGAGCACCAACGCTGTGGAAATAACCCAGAACATGAGCCTCATGGGCATCACGCGCATTGAGGAATATTTCCCCGTGGAGACGGCCGACGCTGCCCACGACCCCATGCTGCAACGCATGTATGACGGTCTTGACCAGACCATCTTCACCATCAACCATGAGCCCGAGCCCATCCGCCGTGTCGACGACATCGAGAAATATAATGAGGAGGAAGGACTGGCCCTGAGTCCTGAAGAGATAGAATATCTTCACGGCATTGAGAAGCAGAACGGACGTCCGCTCACCGACTCGGAGATTTTCGGCTTTGCGCAGATCAACTCTGAGCATTGCCGCCACAAGATTTTCGGCGGCTCGTTCATCATCGACGGCAAGGAGCGCGAGTCGAGTCTGTTCGCCATGATCAAGAAGACCACCAAGCTCCATCCCGGAAAGATTCTGTCGGCCTATGCTGACAACGTGGCCTTCGCGCAGGGACCCGTCATCGAGCAGTTTGCTCCCACCGACCAGTCGACCGCCGACTGGTTCAGCGTGAAGCCCATCGAGAGCGTGATCTCACTGAAAGCCGAGACCCACAACTTCCCCACCACCGTGGAGCCCTTCAACGGCGCGGCCACGGGCACGGGCGGCGAGATTCGCGACCGCATGGGTGGCGGCACGGGTTCTTGGCCCATTGCCGGCACGGCGGTCTACATGACCAGCTATCCTCGGCTGAAGGACGACCAAGGACAGCCCGCCCGCGATTACGAGCAGGCCATCGACCCGCGTAAGTGGCTCTATCAGAGTCCGGAGCAGATCCTCATCAAGGCCTCCAACGGTGCCAGCGACTTCGGCAACAAGTTTGGCCAGCCCCTGATTACGGGCTCCGTGCTGACCTTCGAATATAAGTCGACCGCCAGCGATACGGCCCGCGTGGCCGCCACGGGCGAGGAACTGCCGCAAGAGGCAAGCGAGACCTACGGCTACGACAAGGTCATCATGCTTGCCGGAGGCGTCGGCTTCGGCAAGAAGCGTGACTGCCTGAAGAAAGATCCGCAGCCGGGCAACGACATCGTCGTCGTCGGTGGCGACAACTATCGCATCGGCCTCGGTGGCGGATCGGTGAGCTCTGTCGACACGGGCCGCTACTCGAACGGCATCGAGCTCAACGCCGTGCAGCGTGCCAACCCGGAGATGCAGAAGCGCGCCTACAACCTCGTGCGCGCCCTCGTCGAGGAAGAGACCAATCCCGTGGTCTCCATCCACGACCATGGATCGGCCGGACACCTCAACTGTCTCTCCGAACTCGTGGGCGACTGCGGCGGAGAGGTCGACATGACCAAGCTACCCATCGGGGACAAGACGCTCAGCGCGAAGGAAATCATCGCAAACGAGTCTCAGGAACGCATGGGTTTACTGATTGATGAGAAGCACCTCGTCCATGTAAAGCAGATTGCCGAGCGCGAGCGTGCCCCGATGTATGTCGTCGGTCATACCACCGGCGACGCTCATTTCTCCTTCGTGCAGGGCGACGGCGTGAGGCCCTTCGACCTCGACGTGGCGCAGATGTTTGGCCACTCGCCGAAGACCGTCATGCGCGATGAGACCGTGGAGCATCACTACGAGGACGTCGTCTACACGCAGGATCGCATCGACGACTATCTCGACCGCGTCTTGCAGCTGGAGGCCGTGGCCTGCAAGGACTGGCTCACCAACAAGGTGGACCGTTCTGTGACGGGTAAGGTGGCCCGCCAGCAGACACAGGGACGCCTGCAGCTGCCGCTGTCCGACTGCGGTGTCGTGACGCTCGACTACCGCGGACAGAAAGGCATCGCCACCGCCCTCGGTCATGCGCCGCAGGCCGGACTGGCCAATGCCGCCGCTGGCAGCGTGCTCAGCGTGGCCGAGGCCCTGACCAACATAGTCTGGGCTCCCATCGCCACCGACAAGGATCATCCCTCGGCTGTGGCCAACCTCAACCTGTCGGCCAACTGGATGTGGCCCTGCCGCTCGCAGAAGGGTGAGGACGCGCGCCTCTATGAGGCCGTGCAGGCACTTAGCGACTTCTGCTGCGGTCTCGGGGTCAACGTGCCGACGGGCAAGGACTCGCTCTCGCTCTCGCAGCAATATCCCGATGGCTCCAAGATCATCGCCCCGGGCACGGTCATCGTTACCAGCGGAGGCGAGGTGAGCGATGTGCGCAAGGTGGTCAGCCCCGTGCTGGTCAACAACGGCCGCTCTTCGGTCTATCATGTCGACTTCAGTTTTGACGAGCAGCGGCTCGGTGGCTCGGCTTTCGCGCAGAGTCTCGGACATGTGGGCTCCGATGTGCCGACGGTGAAGAACACCGAATATTTTGCCGAGTGCTTCAATGCTATACAGGAACTCATCCAGCGTGGCTGGATTCTCGCCGGCCACGACATCTCGGCGGGCGGTCTCATCACCACGCTGTTGGAGATGACCTTCGCCAACACGGAGGGCGGACTGCACGTCAACTTGCACGACCTTGGCGGTGACGACGTCGTCAAGACGCTTTTCGCCGAGAATCCCGGTGTGGTCATTCAGGTCAGTGACGAGCACAAGCAGGAATTGCGTCGCTTCTTCGAGGAGCGCGGCGTCGGCTATGCCAAGATAGGCTATCCCGTGCCTGAGCGGCGACAGCTTGTCGTTGTCAAGGACGAGTGGGAACACAGCTTCGACATCGACGCCCTGCGCGACACGTGGTATCGCACCTCTTATCTGCTCGACCGCGACCAGAGCATGAACGGCCGTGCAGCCGAGCGCTACCGTAACTACAAGCGGCAACCGCTGGAAATCCGGTCGGGCTATCACTTCCAGGGTACTTTCAAGAGTCTCGGTATCTGCCCCGACCGCTGGCAGACGAAGGATGGAAACCACGCCGGCGGACATGGTCCGAAGGCGGCTATCATTCGTGAGAAGGGCACCAACGGCGAGCGCGAGATGGCTTACGCCCTGTGGCTCGCAGGCTTCGAGGTGAAGGACGTGATGATGACCGACCTCATCAGCGGCCGCGAGACGCTGGAGGAGGTCAACATGATTGTCTTCTGCGGCGGTTTCTCCAATTCTGACGTGCTTGGCTCGGCTAAGGGGTGGGCAGGTGCTTTCCTCTACAATCCCAAGGCCAAGGAGGCTCTCGACAAGTTCTATGCCCGCGAGGACACGCTCTCGCTTGGTATCTGCAACGGTTGCCAGCTCATGGTGGAACTCAATCTCATCAATCCGGAGCATCAGCATCGCGCGCACCTCGTGCACAACGACAGCCAGAAGTTTGAGTCGGCCTTCCTCGGCTTGAGCATTCCGAAGAACAACAGCGTGATGTTTGGCTCGCTCAGCGGCGACAAACTTGGCATCTGGGTGGCCCACGGTGAGGGCAAGTTCCAACTGCCTGAGCCCGAGAACCACTATAATATCGTGGCCAAATACAATTACGCCGAATATCCGGGCAACCCCAACGGCAGCGACTACAACGTGGCCGCCATTGCCTCGTCCGACGGCCGCCACGTGGCCATGATGCCGCATCCTGAGCGTGCCATCTTCCCCTGGCAGAATGCCTACTATCCTCACCAACGTCGTCTCGACGATGTCACGCCGTGGATGGAGGCCTTTGTCAACGCCCGCAAGTGGGTGGAGGAGCACATCAAATAATTAAAACAAGGTGAAAAGACAAAGAAGGAAAAGGCCGGGCCGGTTCCCGCCTTTTCCTTCTTGTTCTCTTGTCCGTGTAGACGAATTTTCCGATATGTCCTCAACTTCAGATTTTGAGTCGGCAGTCCCTGCGGTGCCATCCTATCCGCTGCTCTTCCGCACCTTCTTCAAGATAGGCGCGTTCACGCTCGGTGGCGGCTACGCCATGATTCCCATCATTCAGAGTGAGGTGGTGGAGAAGAACGGTTGGATACGCGACGAGGAGTTTCTTGATCTCGTTGCCATCGCGCAGAGTTGTCCCGGTGTGTTTGCGGCCAATATTGCTACGTTCATCGGCTACAAGGTGCGGGGCGGCCGTGGTGCGCTCTGTACGACACTTGGCACGGTGCTGCCTTCGTTTCTCATCATCCTCGCCATCGCCATGTTCTTCCATCGTTTTATGGACGTGGGGTGGGTGGCGGCCATGTTCCGAGGCATTCGGCCGGCCGTGGTGGCGCTCATCGCCGTGCCTACGTTCAATCTGGCTAAGAGCGCGCATATCGGTTGGGGCAACTGCTGGATTCCCATAGCCTCGGCCTTGCTCATCCGGGTTCTCTATGTCAATCCCATTTGGATTATCATTGCCGCCGGCGTCGGTGGTTATTTGGCGGGAAAATATCTGAAGGTGTGACTTATTTCTATGATGCTGTTTCTTTCTCTCTTCATCACGTTCTTTGAGATCGGGCTCTTTGGGTTCGGTGGTGGCTATGGTATGCTGTCGCTCATACAGACAGAGACGGTCGTCAGGCATCATTGGCTGTCGTCGGCCGAGTTCACCAATGTGGTGGCCATCTCGCAGATGACGCCGGGGCCCATCGGCATCAACTCGGCCACCTATTGCGGCTATGTGGCCGTCCACAATGCCGGCTACGGTGACTTTTTGGCGGTGATAGGCTCGGCCACGGCCACGTTTGCCCTTGTGTTGCCTTCGTTCATCCTGATGATTCTCATCAGCAAGATGTTTCTGAAATACATGAAAACGCCAGTTGTGCAGAGTGTTTTCAGCGGACTACGCCCCGCTGTCGTCGGATTGCTTGCCGCTGCCACGCTGCTGTTGCTTACGCCCGACAACTTTTCGTTGCCTTCGGTCAATCCGTGGCAGTTCTGGATCAGTGTAGCCCTGTTCGTAGCAGCGTTTGTCGGCACTATGTGGCTCAAGATCAATCCCATCCGCATGATTCTCTATGCCGCCTTCGCCGGGCTCGTATTGCTATATTGATTTGTCAAGTGAGCCATTTTCGGACTTACAAAACTATATGCTTAAGTCCCCTATGTTTATCGAGTGAGCCTCCTATGTTTGTTGGATGAGTCTGTATTGAGAGGCTTAACTGTCTCGTAAATATGCAAAAAAATAGCACCATCACTCTCACGAGCAACGGTGCCATAGCCTATGTTTAACTAAAAATCCTTTTCAAAAGTAAATGAAAGCCTCGCGGTCTCCATTGTTACCTGTATTACGTTTTCGTTAAACAATCTAATCTACCTTAAAACCTAATAACTAAAAACCTAAATCTATTACTACTAACCTAAACAATCTATTAACCTTTTGACATTGCAAAGGTACAACAAAAACTTTCTCGCTCCAAATTTTTGAGTGTATTTTATACTCTATTAACGATTTGTTGTGTCTCTGTCTCTAATTTTAATTCTTCTAAAGACTTCACCCCTGTTTTGTCATGTACAGATGGCAAAAGAAGGTGCTTTACTTCTTCACGACAGTTCTGATGGCGAACCACAGATGCATGGCGATGGTGAGGGGCAGACCGTAATGGCAGCGCATGATGTGGAAACGTTCCTTCAGTGAGGCCCGGTGATTGCGTGTGGTCATGCCGCCTTCGAGATAGTCGGCCACCACCATATGCACGTTGCGCAGGCCCAGGCTCTGTTGATTGGCCGCCTTCATGATGCGGATGCACCAGTCGAAGTCGGCCGAGAAGCGAAAGTTGAGGTCGTAGGGTTGCTGCTGTGCGAGGTCAGTGCGGGCATAGAAAGCTTGATGGCAGACGAGCATGCCCGAGCGGAAACTCTTCCATGTGAGGTGTGCGGGTGGTTGCAGGCGGCGGTGGCGCAGGAAGCGGCCGTTGTCGTCGACGATGTCGGTATCGCCATAGAGCACGCCGGGCAGGGGCTCTCCCTCGCCCACGCAGGCGGCGATGTCTTCGAGTGTGGTCTCGCTGTGCAGCCGGTCGCCGGCGTTGAGAAACACGATGTAGTTACCCGTGGCGCGGCCTATGCCTTTGTTCATGGCATCGTAGAGTCCGTGGTCGGGTTCGGAGACGATGACTACTTCGTGGTCGTTGTCGTCGGCGTCAGACTGCAGCTTGTAGGCCTGGGCCAAGGCTACGGTGTCATCGGTTGACTGCCCGTCAAGGATGAGATGTTCCACGGCACCGTATTGTTGTCGCAGCACAGAGTCAAGCGTTCGCTGGAGCTCATGTGCGGCGTTATAGGTGCAGGTGATGATGGTGAATTTGAGCATGGGTGGGGCGATGATGATTTGCTGTGATTTGTTTTTAGAGGTGATAGGTTTTGAGGGCTTGTGCCCGGTGATAGACGCTGATATACTTCATGGCGACGGCGCGCTCGCTGTAGTGCCCCGCCACCTTCTTGACGCAGGCTGCCGCGAGCATGTCGTGGTTGTTCTGGAAGATTGTCCATAGCAGCCCGTTCTTTAGGTCGGCAGAGTCGCGGTAACGTGCTACGTAGCCGTTCTGCCGGTGGTCGATCATCTCGGGAATGCCGCCTACGTTGAATGCCACGCATGGCGTGCCACAGGCCATGGCCTCCATGATGGTGTTAGGCAGGTTTTCTGAGAGCGATGGCAGCACGAAGACGTCGGCGGCGTTGTAGATGTCGGCAATCTGTTTCGGGTCGCTGACATAGCCGAGGGCATATACAGGCAAGTCGAACAGCGGGGCCACCTCTTCGGCATGCCCGCCCAGGACGACGACGGCTGTATCGGTGCGCGTCGCGGGCCGCTCGTCGGCCAACTGTCTGACAGCATCGGCCAAGAAGGTCATGCCCTTGTTGACGTTGGTGGCACGTTGTGACACGAAGAGAATGAGATGTTTGTCTGTGGGCAGTGAGATGCGTTGCCGGGCTTCCTGCTGGTCTTCGGGATGAAAGAGGTGGATGTCGATGGGGTTGGGAATGTTCTCGATTGCTTGTCGGGTGAGCAGACTGCTCTGCCGTGCCTCTTCCGCCAGCCACTTGCTGCATGCCACGAAGAAGATGCTGTGGCGGGCCAGTGTGGCCTTCTTGCGCTGCCACGTTCGCCATGCCAGATCGTGGGCTGCGTGGCCGGGCAGGTATTTGCAGTGGGTGCACGTGCTCTTGAAGCGGTTGCAGCCCAGTGTAAGGTGGCAGATGGCTGTTGCTGGCCACATGTCGTGCATTGTCCACACGACGGGTTTTCCGCTTTTCAGAATCTTGCGGATGTCTTTCAGTGAGAGCATGCCCTGATTGATCCAGTGCAGGTGGATGATGTCGGCCTCGCGAAATTCGGGCAGCCGCGTAATGTCGGCTCCTGTGTGGGCGGTATCGACATCGAAGAGGTGACTTCGGCGGAAGCGCAGATGGCAGAAGATGCACCACCGCTCCCACAGGAAACGCCACCGCTGGCGCCAGAGGTGGGGCAGGGTGGCGACGGTGATGTCGTCGGTTTCCTTGTCGCGCACGAGCATCTTGGCCTTCACGCCGTTTTTGTTGAGTGCCGTCATGAGGCGACGCGCCGCCACGGCGGCTCCTCCCGTGCACTCGCTGGTGTTCACTATCAGTACTCTCATATATCGGATTCCTGTCGGCTTCTTCCCTCTGTATCTGTCGTTTTCGGGGCAAAGATAGTGGAAACGGCCGACATGACAAAGAAAAACACCAAGTTTTTGCCTACAGTTCGTAAGCCAAAGCTACGCCTGTCGGCGACATGCTGACGCTGTAGCGGCTGTGCTCGCCGGTCAGTTTGTCGCCAATCCAGTAGCCCAGCAGCGTTCCGCCAATGCCGATGGCCGCTCCTGCTGTGACATCGTACCAGTGATGGCGGTTGCGGCACACGCGGTCGACGGCCACCGCCGTGGCCACGGCATACCCTGCTACGGGGATCCAAGGCGATATGCGACCGTATTCCTTCAGCAGCACCGTGGCACCGGTGAAGGCCACGGTGGCATGGCCCGATGGGAAACTTTGGTCGTCGGTGCCGTCGGGGCGGCGTTCGCTGATGGTTTTCTTCAGCACCCACGACGTGCCGGTGGTTAGCGCATAGGCGCAGACGGCGTTGGTGAGCCGTCGTTTCCATGATGATGCGCCCTCTACGCCGCAGAATTTCAATGTGAAGGCAGTCACCGTGGGCACGTATTGTATGTAGTCGTCAATGCCGTTGCCGTGATAGGTCTTGTCTTGTGCGCCTGTAGAAAGAGAGAACTGAAGCAGGAGGAGAATGATGAGCAGTCGCATGTGGTTTCTATTACTCTTCTTTTTTGTGGGTTGATAATCGGTCGGCCTTTCTTGCCATGGCAAAAACGGGACAAGCTCTACCTTGCCCATGGCCTTTATTGAAAACGCCGATTCCGCCAGTATATTATAGGACTGTTCTAAAAAACTTCCGCAGTTTCAGACTATTGCCGTTACACGTCTCGCCTGACATATTGGGTGGGCGTCATGCCGCAGACATTCTTGAAGGCGCGCACAAAGCTGGAATAGTCGGCGAAGCCGCATTGGTCGGCTACGTCGTTGAAGACGAGTTCGGGATGGGCGTCAAGCATGCGCTGAGCCTTCTTCACCTTGATGCGCTGTATGTATTGGGCTGGAGTGTATCCGGTGAGGGCCGAGAGTTTGCGGTTGAACTGCCCGTAGGTCATGCAGAGACGGTTGGCCACGGCTGTGACATCGACGTTCTTGCGCCCGTTCAGCATGACGTAGACGCAGTCGGTCACTTTCATGAGGAACTTGTGGTCGGCATCGGAGGGGTGCGACTTGGGCTTGTCGCCATCGGTGTCGGTTCCCGTTGCCAACTGCTGTGCCTGTGCCATCATGGCATCGAGCTCGGCAGCATATTTCTTGCGTAGCAGTCGACGCTGCTCCAGCAGTTTCTCCACGCGTGTGGTCAGTTCCTCGCTGTTGAAGGGTTTGGCCAAATAAGCGTCGGCCCCGGCCTTCAGCCCTTCGATACGCTCGCTCTCGCTCACCTTGGCGGTGACTACGATGATGGGGATGTGGCTGGTCACTTCGTCCTGGCGAATCTTGCGGCATAAGGCCAGACCATCCATTTCTGGCATCATGAGGTCGGTGATGATGAGGTCGGGTGTCAGTTGACGTGCCCTCTCATAGCCCTCCAGGCCGTTGGTGGCGTAGGCAAGTCGGTAGTGTTGGCGCAAATGCTTGCTGATGAAGGCGGCAATGTCGGCGTTGTCCTCCACGATGAGCACGCGAGGTGCCTTGTCGTCGGCTTTTTTGTCAGCGTCGGGGTGGGGGAGGGGCTGAGTTTTGGCGGCGTCTGGTGTCAATGTAATCTCGTCAAGCATGCCGTCATCTGTTCTCTCGGGGCTTGTGTCGGTGTCGAGAGCCGGGGTGAGCTTGTCTTCCCGAAGTGGCAGCACGATGTGGAAGACGCTGC
The DNA here is from genome assembly GCA_964411005.1 of uncultured Prevotella sp. Taxonomy (GTDB): domain Bacteria; phylum Bacteroidota; class Bacteroidia; order Bacteroidales; family Bacteroidaceae; genus Prevotella. Next base: position 78,265 of record CAYPJA010000004.1, on the reverse strand, counting down.
CTTGGCCTTCGCGGCTCTCCACGTGGATGGTGCCGTCAAGGCTCTTCACGATCTGCCGCACAAAGGCGAGTCCGACACCAGTGCCTACGCCGTCGCCGCCTTGGCTGGTCTGATAGAATTCCTCGAAGATATGGGGTAGATTGGCGGCCGGTATGCCTCGTCCGGTGTCGGACACGTCGAGCAGGATGTGCTTGTCTTTTTGCTGTAGGATCACGTTCACCTTGCCGCCTTTAGGGGTGAACTTGAGCGCGTTAGACAGCAGATTGCTTACTACTTTATTAATATAGTCGGGTACGAAGTCAGTATCTATTTCCTGCTCGTGCGGCACAAACTGCAATTGGATGCCGAGCCGCCGGGCGTAGGCGGTGTGGGTTTCCACGATCATGCTCACGTAAGGCACGAGATTTCCGTGCCGCCAGTCGGGTAAGCCTATTTCCGACTTGATTTTCGACAGGTCGAGCAGCTGGTTGATGAGGTGCAGCATGCGGTTGCCTTGTCGCTCAATGGTCTTGCCCGTCTGCTTTACCTCATCTGTGGTGGCAGGCTGCTGAAGGTCTCGGCTGAGGCCGAGAATGACGGTGAGTGGCGTGCGAAACTCATGGGTGATGTTGGTGAAGAAGGTCTCGCGCATCTTGTTGAGCTTCTTCAGGGCTTGATGGCTGCGCGTGCGCACGTGTCTGGCATGAATGAGAAAGGCGATGAAGATGCCCATCATTGCGAACACGAAGAACGAGATGATGAGCGTTGTGCGGCGGGCAAACTTCTCGTTGGTCAGTTGTTCGTTGGCTTCTTCCATGTGACGTGCCTGACTGCCGCGCTCCAGCATCAGTGTGGCGTTTTGCATGCGGTTCACCTTGTCCATGTCGAGCAGGCTGTCTTTCAGGGAGACGGCTTGCTCGCCCGCGGCCAAGGCCGCCCGGTAGTCGCCTTGCCGCTTGTACATCTTATAATAGATCTTGTAAATCTCGGCCAAGTGCTCCTTACTCCCGATGGTTTCGGCTACGCTTCGCGCCTTGTCGAGATACATGTTAGCCTTGGTGTTGTCGCCCTTCAACTGCCAGACGTTGGCCAGTGCGGTGAGAGCGTTGAGTGCGTGCCAATCGTCCTTCGATTGGCTCATGATGGCGTAGGCGGCCTCATAGTCGCGCAGGGCACCGTCGTAGTCGTGCGCTTTGCGCCGCAGGTCGCCGTATGCGGTGTGGCAGAGGGCAATGCCGAGCTTGTTGCCATCGTGGTGGTTGAGTTCCATGGAACGTCTGTAGTAGGCCCAGGCACTGTCGGTCATATTTCGCTGCTCGAAGATGGCACCCAGATTGGCGCAGTTGATGGCTTGTCCGGTCAGACTGCCCAGCTGGGCCTCACCGGCCAAGGCGAGCCTCAGCACGCTGTCGGCACGGTTCAAGTTGCCGGTGGTGAGATAGATGTTGGCGAGACCGTTGAGCGACACCACGCGGTTCTTGCGGGCCACGACGGATGTGTCACTGCACTCACGGGCCATCACCCATGCGCTGTAGTGATACTGTTGGGCCATGTCGAGTATGCCCATGCGGCGATAGTCGGTACCAATGTTGTTGAGTGCCTGCACCCATTCGATGGTGTCGGCGGTCTCTTCGGCCACTCGCAGCCCCTCGCCATGTGCCTCCAGGGCGGCACTGAACTGACTCTCGTTGCGCAGACGCTTCCCTTTCTCGCGCAGTACGGCCATCTCGCCGAGGCGGTCCTCTGAGTCCTTCATGCGCTGTCCGAGGCTGTCGAGGGCACTGGGGCTTTTGGCGGCTTTTGCCAGGCTGTCGGCCGCGTGACGTTGATCGGGGGTGAAATGGTGGGTGCCGCTGCCGTCACAACCGAAGAGCAACACCAACATCACGCACGAAAGAATGGACACGGTCAAGTCCGACAAGTTTTTTCCTATCATTATTTTTATTAACTTTTGTAAGTATAGGGGGCTGAAAAAGACTTTCACAAGGACAAAATTAATGATTTGCAAGGAAAGAAAGAACACGAAATGCATAAAAAATGCGACCTTGATATGGATTTAAATTCTATTTGCATTATTCTTAATAATTGTAAATATGACATTTGCAATTCCACTGTTTATCGGTGTTTGCAAGTATGGCAACGTAAAAATTTGCAATTTCTTGCAGAGTTAAAATGTTAAGATTTACAAGAATTTTGTAAAAAATGGCTATGGACTTCGCGCCTGTTTTTCTTAACTTTGCAATAACAAGACCGATACCGACTACGTTGCGTTGTTCCGGCTGTTACGAGTGGCGGTTTTGGGGTCAATCGAATCCGTTAACAAAAGGAGATATCAAGTATTATTCATTTAAACAATCCACAAAAATGAGAACCTTTCTATTCATCTTCATGCTCCTCGCAGGAGTGATTGGTGCCCATGCCCAGCCTGATGACTGGCAGTATGTGGGCGATGACTATTCCGGCACTGAACATCTCGTCTATGTCGGTCTGGTCGATGGGAACGGCGGTGCGCTCATGCCCGCTGAGTACGACTGGCTCGGTGCGTTCATCGACGGCGAATGCCGTGGTGCGGTAATGGCTCGCCATCAGCAAGAGGGACAGGCTACTATTGCCTACTTCCCAATCCGCATCAAGGGATTTTCCAGCGACAACGGCAAGAAAATCAGCTTCCGCTATTGCCGCCGGCAGTCGCCTGATAACTACTACTTCTTTGAGGAATATGACCTTAGTGGCTCGCAGACGCTGACCTACCAGGATGGGGCGACAACGGGTATGCCTTCGGCATTTTACACGCTAACCTACGTGCAGCCAGTCTCCTTCTCGTTCCCCGAACGACTGGAGGTGAAGGTAGGCGACTCCCTCGACCTCATGTCGCAGTTCAAGTGGACACCGGCCAATGCATCGAAGCCGGTCAAAATTGAGTGGGAGTGCGGCAATTTCATATCTTATATGTCAGCTGAGAACGGTTGGCTCAAGGGTCTCAAGCCTGTCGACAACGCCTTCCTCAATTTCAACCAGCTGGAGGGAATCAAGAGCGAGAATGGCCTGTATTACACCTTCGTCAAGGTGGTGCAGCCCATCACCGACCTCAAGTTGAATGACTGGTGCCTGAATGGCGACACCGTCTACGTGGGTGACTCAACGTCTCTCACCTATATCCTGCGCAACTGCTACACCGTTTTGCCGGCCGATGCCAACGAGACGCTCACCTGGTCGTGGGAGGACGAGGACGCTTTCACCTATAATACCAACAGCGCCCACTGGACGCCCAACAAGGCAGGCCGCTACAAACTTACGCTCACCGGCGGCTCGCACAGCATTGTGTTGCCCCTGACGGTCTTCAACTACGTGGACGATATTATGCCGACCGTCAAGGAGATTCATCTCTTCAAGGGCGACAACCTCTCGACGCTGCTGCCTTATGCCGTAGAGTTCACGCCGTCTGAGATGATTGATACTGAACTTTCCTATACGGTCTCGAGTGACGACGGCGTTCTGGCTTACAACAACCAGGGGGAGATCATCGCGATGAAAGAGGGGGATGCCGGCATTTATGTGCGTCTGATGAGACAACAGAACAAGCAGTTCTATCTGCCCGTCTATGTGCATCCCAACGTGACCGCTGTCAACATCAAGAACAACGTGCTTTCCTATGAGTATAATGCCGCTGACAGCATCAACATCTCCAGTGATGTGGCCGCCAACTTCAGCTTCGCGCCCGATACTGCCTACCAGGTGAAGCAGGGCGAGATAGCCTCCGACAACATCAACGTGTGCTCCGTCATCTATCCCAACCCGAATGGCACGTGGTGGGGAGCCTTTGCTAAGTCGCTCGGCTCGGCCACTATCACCGTCAACCACTCGGCCGAGCGCACCACGCTCACCAATGCAGGCCACCTCACCACTTCCACCGTCACGGCTGCTGGTAAGTTTGTCGTCACGGTCGTGGAGGGTCTCTCCAGCTTCACCTTCGATCCTGTGGTCATGGGCCGCGACGAGATGGGCAAGGTTGTCCTCACGCCGAAACCGATTGATGCTACTGTTGACGGCAGCAAGATTCGTGTGGAAATCATCAACGACAATCTGCCTCAGGGCTGGACGCTTGCCACTTTACAGAGCAGCGACGACACGGGCCTCAACTGGGTCGTTACGCCGAAGGCTGTGGGCCGCGGCTACATCGTAGTCTATTATGACGGAAAAATCCTTTCGCGCAATCCCATCACCATTGGCCAGAGTTTCACGCAGAAGGCTGGTTGGATGTGGGTGACCCCCTATGGTGGTTCCGTCAAGGATCTCAGTGTCATCTACGGAAAGTCTCTGGAGGAAATGCGCTCGCAGACGGAGTTGATGTTCAACGACCCTGTGTATGGCTACTTCGGCGACCTCACGAGTATGTATAAGAACGAGTGCTATAAGGTCAAGGTGAAAGAAGGCCAGGCCGTCATCGCCTTCAACTCGGAGGTCGACTACACCAGCGATGTCGATGTGGTCAGCCTCGGCAACAGATGGAGCTGGGTTGGTTTCCCGTATCAGTTTGACCACGCTCTCACCGATGCCCTCACCGCCAACTTTACGTCTGGAGACCGTATCGTATCGAAGGAGAACGGCTTTGCCGAGTATGACGGCACATCATGGACGGGCACGCTCACCACGCTCACCGCAGGCGAGGGTTATCTCTTCTATAATGCCTCTGGCGAGGGCCGTGATCTCTCTATCCCGACCGAGGCCGTACTTGGTCAGCCCGAACAGACCAATCCCTCCGGAGCCAAGGCTGGCGGCCTGCGCTCTGGCGTGTGGCAGTACAACGGTTCCCGCTTTGCTAGCAACATGACCATCATTGCCGATCTCGGCACGGCCTATGCCAGCAACCGCTACACCATCGGCGCCTTTGTCGGCGACGAGTGCCGTGGCGAGGGTATGTTCATCGGCGGCAAGTGGTTCATCACTGTCCATGGTGACGAGACCGGCCGCGGCCAGCAGGTCAGCTTCCGCCTCTACGACACCATGACCGGTACCAGCCTGCCCATAGAGAATGAACTTGCCTATGCCCAGACAGCTGGAACACTCCGCGCTCCGCTCCGCATGACCGTGGGTGCCGCCACTGGCATCAGCAGTATCACCCAGGAGCATGACGGCAGTGAGGGCACAACCCTTTATACCATCGACGGAAAACACGTTGCTCCCGCCAACAAGCCTGCAGCTGGCATCTACATCCAGCGTCATGGCAAGAGTGTCCGCAAGGTCGTGGTCAAGTAAAGACGCACGCCTGCCGGAGACGGTAGCAATCAGGAAGTCAAGGAGCCGGGAAACGTTCCCGGCTCCACACTTCCCGATTTCCTTCCCGGTTTTCCCGTCACATCCCTTTGCCATATTCCTGAGAATCTCTTAGAGAGTTCACATTTCAGAAAGAACAACTTTCCCACAACCATTTCCATAAATAAGCATTAACTATGAGACTGAACACGGCAAGCCCCCATCCGGACACGCGCCCCTTCTGGCGCTGCGCCATGTTGGCTATGGCCCTCGCCACGGCAGTTCCGGCATGTGCGCAAGACATCGCGCAGATAGGCAAGAGCGACCCGCTCATCATCTCCGGCTCCATTGGCACGCAGAACACCTACTACCATTCGTCGACAGGAAATGGCTACATGTCGCCGCTGAGCAACACCGTGTTCGCCAACCTCAACATCGGCATCTACGGCATCTCCATGCCGTTCTCGCTCTATTATTCCAATGATAATCTGGAGTTCAGCCATCCCCAGATATCTTTCAACCTTACGCCCCGCTACCGCAACTTCACCGGCCACATCGGCCAGTCGTCGATGCCGTTCAGCAACTATATCCTCAACATGTCGTTCAACGGTGTCGGCTTGGAATATCACGGCAAGCGGTTGCGCTCATCGGTCTTCTATGGCATCCTCAAGCGTGCCATCAACGACGACCCCACCGACCCCTCGCCCCGCCGCCCTCAGTATCGCCGCATTGGCTGGGGCTTCAGCATGGGCTATGGAACCGATCGCCACAGCCTCGACCTCTACCTGCTGCGCGCCTACGACTCGCCGGGCTCCATTCACCCTCTGTGGCAAGAGGAAATCCGGCCACAGGAGAATTTGCTCGTAGGACTGAAAGGCCGCGTCAGCCCCTTCCGTTGGATGTCGCTCACGGTGAATGCCGCCACCTCGGCCTTCACTGCCGACCGCCAGTCGCAGAAGGTCACCGACGGCCGCGTCACGCGGTGGGACAAGGTGTTTGACGCGCGCTATACGTCGTCGCTGCGCTTTGCGGGCGACATGTCGCTTGGTGTCAACCTCGGCGGTGTCAATGCCAGCGTCTTCTATAAGATTATCCAACCCGACTATACTTCGCTCGGTACCTATTATACATCCAACAACTATCATTCCCTGGGTCTCAACCTCAGCACGTTGCTTTTCCGCAAGTTGTCGCTCTCGGCCAGCTTCTCTGGTCAGGCTGATAACCTCAACAACAAGCAGCTCCACACCACAGAGGGCTATGTCTATTCAGCTATGGCCAACATGAGCGTTACGCAGCAGTTCAGCATCACGGCCATGTACAACGGTTACCTGCAGCGTCAGACCGATGGTTCTGCGCCCGTCAACGACACTACGCGCGTGCATCGTGTGCTCCACAGCGTGAGCGTTCTGCCTTCTTATAACATCACGGGCGACATTCTTGACCACACCATTTCGCTTTCGGCCAACTATACCCAGAACCGCGATCTCAACCACTTCGCCACCGGACAGGGCGACGTGAAGACGATGGCCATGGGTGCAGGCTATAACATGGGCATCAAGCCTTGGGGCATGAGCGTCGGCATGAACCTTAGCCACCAAAAGACCAAGGGCTATCAGGCCGAATACCGGTCGGACGTGGCTTCCGTCACTGCTGGCCGCTCGTTCTTGAAGGACAATAACCTCAATCTATCGGCCACCCTCTCCACCGTTTATAATGAAGTGAAGCACCAGTCGAAGAACCTCTCCATGGCCTTCGACATGAGTGCCAGCTATACCCTCGCCAAGGCTCACGTATTCAGCCTGGCCGCACAGTTCAGCAAGTATGGTGACGTCAACACCGAGAAGACGCGCTCGTCGCTCGATGCGACTGACATCCGCCTCTCGCTCAACTACGTCTACACGTTCACTCTACTCGAAATCAAGAAGAAAGCAAAGGAAGAAGCAAAACTATGAACACGTTAAACCGCCTCCTCTCCGTCCTCCTGCTTGCCCTCTGCGTCGTCAGCGCAGTGGCCGAGCAAGTGAATGTCACCGTCATGCCCAAGCGCATGGTGCTGCCACCGCAGGTGATGCTCTACATCACCAATCCAGGACAATATTTCAACATCAGCGTGCAGAACCCCGAGAGCCAGCCGCAAGCTGTCTTCTTCGGGGCTGAGGTGCATCGCATCACGCCTTCCAGCGGCTGCGACATTATCGTGCCGGCCAAGACACTGCCCAAGCAGGGTATTGTGGTGCCGGCCAACCAGACACGTGTGCTCGATGCCGTTGAGTTGCGCAACATGTTCAACCACGTGCGTCAGTCGGACGTGCAGATGCCGCAGGGACTCTTTGACAATGCAGCCAGTGGTGGCTTCGGCATGCTCGAAGAGGGCACCTACGAGATTGTCATCAACGCCTACAAGTGGGATCCCACGCTTTCCACGCCGGTGCTGCTCAGCAATCCTACGCTCTCACGTTGCACATTCACGGTCTGCTACCAGGCGAGTGCCCCGCGCTGGGTGTCGCCTGTGACGATGAACGACTACGAAGACCGCAATGTGGCCACGCTCTCGCAGCAGGTTCCCATGCTCCAGTGGACGAGTCCAGCCGTCAGTTGCGACCCCACATCGGTCAATTACACCTACGACCTGAAGATTGTGCAGGCCCTGCCGTTGCAGTCGCCCGATGAGGCCATCGAGCGCAATCCTGTGGTCTACCGCCAGACATCGCTCACGGCACCGCAGTGTCTCGTCCCTGCCACCACCATCAAGATGTTCTCGCCCACCGAGACCTATGTGGCACAGATCACTGCTCATTCTTCCAATACGCAGGTGGGTTCACTGGGCTTTGTCAGCCTGCAGAACGATGGCAAGAGCGATCTGTTGCTCTTCCGTGTCAAGGACTATACCGCCGTGCCCGATACCACCACCAAGAAGCCGGAAGATACCGACGACTACAGTGCTTGGATCAAGAAAGCCGGTGGCACCGACAGCACCTTTACCGACTCCATCTATGCCATGCGCAATCCCTTCATCACCGCACCGGTGTTCATGGAGGGAACGGCCCGAAAGTTCTTTGTCAACAACGATATCCACGTCGCTTGGCGTGAGCCCGCCTACATGGGTGGCGACGGAACGAGTCCCGACACACTGCGCTTCGAGTATGATGTGCAGCTCTTCATAGGTACGAGCCAGGCCGACCGCGCCGAGACGTTGCGCGGTGAGCCGTTCTATACCCGCCACATCAAGTCGACCGACGAGCTTACTGACTCCATTCCTTGGTCTGTCATCAGTAAGGAGGCTAAGGTAGGCGACTACATGGTCTTGCGCGTACAGCCCGTCAGCCTCAACGCACAGTCGGTGGAGTTCTGCGACAGCAATGCGAACGTTGTCGACTTTGCCCTGACCGATTATTTCTCTTCCTATTTTGAATGTTCCAACGGACTGGAAGTCACTAACACCAAGCCTACCCAGCAGACAGCCAAGGAGCTGAAAGGCACCTCCGTCAAGATTGGCGAGTATGAGCTCGTGCTCGACGGCGCCAAGCTGAAAGACGTCGACAAGAAACCGGGCCACTTCTCGGGCACAGGACACGTCATTTGGGAGCCAATGAAGTTCACTTGGAAACTGGCTGTGAAGTTCGACGACATCGCCATCAACACCGACGGCGAGGTCTACGAAGGAACCGTGGAGACCTTCGAGGGCGACGAGCCTGAGAAGATACGTGGCTCGGAAGTGGTCGACAAGCTGTTCACCGACTGGGGCATCGACAATCTCATCGCCGATACGGGCATTCCCTATGCCGACAAGCTGCAAGAGAAGGTCGACGGCAAGATAGCCTCGCTCGCCGACAACTTGGGCGATAAGATTGCCGACTACTATCAGGACATCAAGGCCGGCAAGGCCAAGATAGCCGGACTACTCGAAGGCAATTTCGAGAACGTCACTTTCCCATTGCAGATACCCGAAGACATCAACAGTACGCCGGTCGACCTGCAGATTTCCAAGATGAAGTTCACGCCCACTTCAGCCATGATGGACTTCTTCGGCACGTTCGTCGTGCCCGAGACCGAGGCCACGAAGAACCAGATTCTTGTCTTCGGTGCGCCGCGCATCTGTATCTCTCCCAAGAGCCTCATCCCCGACGGTGTCACCATCTCGCTGATCAAGGACTTCACCATCAACGATCCTGCCACCAGCTATGATTGCACCTTCAAGGCTCCGCAGAACCTCATTATGCCCGAGGACGGATGCTATGTGGCCTGGAGCGGCAATGAGTTCACAGCCTTCCGGCTCGACATGGACATGACGATGCCTAACCTGAAGAAGGTGGGTGCCAACGGAAAGGCTACCGACGAGAATCCGAAACTCCACATCATCGCCGACGTGAAAGCCCCCGTCAACAGCGGAGGGCAGAAGGTTGCCGGATGGGACTGGTATGGCACGGCTACGCTCGACCCCTTCGAGCACGAAGACTTGCCGGGTTATACCTTCCATGCCGCTGATCAGGTCTATATCGACCATTCTTCGCGTGAGAATGTCAAGGGGATGCCCGCGTTCCCCAAGGACTACGACCTGGAAAAAGCCGAGATGCAAGGTAAGTCGCCCGCCGAGTGGATGGGTGTCTATATTGGTGAGATTTCCATGGAGTTCCCTGCTGACATTAAGGTCGGCAATGGCGATGAGCGCATGAAAGTGGGCCTCTACAACATGTTCATCGACAAGTCGGGCATGACCGTTGAGGCCGGAATAGTCAACGCCATCAACTACAAGCGTGGCGAGCAGGGAACTATCGGCGGATTTGCTTTCTCTATGGACACCATCTCGGTCAACTTCGTGCAGAACCAGCACAAGGACTTTGGGTTCCGTGGCAAGCTGGAGATTCCGCTCTTCAAAGGCACCGTCCACTATGCGTGCAACATCTATAACCAGCGCTTTACGCAGAAAGGCACCAAGGAAGGTTATGCCTACGTCTTCAAGACCTGGCAGATGGAAGGCCTCAACTTCGACTTCGTGCTTGGCGAGCTTTCACTCAATGAAGATCTCACCTATTTCCTTGTCGAGGCTCTGCCTGACGCGAACGGCGATCTGAAGACCAACGTTGAGCTACTGCTCGGCGGCGAGGTTACCATCGCCGGAGCCGACAAGGTGAATGAGAAGCTCTCCAAGTTGCCCATGGATCTCACCCTGCCTGGCATACGCTTCTGCAACCTGCGTGTGGCCAACAACAAGGAGTTCAGCTCTACTTATGAGCCAGAGATGCAGGTCACCGCGGCCAAGCTCATAAAGCAGTGGACCGAGGAGGGTACCGACGAGGACGGCAAGACCATCACTTGGTGGAACAAGGCCAAGGACATCGAGCTCTGCGGCGGCCAACTCTTCCTCAACCTCGGACAGTGGGGCTATGCCTCGCCGCAGAAGAAGATCGGACCGTTCAATTTTGCGCTGACCAAGTATGACCTTGATCTGAAGGGCGAAGACCTCGTCGTCACTCTCGGTGGCGACATCACCTTCAATGACGAGCTCAACGTCAGCGGTGGAACTACCATCAGCATGTATTCCACCGTCAAAAACCTCTCGCTCGACAAGATTTCAGACCTCTCGCTCGACTATAAGGAAACCAAACTCGACGAGGTGCGCCTCGGCGTGGAGGTGACGGGCCTGTCGCTCAAAGGTACGCTTTTCGTGGAGAACTCTGAGACCGACAAGGGCTACAGGGGTACGCTCGATTTGAACGTGGGCGACAGCCTCTTTGTACTTGAGGCTGCCGGAGGCTACTTCGATCATACCGACGGCGACGACCGCTGGAGCTATGGCTTCTTCTTCGCCAGCGGTAGTTCGAAGATAGGCATTCCCATGGGCCCCATCAAGCTGGATGGCCTTGAGGGCGGTCTCTATTTCAATTGCGCTTATAACGCCAGTGACAAGAGTAAGCCAAAGCCCTCGAAGGGAGCCATTGGCATCATCTTCGGCGTGGATCTTTCCACCGCCGACGGCCATACCCTTACCGGTAAGTTTGACATGGCCGTGTGCGTGTTGAAGAACTCGAAGGGAACGCACTATCTTTCCACGTTCAACATGAACGGTGACTTGCTGTGTCTTGACGGTGCAATCGACACCAAGGTGCGCATCGTCTATGAGAACAACGACCAGGAAAAGTATTTCCAGCTCAACTGCACTGTGGACGCTACGGCCGACGGCGCGTTGAAGAAATATGCTGATGAGTTGAAGGAGGCCATGGGGCCGTTGCAGCAACTCACCGGCAAGGCGAAGGAAGAGCTCGATGGTGCCCAGGATGTACTGGACGATGCGATGGGAAAGGCCTTCGGCGACAAGTCGACCAAGAAGACGGATATGAATGCCACTGAGGCTTACAAGAAACAAACAGAGAAAGACAGCGAGAAGAGCGATGACGACGTCAAGGCGACGGCCGGCGCGCACGTATCGTTAGACCTCCGCATACAGAGTCGGAAAGACGGAAAGAATTGCTCGCCCGTGCTTTGGCATGTCTATCTCGGCGAACCCGATGAAGGCAAGCGGTGCACTTTCACCCTCGTCGACTTCAAGTCGAAGATTGTCACGGTGAACGTCGGTGCCAGTGCCTACCTCTGCATCGGCTCGGAGCTGCCCAACAACGGACAGTTGCCAGACCTGCCTGAGAAGGTAGCGAGATTCCTCGACGGCGGACAGAAGGGTGCGGTTCAGAGCGACGATATCTCCAAGGCTAACAGTGAGCGGCAAGCCACCATCAACGAGGTGCTTGCGAACGCAAAGGTCAACGGCGGCGTGATGATCGGTGCCTCGGCATGGGGATACATCGGCGTAGACCTCGGCCTCTTCTTCGGCGAGATGGGTGCTACGGCAGGCTTCGACGCCTCAATCGTCCACTATGGCAACACGGTGGCCTGCGTAAACCTCAACAACGGGCGACCCGGTTATAAAGGGTGGTACGGCAGCGGACAACTCTATGCCTATCTTTATGCGAAGTTCGGGTTCAACATAAACCTTGGCTTCTTCAAGAAGAAGTTGACGCTGGCCGACGCCGGCGTGGGTGGCGTGCTGAAAGCACAGCTCCCCAACCCCAACTATTTCGAGGGCAAGGCCCGTTGCAAGATAAAACTGCTCAACGGTCTCGTCAACATTAACAAGTCCTTCCAGTTCACCTGCGGTGAGGGTTGCGACTTCTTCCTCGGCAACGCTCTCGACGACTACCAGCTCTTCGAAGATTGCAATATCGGTACCGACAAGCCCGAAGGCATGAAGGACAACAAGATCAGCTGGCAGCTCGACAGCCGTCCCTACATCGCTACACAGGCCATCATAAACCAGAGGGTGCGCGTGCTTGACCCGACAGAGGAGAACCGCATCAAGAATTCATCGGCAGGCGAGGGCATCGAGGACTTCAGCGCTTGGGCCAGCCGCACCTTCCGCTTCCGTCTGGCCGACGACTCGAAGCCGAAGCTCATCGAGTATGAGAGCTACAACGACTGTAAGGACGGCCGTAATGGGCAGTCCACTGACATCAGCTATAGCATTAACGGTGGACGCCTCGACCTCGACCTGGTGCAGCTCAACGCCAACCGCTACTATCGCTTGGTGGTCGAGGGCGAGTCGCAGGAGCTCCGCCAGGGCCGCTGGATGCATCCGGAGACCTGGGATTCCATCAAGGGCAAGTATGTGGAGACACCGTGGCGCCAGCAGAAGATCTACTATTTCGCCACCGACAACAGCCGCCGCACTTTCACCAACGTCGACGAGTTGGAGAAGTTCACCAAGGTGGCCTATCCCATGGCCATGGAGTCGGTTGACGAAGGCCGTGTCATCCTGAAGACAAAGAAGTACGTCAGCGCCCCGACGGTCGACATCAAGCGCCCGATGATCTCGCTCTCGCAGGCTTCCAAAGCCGACTTTACCTCCAACAATAAGGGTACGCTCGTCTGGATGGTCTGCCCCTCCGGCTATGAAAGTTATCAGGACGGATCTGCGGGCGTGACCAACTATCTGCAGAGTCCCAACGACTACTTCTACTCTCGTCAGCCCAACCTGTGGATAGAGAACGACTCTGTGTCCATTCTCACACCGGCCGCCGACTTCCCCGTTACGTCGAAATTCACGAAAGGTGTCATCAAGCTCCTCTATGAGTGGACGGAACGTGTCAGCGACCTCGGCGAGTGGGTGCTCCTGCGATCCTACAATGTCAATTCCAAAGCCAGCGAGGCCGTTGTGCGCGCCGAGGCCCTGAACAGCATGAAGCGTATCTATGGAATCAACCGTCTGAACGAGAAACAGTATCGTCTCGAAGTGGCACGCGTCGATGAGTTCTCGGCCACCGACCAGAAGACGCGGCAGTGGAGCTATCGCGTCAACATCTACCACTTCGAGAAAGGCTACCACACCGTTACTTTCTCCAAGGAACTCTATTCGGTTCCTGTGGAAGTAGGCGACTGGGGAAGCGACAGAGTAGACGAATATATCGATTATTATGGCGCTAATCCTAAAAACTCCTATTGGGCCAGCTATGTTGCCACACGTCTCAACAACATCACGTTCACCGATGGCAGCGGCTTGAGTATGCCAGCCTACAGCGATCGTGAGCTCATCGGCGATGCCGACACGGCCACAGCTTTCAAGAAAAACAGCAAGGGAGTGACCGTCGTGACGAGGGATGCCGTGTCCTATCTGAGCTATCTGTCCAATCTCTTCCTCATTGGCGGCTACCATATCAAGTCAGGTTCCAATTACCTCAACTTTGAAGTGACCACCTCAGAGGGACTGCGTGTGTCGACACCGTTCACCAAAGACTTCGTACAGGGTGGAGAGCTGAAAAACAAAACTTATTCCTATCAGGTCTACAACGGCTATAGCCCTCTGAAGCAGAATCTGCTTATGGGTTCCTGGATCTGCCGGCAAGCCAACACCGTCTATCCGCTCTGCGATGCAGGCGATGCCCGCCTGGGTACCGTGAGCTATGCGTCTGGCGTGCAAAAGACGGCTGAGGGCTACAAGGAACAGATCAATAGCCTCTATTTGGCCTGCGAAATCTTGAGCAACAAGATGAGGAATCTGCTGGATAATGGCTATTCCTGGAATGTCAAGTCGTGGCGCGACTGGCTGTCCACTCACAAGAGTCCGGCCTACATAAGCGAGACAACCGGCGATGAGACCAAAGGAACGGAGTATTCGCTGGAGGTGCCCTACTATCAGCTCGCTGTCATGGCCCGGGCCCGGGTTGGCAATGATGAAATCAATAACATCGTGCACACGAAGAGTAACGACAGCTACAAGCACTGGCGCATCAACAGCAAGGACAACAACAACTTACGGCTCAAACTGCTCTGGGGTGCCTACTCCAAGACAGCAGAAGCCAAGAAGAAAGGCTTCAGGCAAGTTGTCAATAACGGAAACTTCGACGCTACAAACGCACTCGAGCGCATCAAGTCGATCAACTACACGCGCTATCGCGTCAATGCTTGGAACTTCAAGAAGTTAGGCTTCACGGTCTACAACGGCAGTGAGACCAAGACTACCAACGACTTCTTCCTCAAGAGCGGAGCAATCAGCAGTCCGTTCAAGTCTTCAAGGAAACTGCCAAATGTGTCTACCTCAAGAACGCGAAGATAATCACAGACAAGAAAATAAAAGCAATAGAAAAGAATATGAAAACAAACAGGTCTAAAGGTCTCATGGCGGCATGGATGGCCGTGATGGCCGCGGCGGCCGTCGCGTCGGCCGCCACCGTGGCTTCCTCCAGCCTGCTGTCGTCACAGGTTGCCGCAGTCGGCAGCTACGCCCAGGCTGACAGCACGGACGCTGACACCGGCGACGACGGCTTAGGCATGGCGACCGCGGCCGACAGTGCCGTCGACAATGATATGTATGTGCCCATCGTGGCCGTGGCCCGCACCTATGGCGACAGCATCACGCTGCGCTGGGCGGTCAACAGCTATCCCGAATGGCTCTACCTCACGCGCCACGGCGTCGACATTCTGCGCCACGACGACAGCGACCCGCAGTTCACGCTCGACACGCTGGCCCGCGCGCTGCGTCCCTTGTCGCTCGACGCCTTCCGCAGCCACTATCCCGACGAGCGCGACTCCATGGCCTATCTCGCCATGGGCTCCCTCTACGGTCAGGGCAGCTTGCGGCCAGAGGACTCGCGATACTACTCGAAGTCTGTGCAGGCTCTGGTCGAGGTGGCTGAGGATCAGAAAATGTATCTCATAGCCGCCTTCATGGCCGCCGAGCGCAGACCCGACCTCGCTGAGGCCCTCGCCCTGCGCTTCACCGACCGCAACGTGAAGAGCGGAGCCACCTACAGCTACTACATCGTGCCCACGGAGCCCGACACCACAGGCCATTTGTTTATCTCCAACGCCATCATCGACCACCTGCGCAACGAGCCCTACAAGCCCGGACCCTATGAGGCCGTACTGGCCGACAGCGTCAGCGGCCACTGCCAGAGCGTGTTGTCATGGAATGATCCCGTCAATGGCCTCTTCGACATCTTCCGTCGTCCGGCGGGAGTGGGGGAGTGGACGAAGGTCAACGGCGCTCCCTATGTGCCGCCCTTCGATTTCTCGCTGGACTCGCAGGACATCCTTTTCGCTGACAGCGTGCCTGCGCCCGGTGTCTATGAGTACAGCGTGCAGGCCTACGATGCCTTCGGCGACCGCACGTCGCGCAGCCAGACCCACCGTGTGACCTATCCCGACCTGTTGCCGCCTGCGGGAGCCTCGATCAGCCGCATCGTCATCGACCGTCCCGACGGCGATGACCCGACGTCGAAAATCTATGCTGACATCTATTTCCGCAAGGACTCGTTGGAGCGCGACTTCACCCACTACGTGCCACTCTATGCCAACACGCGCGACTCGCTGCGCCAGTGGCGGCTGCTCTCCGACCAGTATGTTGCGCCCACCGATACGATGGTGCGTGTCGACGTGACCCACGTCTCCACGGGCATGATCACCATTGCCGCCGTCGACACTGCCGGCAATATGGGCTACGCCATGCCCCGTCTTTTGCGAGTGGCCGACCTCAAGCCGCCATCGGCACCGACCGGGCTGAAGGCCGACGCCCAACTTGACGGCACCATCCTTCTGACCTGGGAGATGGCCGACACCCTCGACCTGCGCTATTATGACGTGTTCTTCGCCAACGCCCCCGACCATGAGTTCACAAAGCTCAACGCTCTCCACGTCTACGGACGCTCCTACATGGACACAGTGGCCGTCGATGCCAACGAGCGCTACATCTACTACTGCGTGCGCGGTGTCGACTGGGCGATGAACCAGGGACTGATGAGCGACACGCTGCGCGTGCTGCGCCCCAACGTCGCTACGCCGGCCATGGCTCATCTGGACACGATGTGGGTGGACGACAAGATGATACACACGCGCTGGGTGGGCGTGGGCGACGAGATTGCCGGCCGCTATGAGGTCTACCGCCGTAAGGAGGGCGACAAAGAGTGGTCGCTGCTGCGCTCGCTCGATGCCGACTCGGTGCGCTCGCTCGGCTACGTCTTCCAGATTGACGACGCGCCCGAACCCGACCTTAGGCGCGGCTACGAGTATGCCGTGCAGACGGTGAGCCTTTGGGGACTCACGTCGGGTCTCACGCCCGTGCTCACGGCGCGCCTCACCGGGCGGCGTACCGTCGACTTCCCGCTCACGCTCGAAGGCACTTACGATGCCATGAAGCGTTCCACGAGGATAGCCTGGACGCCGGGCGAGACACCGCAGGACGCACCCTTCTTCTACTGCGTCTGGCGTAAAGGCCCCCGCGACGACGGCTTCGGCTATGTCACCGACGCGCCCGCGTCGGAGCGCATGTACACCGACTATCTGCTGGAGCCCGGCGAGTCGGCGCAGTATCGCGTCTCCGTGCGCTTCCGCGACGGCCGCAAGGGACCCACGTCAAACATCGTGACCGTCACGGCACCCAAGCGTGACGACGCCAAATAAGAAAACAGAGAACATCCAACAACAATCCCCCTTCCCTAAAGATTGCAACGATGAAGTACCTACTCCCTATCATCATGCTCGGCGCACTGGTCTTGTTTAGCTCGTGCGGCGACTTCTATACCTTCGAGGAGTCGGAATCCACCGACGGCCTGACCATGCGTGTGGAGCGCGACACCGCCTATGTCATGGTGGGCGACAGGATGCCCATGCACGTCAACTTCTCGCCGCAGGCTCCCGAAGGGCTTCCTGTCTATTGGCTGCCCGTCTCCGAAGACACGGCCGTGGCCTTCGTCGTCAACGACACGCTCATGGCCTTGTGTGAGGGCGAGATGGATATGGTGGCCTTCGGCGCGGCGGGCACGCTGCGCGACACCTGCCACGTGATCGTGATAGACCGCTGGCAGGCCGACCCGCGCGATGCCTGGCAAGACATGGTCTACTATGCGCGCGTGACCGTCGGTGGGCGCGACTTCGACCCCTCGCAGATGATTGTGGCGGCATTCAACGGATCCACCGTGGCCGGTATCGGCGAGTGGAAAGAATGGGCCGGCATCGGCTACGTGCAGCTGCGCGTCTTCCTCGACACCGAGAGCCTCCCCGACAGCGTCAGGGCACCGATCACGGTGAGGTGCTACGACCGGTCCACATTCTCGGTCTACCGCTCTTCCGACGAGCTCTATTTCGACGGCGAGGCCCATGGCACGCTGAGCAATCTCCTGCCGCTCAACCTGCGCTGACCGTCAGCGCACTCTCTCCCCGCGCCCACACATCTGCAAGTGGGTGTGGGAATAAGTTTTCGCATACACCTTATTATATTAGATAGAACAAGAACATGAAACGAATCAACATCCTGCTGGCGTCCCTTCTCGCGGTCTTCCTGCTGAGCGGATGCACCCTGTCGATGGACGACTTCATCGACAGCGACCCTGATGCAAGCCTGGGCAAGGGCGATCCGGTCTACATAGAGAACGAGATGGGAACGATCAACTATCAGCTGAACGACAACGTGACCGTCATCACGACCAAGGCACTGGAGCATCTGACTGCCGTCGAGGGCGACAGCGTTTTCTACTTCGACGGCGACCTGCCCGACCGATATATTCCGCGCGTAGGTGCCTACGTCTCCTCCAATCCCTCCGAGCAACTTCCGCTCGGACTGGCTCACCGCGTGGTGGCATGCGATCGCCGCGACGGCCGCGTGTGCATGCAGCTCGCCCCGGCCACAGTCAAGGAAATCTTCAAGTTCCGAAAAATCAAGCTGAGCTTTGACTACGTTGTGCCCGGTGAAATCGCGCGCAAGCCCGACTCGACCGCCGGCCCCGGCACACGGGCGGGCGATGTGCCGTTGGGTCGTCATCTGAACGACTCTGTGTTTGTCGACATGAGATACATTCGCAAGGAAGCGGGCGGACCGCTGGCCACGAGGGCTGCAGCGGTGGTAAACTCTGACACGGTTATCACTCAGAAGTATGGTGCGTCACTCAATATATTAAGTACGATAGCAAGTCTCTCACTGACTACCGAGAATGTGGTGAAAAAGCGGATGGAATATGAGGAGGATACCGAACGTGGATACCGTAAATTGAGAACGGTTCAAAATGGACACACCGATTATACAGTTGAATTGAAATATACTGGTAATGACGGTATAGCTTTGGGGTGGGACATAGATTGGGAAGACCCCGATAAGGATGCGCAATGGTTGAATAACTTCACTAATACCACCGATTATTTATCTGAAATAGAAGAATTAAAAAAAAGAGGTAAGAAGGGATTGGCGAAATTTACAAAGACGTTTGCGCCAGAGACAACTCTTTCTACTTGGTTTCCACTTCCATTCGTGTCTTGCCTTTCCTTTGTTCTTGAATTTAATCCGTCGGCCTCCATTACTCCCGCCTTGATGGGATCTTTTACGGTGAGGGTGACTCAGCCGGAGACGGTTTCCGGATTTGTGGAGGATGGCTTATCCTGTACTACGATCAGCGAAAAGCCCAAAGGTAGTGGTGATAAAGAACTGGTGAACGTCTCTGCCGCCGGGTCGCTCACTCTGCAGGGGGCGTTGGAAGTTGGTGCTGGCATAGGAGGCGGAGCTGAGGCAGCTGGTGTAGTCGCCGGTGCGACTCTCGGTTTGGAAGCAGCGTTAGAACTGAACTTCCCCTTTGATCTTTACGATGATTCTGATAATGATGAGAGTTTGTATACCATTTACGAGGGGGAGGACAACTTCAATGTGACGTTGAACTTTGATCTTTATGCCAAAGCACAGGTCTATGTGACGCTACTCGACCAGAAAAGATACAATCCCAGTTTGGAATTCTTTCGCTGGCACATATGGAAAGGGATATGGTCGACAGCACCGAGAGCCAAGTTGAATGCTCCCAAGATATCCTACTCCACGGATAGTGCGGGTAATGTGTCTACGCTGTACAAGATGAGCTACAAAGTAGATAGGTTTTATGCCAGGGGGGCAAATACCCGGAAGATTACGTATCCTGAACTCCGAATCTATCCTGGGTCTTTACAAAAGGGATCAAAAGATTATATAACACTCAAACCCGTAGATCCAGAAAATGGGACGCCTGCACCAAAATCGTTGGAATTAAACAAGGACTATCATTTCTTCATTACGAAGGCTGAGCTGGAAAAAGAACTGGGGGTATGGCCTCAGTATGTCATCGTGCCGGTGCTTCAGCAAAAAAAATCGTTACCATCGTATTTGCCAATGGCTCGGGTACTCAAGGATGATTCCCGTACTTTGGTTGGAGCGGGTGATCCACGCTTCAGCGATTTAATAGTGGGGCAGAATTACGGCTACTACGATGAGGAAACAGGAATCTACGACTATGAGGTGGCGGCTAATGTCACTATCACGAATGCCTATCTCATCGCCAACTGGGGATTTGAGATCATGGTGAAGACGGGCGACGGAAAGTTTCTCATCGACAAAAAGCGTCTCTACTACAAACCGGGAAAGGAGGTGAGAAGCGGTAGGCACACGGCTTACATCATGTTCTCCACCAACTATGGCAAGCGGGTATGGGAGTATGGGATGTATGGAAATCAGCGCGATCTTACGATTGAGGTGCGTCCGTTTTATAGACAAATCGGATATGATGAAATTAAGTATGGTACCAAAAACTGGTCGACGGCTTTTTGGCTTATATGCCCCTTTGGAACCAGCGTTCAGTATGAGGGCGAATACGACAATCTGATTGTGGAATAGTGAGGGGGTGTCCCTCCTCGTGCTGTCCTTCTCTTATGAAACACGATTTGGAAGCCTCGAAAATAACTGTTAGTTTTGCAAGGAAGGAGAAGTGGAGACGCTTCTCCTTTTTCTGTTTTCTATGCCTGTCGGTCATGCCGTCGGCAAAAGCCCGCCTTCCGTCTCACAAGGCTTCGCCTCTTGCCTCCTCGGCGACCGTCTTCGGGCTTCTCGGCGACCGTCTTTTGCTTCCTCAAAAGCCGTTGCTTGCTTCCTCAAAAGCCGTTGCTTGCTTCCTCAAAAGCCGTTGCTTGCTTCCTCGGAGGCCATCTTTTGCGCCCTGTTTTCTGCACGCTTAGCCTAAGCGTTAATATTCGTAAACTTGTCAGTGCAACCTCTTGCGCTCATCGGTGGTTGAGGTTGTCTGCATGTAAGAATTTGCAAGAAGCGAAAGGTGTTTTTTGGAAGAAATCGCAAGAAGTTTGAAAGAATCTGCAACGTCGCTTAGGTCTTTTCGTTCGTAACTTTGCTGCATCAAATAATTCAATGTTTTTGCTATAACTAAAAGCTGTTTTTTAGAAAGATGAAAAGACTATTGACTCTGCTCGCAATGGCTGCCATGATGGCCACGAGCGCACATGCACAGTTTGGACTCGGCAAACTGAAAGACCGTGTCAAGGACAAGGTAAAGAATAAAGTGGAGAAAACGATTAACAAGACCGTAGACAATGCTGTCGGCGATGCCAAGAGGAAGACTGCGAGGACGGCCAAGGGCGTTGTCGGCGACAAGGTGAGCGACGCCGTGGGGCTTGACGCCGCGTCGGTCGGCTCGTCGTCGGAAGGAAGCGAGACCCCGTCGTTGGCTGAGAGAAACGCATTCAAGAAAGGCGACTTCCGCGAAAAGCCGTCTCCCGCCATTAGCGTCAATGAGCTCGACATGGCCGACAAGGCCACCTTTGATGACAATGACGGCGTGTCGCTTGACAATATTTCCTCCGACCTGTCGGTCGGACAACTCAAGGTGGCTGCCACGCTCTATTTCCGTCAGCAACTCAAGCAACTCAATGCCGGCAACTTCGATGAGATTGCCGCTGAGATGGTAAATCCCAACAACACGGGTGTGAAAATCTATGAGGCGCTGGACAGGAAGGACATGGGGGAGGCCTTCTTTCTGAGAAAGAACTTGCAGCAGCTCAACTATTACTACACCTGCTGCATGTTTGTGGGCGTGCCTTACAATGAATGCTCACTTGCCGGGGAGGACAGGTGGAACTCGGTTGGCGCGGACAAGCAGGTCAAGCTCGCGCTGTATGGCAATTTGGATATACCACTGTATACCAAGGCCCAATACTACAAACTCTATGACTACTATGTCACCATCGCCGAGCGCGAGAACAAGAGTGACGCATGCAAGAAGCTCTATCTTCACTATGCCAAGGCCTATCACGACAAGCCTGCCGACAAGACGCTGTTCTCGGATGAGAACCCAGAAGAGTCGGATGCCGAGTGGAAGAGTCTGAACGACCGTCTGACCGCGCTGATGAATGGCAACGGCGGCGGGCAGCTGAAGACCATCGCCCAGCTGAGAGCCGACAAGAAGGAGGCCGAAGCCGCGCTGGTGGCCAAGGAGAACGAGGCGTTGAGGGAAAAATACTCGCGTCTGCCCGAAGGCATCAATGATCCCGTGCTTGAGAAACGCGTCATGAACTATGCGAACAAGCTGTGGAACAGCAAAAACGGCTGCAGAGTGGTTAAGGTCATCCTGCATAAAGGCTGGGGGTACAAGACAAACATTTTGGGTATGAGAATCGGACGCAGCAAAGGCGCAACGATAATCGTTTACCATGATTGGGATAAAAACTACCGTAGGGAAGAGGCAGCCATAAACGACTATTCGCAGGATGGCAAGAACTACATACCGTCCAGTGTCGATGCCGTTGCCGGCGAATATGCGGGAGGCCAGGTCATCAACTACAAGGAGTAAGGGAGGACTATCTGGTAAAAACGGAGTACAGAACATCAAATTCTTTTCTTTTCATGAATCCAAGCGACAGTCCATACAATGCGAAGGAGGCTAACCGGTTGTCAGCCGACGAGCGTATAGACCTTCTGGAGACGATACGGGAGATCGTCGCACAGGAGGTAGACCGTCGCTTGAAAGGAAAGTGATCGTCAATATCATTTCGCTCGTAAGAAAATATTCCCTATATCAAAAACTCGTAACTATGGCTTATCAGGAAACAACCACAACCGGCTATGGCAAGCGCGTGAGTAACTCCTTCGGCGGCATTGGCACAGGCTTTGTCATGTTCATCGCCGCTACGGCCCTGCTTTGGTGGAACGAGGGGCGCGCCGTGAAGACCACGAAGATGCTCAATGAGGCCGAGGGCAACTATGTTGAGATGGCTGACATCAGGAAAGTGGATCCGCAATATGACGGCAAGCTCGTCTATGCCACTGGATTCGCCACCACTCAGGACACGCTCACCGATCCTCTCTTCGGCGTGCATGACAATGCACTGAAGATACACCGCAAGGTGGAGTACTATCAGTGGAAGGAACAAGCCCATGAGGAGAAGCGCGACAAGTATGGCGGTGGCGAGGAGACCGTCACCACCTACACCTATAAGAAGGCGTGGGTCAGCGCACCGCAGGAGTCGGGCGCGTTCCATGATCCGCAGTACCAGCACAGCAACTTCGTGCTGATGACCGCCGATAACGCCACTCTCGTCTCCGAGGATGTCGTCTTCGGGGCCTATCGCCTCAACAGCCGGCAGGTGGAGTCACTGCCTGCCGACCAGAAACTCACGCCCAACGTGCCTGCCGAGACGCTGGTGCGGATGGATGAGAACGTGCGCCACGCCTACAACAGTGAGGCGCGCCGGGGCTACATAGGTTCCGTTCGCCAATCCGCTCGTTACGATGGCCGTCACCGCGACGTCGACCGCGACATGGACAGTCGCAGACCAGAGGTGGCGCCTTCCACCGACCTCGTCCACATCGCCGGTAACACCGTCTACATCGGACTCTCGCCAGGTGCCCCCGCCGTGGGCGATGTGCGCATCACCTTCACCAAGGCTGCGCCCACCAACGTTTCACTGCTCGCCCGCGTCACGGGCAACACCTTCACCAAATATACGGCGAAGAACGGCAAGTCGTTCGCTTGCATCCAGCCCGGCACGAAGACCGCCGACGAGATGTTCCAGGCCGAGCACGACAACAATAATATGTGGACATGGGGCTTGCGCCTGCTGGGCGTTCTTCTCGCCATAGGCGGCCTGAAAGCCATCTTCGGCTTCCTGGAGACCATTCTGAAAGTCATCCCGCCACTGGCCGGATTGCTTGGCTTGGGTGTCCGCCTCATCTGTTCGGTTGTCGGCTTCGTGTGGTCGCTGCTCGTCATCGCCTTGGCCTGGCTGTTCTATCGTCCGCTGCTTGGCATCGGACTGCTTGTGGCGGGAGCCGTCATCCTCTTTGCCTTCTCCAAGAAGGGCAAGGCCCTCATCGCGCAGCATGTCACGTCCAGGATGAAAGGAATGAAACCCACCGAAAACTAAGAAAAACACGATGAGACACGCCTTTCCTTCTTTCCTGTTCATGGCTCTGCCTCTGCTGGCCGCTTCGTGCAAGGGCACGAACAGCGGTCGGCAGTCGGCTGCGGCCGACACAACCGTCGTGGCATCCGACACGGCTGAGATGCCGTCGGCCGAAGCCGAGGCGGCGGAACCCGACTCGTTGTTCTTTCCCAAGCCCGACAAGGCAGAGCGCGCCTACAACGACTATGAGGATTATCCTGCCTATTTCGCCTTCGTGGGTCGCTTTGCCTCGTTCGATGACATGAGGCAAAGCCCTTTCTATGAATACTTGTGTCAACGCATTCCCGAACTGGCCGGTGTCAAGAAGTTTGCGGTCAACACCACCGACGGGCCTGACGACGTGTGGATGCTTATCCCCAGGGCAAAGGGCATCATGTGCACGGTCAAGAAATTCTATCCCGAAATGATTAGCTCACCCAATCCGCTTGAGTTCATCGAGAACGCTCCGAGCTATTACAAATCACAAAACATGGAGCCCTTGCTCATTCATACCTCCATGGATGGCGAAGGCAGTGTCCTGATTGATGTCTCGGCTGTCAAGGCTGTCAACTATGAGGGCGAGAACAGATTCTTGTGGGTTGTGCCCAGACACGAACCGGCAAGCAACGATCTGACCTTCACACCCGTCGGTAAGGGCGACTTCTACAACGAGCCGTTCGTTGTGCCGGCCCTGTCGGGGTTGGCGGTAATAAGTGGTAAGGACGAGTGGTGGCGGTCGGAGACGACGAAGGCTGCCTTGATGTTTATGGCGAATGGCTTGGTGCTTGTGCGCGATGGCCGGGGCAAGGTTACGAGCTGTTCTTGTCTTTCCTATATGCATAAAGGCCGGCCGGTCATGGCCGTGAAGAGTGACGACGGCACACGCCGTGCCGTGTGGCTGTGGGATACGGAGTGGGAATATCGCGAGGGTGGTGGCGATGGCAAGCTGACGCTGCGCCAAATCAAGGGCAATCTGTTGCCTGACAACAAGGAACATGAATGGATAAAAGAAGATTGAAAACTGAAAGAAGACAACTATGAAATCATTGGCTATCATCTGCATCGTTGTGACCGGACTGGCCTGTTACGGCCTGACACGCTGTATGATCCGACCGGTCGACGGTCCTGGCATGGAACGCGATTCGGCCAACTATGCCCCTCCTCCCGACACCTGCAAGGCTTCCGGTGGTTGTAAGCAATCGGGTGGCTGCGAGGCCGATGCCAGCAGCAAGCGCGCTGGCGGTTGCGGTGCTTCCGGCGGGCAGCAGGATGCTAACTCGCTCTATAAGGTTCGCATGAAAAACGGAGAAGTGATTCTCGACTTCGACGATCAACTGTGCAAGGAGTTTGTGGAAGGCCGTCTGGATAATCCTTACAACGACCTCGGCAAGAACCGGAAGGTGGAGGGTCTGGAGGGCCAGTGTGTGGAGGTGATGAAGTGCATCGTCGGCAAGGGCGGCTTCCAATATGATGGCATTGGCGACCCTTATCTGGTGATGCGTACTGAGGCCAGAAAGGTCTATGTGCTCAGCATCATCGAGGCTCTCACCGAGGGTGACATGCGCTGCGGGCCGGTGCACGGCGTGACCGGTGCCTTGTCGCTCTCGACGGGTGGCGACAAGACCAATGGCGAATATGCCGTGGCCAGACTTGCCGGTGGCCAGACGAAGACCTTCGGTGGCTGGCGACGGTGGGGCTACTATGTGATTGATGAATACAACTTCGTGATACACCTTACTCGCGACTTTTGCGTGTCGCTGGATAAGGAGCCCCGTCAAGGCTATCACGAAAGCGGCACGTTCTATGAGTCGTGGGCGGGAAGTGGCCTGTTGGAACTTTCCACGACGCTCAAGCATGGGCCGAAATGCATCACGCTGAATATCGAGGATGATGCCGTCAAGCTGGACGATATGGAGGCAGGGGGATCTCTGCCGGTGCCCTGCGGTCAAACACTCAAGGTGAAACGTCTCTATGCCAACCCATGGGATTGGGGATATTTTCACCATAAGAAGTGAAGATGGCAAACAGTATAGGGGATGAGGATGATGGATATATAAAAAAAGGAAATATAAAAACAGATGCAATTATGAGAAAACTATTGCTGACATGCAGTCTTGCAGCAGCTTTGCTGACCACCGCCGCACAGACTGAGGCCGATGCTGTGGTCTGGTATATGGATGGCGCAGCCTATGTAGCCATTTGCGACGAGCAGACGAAGGCCATACACATGGAGGGTGGCACGATGGAGGAGGCAAGGTCGTTCACCATCAGTCCTCAAGACCCTGCCGATCCGTTCTTTTATGACGTTGTGGGCGAGGTGCCCGACTGGATGCCCAGCAGTACGGTGGCTCCTGACGACATCGACGGCAGCCCCTGCTACACCTTTCTCGACAAAGCTATGAACACCGTGGCAGTCATGGTGCGGTTGTCGGGCGTGGCCATGCTGGAGGATCAAATCAAGGGCGAGCTGGTCATGCTGACCGAAGCCGAATACAAGGACGCGGAAGGACGTCCTGCTCATATCACGGAGGGTTCGCTTCAGTTGCCCGGTGAGGAAGGACACGCCATGACGTTTGGCACGGTGGCCCATACACCCGTCAACGTCATGGTGTCGGACGGGAGGTGCTGGCGTTTTACGGCCACTGCCGACGGACTGTTGCTCTGGCCTGTGCGCCGCGAAGAGGGTTCCGGTGATTACGTCCCCATAGAAGGTGAGCGCGCCGTCCATCTCATCCGGCAAAACGGATCGCTGGGTCGGTGGCCTACCACGTCGTCCAGTCTGCTGCAACGATCCATGCTGCGATATCTCGACAGGCAGGCTCTGCGGCAGATGCGCGAGGAGATTGTGAATCGTGACGGACACACTCACCTTTCGAAGATAGAGATGCATAACGTGAACATGATTCAGGCGGAAGAAAGCAGTCGGTGAGACACAGGCATTAATTGGGCTGGCAACCCCTCTATGAAGTTTAAATAGAGAATGCCTCATACATAAAGTTTCCATTATTTTCACTCAAGGGGTTAAATATTCTAAACACATAAGGCGCGTCTAATGGTTTTTTGATAATTTTGCAACAGATTAGGCTCAGACGGCAAATAAGCACCTGGCAAAATCCTAAACATCAAATAAAAACCTGTAAAATAATGAAGAAGCTTCTTCTGGCGGCCATGGCCGCTGCCCTGTCCACCACGGCCGGGGCTCAAGTATTTAAGAAAGACTTGCCTGGCGGCGACCCCTACCCGGGATATAACCGCCACATGGTGGCCGACCCGCGCCTCGGCGTGCCGCGCAAGTCTGTGCGTGGCGTGGAGGAGGCCCTCCCCGATCACTGGGACAACAGCACACAACGCTACTTTCCGCCCATCTTCTCGCAAGGTGGCTATGGATCGTGTGGTGTGTCATCGCACGTGGGCTACATGATGACATCGGAGATGAACGCCTACAACAACACCGACGCGTCGCTGCTTGAGAACCAGCTCACGCCGATGTTTGAGTATCCGTTTACCTATCATGGTCCCGGCAAGGACGACATGGCCCTCTACGTGGGATACCCTACGGCCGACATCTACGGCGGACGCTACGAGAGCAGTATCTATGGTGGCTCGGAGAGTGACCGCGGCGACTGGGGATGGGTACAGGGCTACGACATTTTCTACAACGCTATGAAGCACCGCATCTCTTCGGCAGCCAACTTCCCGCAGGACGTAGGCACCGAGGAAGGGCGCGCTGCCGTGAAGCGATACCTCTACAACCACAATGGCGACCCAGCCTTCGAGGGACGTGGCGGCATTGTCTGTATTGGTGTCGGAATCTCGCAGTCGGCACGGTCTAATATACCGGCTAATGCCAACAATAATGCCATCGGTGTGTCAGGCAAGGAATACATGCAGCACTGGAATATCGGTGGCAGTGACCATGCCATGACTATTGTTGGATATGACGACCGCATACAGTTCGACCTCGACGGCAACGGCATGATTGGTGAGACCAAGAATACCATTGGCCAAAACGAGAACGGTGCTTGGATTATTGCCAACACATGGGGAGCCTGGGGTAACGCAGGGTTCATCTACTGTCCCTATGCCCTCGGAGGTGGTGTCTCGAAAGAGGTGACCACGCCCGGCGGACAGACTGCCTATCAGCCGGCTTGGTTCTGGACGCCCTACGTTTACTACTGGCGTTGCGGCTACACGCCGAAGCGCACCATGAAGGTCACTATGCAGTATGACCACCGTTCGGAGATCAGCGTTGTCGCTGGTGTAGCCGCCGACACCACGGCCACTACGCCGGAGAAGACCTTCCAGTTCCAGTATATCAATTACACCGGCGATGGCACGGGCAAGGATCCCGCCATGCCGATGCTTGGCACATGGGCCGACGGCAAGGTGCATGAGGAACCGATGGAGTTCGGCATCGACCTCACCGACCTCACCGAGGGCTACGACGCGCATCAGCCGCTGAAATATTTCCTCGTGGTCAACAGCAAGAAGACCGCCAAAGGCGCAGGTCAGATTCTCTCGGCCTCGGTCATCGACTATGAGTTCAACGAGAACGGTGTGGAGACTCCCTTCGCGGCCCGCAATGTGGCCGTGCAGAACGCCGGTAAGCAGACCATCGTTGCCGGTGTAGTAAGTGGCGAGCCGCTCAATGCACCGCTCAACGTCACCATCGAGGGCAGCACGCTCACATGGATGGCGCCGCAGGGATCAGCCTACAAGCCAAGCAAATATTACGTCTACCGCGACGGCGAGAAGGTGGGAGAGAGTACACAGGTCAACTACGCGCTCAGCGAGACCAGCGGCACCTGGACAGTCCGTGCCGTCTATGTGCTCGGCGGTAAGGAGTATCTTTCTTCCGTGAGCAACGCCGCCAGCGCGGGCGAGGCCATGACCGTGGAGCAGGCTTACGACACCGACGCCATCACAGTCAGCAACGGCTCGTTCTACATCCCGTCGGTCGTGGGCAGCGCGCACGACGCCTACACTGTCGAGTTCTGGTTCAAGCCCTCCAACCTCCATAACTGGGGCGACTTCCTCTTCTATAAGGACTGGGCCACCAAGTACACCATTCATACCAACTCTGACGGTTCCATCTCGGCTGGCTGGGCCAATAACATCGGCATCGGCGACCGCATCAACACGCCGGCCGGCTCGCTGCGCAACAACCGCTGGAACCATGTGGCTCTTGTCATCGACGGCAACAGGCAAACACTCTATGTCGACGGTGTCCAGAAAGCCTCTGCTACCTCGTCGGCCCACAGCGGATTCCCCGCTTTCTGGGACGGCCGCCTCTATTTCGGCGACAAGAACACACTCAATGGACAGGTTGACGAGGTGCGCCTTTGGAGTTGCGCACGCACGGCCGAGGAAATCAAGGACAATTACCGTACGCCTATCGTCAACCCCGGCAAGGAAACCACGCTGGAGGCTTATCTGAAGATGGATACCTACAGGCAGGGCACCACCACCTACATCAAGGACTGGGCCCGCGGACGCGACGCCGTCTTCGTCACAGGCTGTTCGAAGGCTACGCTCAAGAACGAACCTACTATTAAGAAAGGTGAGGGCGCAGCCACCGCCACTATCATTGCGCCCGACGTGGCCGTGGCAGGCAATCCTGTCACCGTGAAGGCACGCACGAGTGTGGGTGTGGTCAGCTACAAGTGGGATGTCAGCGGTGAGGACGTGCAGCCCAGCGAGAGCAATCTCTCCACACCGTCGTTTGTCTTCCAGAACGAGGGACCACACACTCTTACACTCACTGTGACTGATGTCAGCGGAAACACCGCTACTGGACAGCACACTATCAACGTGACCAATGTTCAGGCAACGTCTGACTTCATCTTCTCGGCCGACAGTGTCAAGGGTGGCGACCGCATGAGCTTCATCTCGCTTAACCGTGCTCCTGGCTGCAAGTATCTGTGGCAAATGCCTGGCGCGGATGTTGAGGAGGCTACTACAGTCAACGCCAGTGCCACCTATTCGAGCGTGGGTGCCAAGACTGTCACGTTGACCGTCTATGACGCTGCGGGCAGGGCTTACACCACCTCGAAGACCTTCGAGGTGACTCTCGCCGCGCCCACCGTCGGCTACAGCCTGTCCTCGAACGTCATCCTCAAGGGCGACAGCGTTGCTCTCATCGACCGCAGTGGCTATAGCCCGTCATTCGCCCAGTGGAACCTCGTCTCGTCGAACGCCTACATCGCCTGTGGTGACCTCAATGGCATCATCACACCCGAGAAGGCTGGTGTCTACAAGCTGGTTTACACCGTGGGCAATGCCATTGGCAGCAGCAGCATCACTGTGCCGCGCGCACTCCTTGTCTGTGAAAACGCCTCGTTGACAGGTCTCAACTTCTATAAGGGCGGCAATCAGACGCTCACCGCTACACTGCCCGAGGGCATCAACGGTGCCTGGTCGCTCGACTTCTGGATGAATCCTGAGACGTTAGCAAACCCGTCGACTGGCATCAAGGCTTCCGGCACAGGCGGCCAGCTCTCGTTCACATCCGATGGCAGTGGCAATCTGACCATAGCCACGGGAGACCAGACGGCCACCATCGACCGCTTCTTCATAGCCAATGAGTGGCACCACTATGCTTTCACCGCTTCGGGTAGCACGCTGACCGTCTGGCGCGACGGTGTCAAGGTGGGCACCGCCAATACGGGTACGAGCAGCTATGCCGGCTTGTTCCAAAAGCTCATCATTGGCGGCACCGACGCTCCGATGCGCGGCAATATCGACGAGTTGCGTCTCTGGGGTAAGAACCTCGCGCAGGGCACACTGCGCAAGTATGCTACGGGGCCTGTGGAGAACGTGAAGACCGCCAAGAGCACTGATAAGCTGTTGGTCTACTATGACTTCAACCAGACGCTTGATAACGCAGAAGACAAGGCCGGCAACAACGCCACGGGCGTTCTTAGCGGCTTTGAGAACACGGTCGACTACTATACCCCCTCTGATGGTGTCTTCGCCATCGATTTCGACGCGGCCTCCAACGAGAAGCTCAAAGGACGCGTGCTCAACCGTCTCCGTTTCTCGGTTGTGGATGTCAGCGACGAGGAGACTGCCAATGAGAAGTCGCCGGCCACCAATGTTATCGACGGCAATGTCGGTACGTACTGGCACAGCAAGTGGAGTGGCGGTGAGACAGGCTACCCTCACTCCATCACGTTCAAGCGCTCGGTGCTTGACACCCTGGAGGCCATTCAAGTGACTTACCATAGCGGACACGCCAGCGACCGCTACCGTGCGGGCGGCGTCACTATCGAGCAGAGTGTGGACGGTGAAAAATGGACTAAGCTCGACATCGACCACGCTATGTTCAGCTTCGACAAGACAAACGTCGTGCTGTTGCGTCCGGCCACCGAGCCTTACGTGAAGGTTACCTTCACACGTGGTCTGACTGACAGTAACTTGCTCTGCATTGGCGAAATTGGATTCTATGGAACGCGTCTCGACCTCACTGGCATCGATGACATCAACACCGATGCCGTCGCGACCGACAATCGCATCTTCGACCTGCAGGGACGCCTTGTAGAGGGGCCGCTGAAACGAGGCATCTACATCTCAGGTGGTAAGAAGTTTGTGGTGAAATAGAAAAACTCCTGCTTCTTGATTCCAAACAGGAAAAGAAGAACAAGGAAACACGAAGATAGAGAGCCGCGGATGTTTGCATGCATCCGTGGCTCTTTTTGTGTTTTTCACGGTAATCTTGCATTTTCACAAAATAAATAAAGGTGAATTGCGAAAAATGTGTATTTTGATCGGTTTGGGGAGAAATTCCGAGCCTATGATGTTATTGTTTCTTGCCGTTGACCGTCAGAATCTTGCATTCTTTCACGACGACATAACCGTATTCCTTGGAGTATCCTCTGACTTTCCCCTGTATGACGACTTGGTCGCTTTTCGATACCTTGCGGAGCTTGAGATAGTCGCTGAATGGGAGCACACAGAGAATACGGCTTGTTTGGCCTTTCGATTCAGCCAGTTCTACCGACGGCAGGGCATACGGGTCGGGGCCCACTTTGGTTGCGATACCACTTATCCGCATCACCTTGCCCTCGTATTGCCTCGCCTTGTTCGTGTGGAATGCTTGATAAAGCGCGACTGCTGTAATGTCGTTTCCTTTCTTGGGCGACTGGGCGGATACCGTAATCACGGTGAAAAATGCCATTACCAGTAAAAGCATGAATGGCTTCCAAACGTTTGTTCTCATTTCTTTTGTTTCTTGTTTATATAAATCACTTTGCTGCGTTTCAACACTACATAGTTGAGACTTCCTGCTACATATCCTATAGGGTTTCCTTCGATGACGACCTCGTCACCACGATGCACATGGCGCAGTTTCAGATAATCCTGCAAGGGCAGCACACATAACACTCTGCTGTGAGCGTCTATGTCTTCTGCTATTTCTATGGACGGCAGGGCATATGGGTCAGGCCCCACTTTTGTGGCTATGCCATGAACCTGTATACGCGGATGCATTGCCATCGGCTCTGCTCTTTTCGATTTGTATTCCTTATACAGGTCTAACGATTCTACAGTCTCCATGATTACTTCCTGAATTTCATGCTCGCTCCATACACTTTGCCGACGGCCGTGCTAAGAACACGATATTCGTGGGTACTCTCATCGAACACCACCGGCTTCATCCTGTCATAGGCGATGTCTCCGTCCTCGCCTTGAATCGTCTTGTCGATGTCTGAGCCCACGATTTCAGCGACAAGCACACCGTCTTTCCAACTCGCCACCTTGCACTCCAGCGTCAGCGGATACTGGTCGATGACCGGCGCGTTCACCTTGCTGGCATCATGCCAGGTGAATCCCACGTGTTTCACCTTGCCTGGTGCCTTCTTTTCTGATGTCGTGCCGAAGTAGTCGCTTTCGGCAACAGTGGCTTCGGTGATGAAGGCTAAGGTGAGACCGCCCGTCTTCTCGAAGTTCTCTGTGGTCTGGTGTTTCGATATGTGCATGGTTACTTGGTTGCCTTTCACCGTGGCTACGGCCATCATGACATCTGGATTCTTTTTCTCGTCGTAAGTGCCAATCATAACCGTTGTCTCGGTCTGAATGAAAGGATAGTCGCTCTTCTGCTCTCTGCCGTTCCATGACGTCCGGGGGCTGTTGTTCTCACTCTTCTGTTCCATGTCTTTCTGAACTTTGTTGTCTTTATTGGCGAATGCGTTTTTTCCGCAAACGATGACCAATGAAATGGCCAATATTAAACTTAATAAACTGTATGATTTCATACTTATTTTGTTTTATGTTTACGGTTGCAAAGATAAGCCTTATCTGGTATAAGTCGGTTGTCGAAAAGATAGATTAAATAGTCAAATTTAAAGCAAGGACAGAAAATCTTTAGAAGTGAACATTTTATAGTGCTAAGTGATAAGTCGTGATACATGGTTTTATGTTAATTTTGTAGTTGAAAAAGGAAATGTACAGAAAAATAAAAGGAAACATGCATTATTTGCAATGGCCATCATCATGATGACTCTGTGCTCCGTAGGGGCTATGGCTCAGAACGATAAAGGCATGATGAACCATGAAGCCGTCAACAATCTGGTGGTGGCAGAGCGTATCTATCGTACAAGCCATCGCAACGAAGAACAGAAAAGACTCTATTTCCCCGATGCGCAGACTCACACGAGTTGGCAGATTATCATCTAAACTAAGAGATATTATGGAATATATAACACTGAATGGCGGAGACAAAATTTCCCGCATCGGACTGGGCACATCCAGACTCACCCCCGACAGAGAAGGTTCAGACACCGTTCTGAAGGCTCTCGACAGCGGCATCAACCTCGTCAACTGTGCCGACTTCTACAACAGCGGTGATGGAGAGTTGGCCGTTCGGGAAGCCTTGGGACAACGGTCGCGCGAAGACTTCTTCATCTCTGTGAAGTTTGGTGCTTTGATGACGCTCGATCATCCGGGCATGACAGGCATTGACGTGGCTCCCGAGCATGTCGAGAACTATCTCGCCTACACCCTTCATCGCCTGGGCACCGACTATATAGACCTCTATCAGCCAGGACGCATAAATCCACACATTCCTCTTGAGGATACGCTTGGGGCCATTGAGCGATTCCAAAAGAAGGGGTACATCAAGCACGTTGGACTGACTCAGGTGGACGCAGAGACCTTGAGGAAGGCAAGTGAGGTGGCCTCTATAGACCTTGTGGAATTGAACTACAATGTCGTGAACCGCCGTTTTGAAAACACCACGATGGCTGAGGCTCGCAGGCTCGGTATTCCTGTGTGTGCTTTTGGTGTGATGCAGGGACTGAGGAAAGACCCGGCTGTGGCTGACGGGCTGCAGAAAATTGCTGACGAGAAGGGTTGCACGCTGGCACAGCTGTCTCTGGCGTGGGTGCTGGCCCAGGGCGCGGACATGACGTCCATCATGGGTTCTCACCATCCGGAACAGGCTGAGAGTGCGGCCGCCGCCATCAACGTGCATCTGACACCGGACGACCTCGCTGCCATGGAGAAAATAGTTCCGAAGTCGACGGCCACAACCGTCTACATGCCCGATATCCCCATGGACGAGAAGGGTATCTTCGATTTGTCTATGTTCAAGAAATAAGATTTTTTGCTTGCTCACATCGTAAAAGTTGCCTATATTTGCATTTCCCAACAAAAGAAGTGCGGATAATTATGGCAAACGATGTGCAGCAAGTAAACAATCAGTTCATCCTCGATCTTTACGACGCGTCAGAGGGCGATGGGCAGAGATGGAGTGACGACGGGATACTAATGATTCGCTCGTCAGGCGATAGCCCTTCACGTGTGTTCATGAGCGGCCAGCCGTTCCTGCATAGTGACACTTTTGTCGGTGTCGTCATGGAGGGCTCGTTCGACTGCATTATCAATCTACAAAACCATCACTTGACGACGGGCGACATCTTGCTCGTCACAAAAGAGAGCATTCTGCAGGCCGTGGGAGATGTCGGTGAATTTCACATGCAGGTGCTCCATCTGTCAGACCAGTTGATGGCTGAGATTTTCAACGGGCAAATACCGCCTATTTATCATCAGCGCATGAACGGAATCCTGCTACATCCGACGGGAGCGGAAAATGAGTTGGTGCTCAGTATGCTCAATACGCTGTGGATAGCCGTGCATACTGAGTATAGGGAAAACAGAAACATCGAATTATTCAATTTTCTGCAGTTGCTTCGTAACATGGCTGTCAGGAAGAATCATGTAACCATATCTTCCCAACCTCACAACGTGCAGATATTCAACCGATTCATCCAACTTGTCAACGAACACTGTGAGCAACATCGCGACATGGACTTCTATGCCAACAGAATATGCCTGAACAAGCAATATCTCAGCAGCATCATTTCAGACGTGAGCCACAAGAAGGCTTCCTCGTGGATAGAGGAAGCCCTTGTCGCCCGCGCCAAAGTGCTTCTTCGACACGACGACCTGACAGTGAACGAAATTTCTGACAAGCTTGGTTTCTCAGAGCCGTCCAACCTAACGCGATACTTCAAGCGTGCCACCGGAATGACACCGCTGGAGTATCGCAACGGGAAGTGAGGGTGGGAGGTGTCTTTACGGCCTGCGGAATCCCTCACGTTTCTCTTTCGGCACAAGGTAGGCAAAGCCGTAGATCATCATGGATGCTTGCGCGATGATGCCCACGATGATGCTGATGATGTTTACCTCGGTCGACACAAGGTTGTTGGAAAGGAAATACCAGACCGTATAGATTCCTACAGGGATATTCAAGAGTACACTGGCTACAAGTCCCGGATTATACCTTCTGCCATAAATGAAGAACATCACAACGTGGGCAGAGGCATTGAGGGCCGAGTAGTAGGCTGTCCATAAGCCCCACTCCACGCCGTATACTGTCGAGAGAATGCCCGACAGCGGCAACAGGATGTACATCAACGGTATGTTTATCCAGAACGTACCCTGGGATGTCAGCGGATAGTCTCCGCGGGTGGAACGTAGAGGATTGCGATTGAAGAAGTCGAGGAAGCCGCCCGGACAGACATATTCTTCAAACTCGTGTGCCCAGTAGACAGAGCATTGCAGCCACACCAGGAACAGCGCATAGTTGGCGTCCTTGACAAAGAGCCACAGGAGAATAAATGTGTAAAGCGCGAGAAATGGTGTCGCCTTCATCCAGTTTTCATATAACCACTTCATTATAATTCTTTTTTTAAATTAGTAGATTCTTATTTTTTGATTAGCGGCAGCTGCAAATAGCTGGCGCACGTGCCACCGGTGTAGATGATGTGCGTCCCCTTGTTATCGGGGATGCAGCCGGGAGTACCCGGCATCATGCCCGCGCCGACCTCTTCGGTGGGGGAGAGGACCACGCGGAGTGTCTCCCCCTTGTGGAACGTTAGGCCGATGGGCGAAAGCGCAATCTCAGCCTCATAGACCTGGCCTTCCTCCAGTTTCTCCACACGGTCGAAGGTGTAGTCGGGCACGGCGTCGGTTGCCTCGTCCGATAGATGGCGCATCGATAGACGGAGTTTGCCGTTGGGGCCTTTGTAGCGGATGATGGAGGCCCCGTCCTGCGTGAAGTCCTGAATCACGGCCCCGTGGTTCGGGATGTTTATCTGTGAGAGGATGTTTCCATACCTGTCGAGTTTCTGCACCCAGACGAAGAGGTCCATGTCGTCGTGCCCTTTCACACCTGCGAAGACGGTCAGCTTGGGATAGCCCGCGAAGGACGTCTCCTCGTCGAAGGTCTTCATGAAACTGACGCGTCCCGGAATGCCGCCCACCTCATACTGGGCAGGAACAACATTGTCCTTGGGACTTTCCGTCAGTGTTCGCGTCTTTCCGTCAAGATAGAATTTGGTGTACTCGATTTTATCGCCAAAGCCAAACTCGTCGGCGGGAATGTCCAGTTGGTTGCCGCCTTCCAGGTCGTAGAGCAGATATCGCACCCTGGGTGTCTTCTCCCAGCCGTTGTCCATGCCTTTGAGATAGTGGTCGAAGAAGCGTAGGCGGTCTTCGGTGGCTTCCCGGCTGTAATAGTCTGGCCATTCCTGCGTGTCGTGTATGCGCATCCACTTTTCTGTCGTTCCGAGATTCCGCCATGAGCGGAAAGTCCCCATTGTGTGTAGTGAGTTTCCATAGCTCGCCACCATGTAGACGGGGATGTGAATCCGGCTCTGGTCAGCCTTTTTGTCAAGCCATAGCGGAGCGTTG
Source organism: uncultured Prevotella sp. (assembly GCA_964411005.1). Lineage (GTDB taxonomy): Bacteria > Bacteroidota > Bacteroidia > Bacteroidales > Bacteroidaceae > Prevotella. The sequence goes on along the minus strand of CAYPJA010000004.1, from coordinate 41,122 downwards.
GCCAACGGATATTTCTCTTCCTCGGCAATCATGTCCTCACGCCGTGCGCCGCTTGCCGAGCAATGGTTGATCTGCAGACGGGCCAGGAAGTGAGGGTCGGGAATGCCACCCACGTAGCACATGTCGCGATAAGCATCCGAGAGTCCTTCGTTGGGATTGATGCAAGTGAGGTGAGGTGGCTGTCCGGCAGCGATAAACCACTGGGAGAAAGCTAGATAGCTTGTTCCTGTCAGGGCCGTTTTCCCGTTGCTCCATTCCTGTCTTGCTATCCATTCGATGAGGTCATAGCAGTCCTCAGCCTCCTGTGATCCGATCATCGTGATGTCGCCCTCGCTGTGGGCAATGCCGCGTGGGTCAGGATTGCAGACGGCATAGCCCTGTGCCGTCCAATAGTCGGGGTCGGGGCCTTCGAACTTGGTCAGTCCCGAGTTCCACCCATTGCCCATGCCCATGAGGTTGAAGAGATTGCGGTAGCGGTCGGCTGTACCGTCGCTCTTGCCGTAGGGACTCCATGCTATCAGTGTGGGGAACTTCTTTTCCTTGCTGTCGGCCGGAAGAAACACGTCTGTAAAGATTGTTATGCCGTCGCGCATCTTCACGGACACATCCTTGAGCATCACGATGTCGTGCTCCAGGGGCTTGAAGCCTTCGGCTATAATCTGTCCCTTCTTCAGCGTGAATGTTCCGGGATTGAACTTGCAAAACACACCATGCGCATGCTCGTCATTCTTGTATTCGAATGCCGGCTTGAATATCATTTTCTTTGCAATACAGTTCATCTTCGTCCCCTTTTGATGTTTCTGCTGCAAAGTTACAATATTCATACGCACGGTGCGTTATCCTTTAAGTCGTAGAAATGTTCTGATTTATCGATTATGGAAAAAACTATAGAAAATCTGACATTAGGAGTAGTCAACAACATCGAAAACCTAAAAGAAGGTGCCTACATCAGCGATGAATTGTTTGTGTCGATGAACTCAAAGATATTTGGTCGTAGTTTCTTGGTCAAGAACCAGCCTTATCGTGTCGGTGAGGGGCGCGTGATGCGCATCACGGCAGGTTATGCCGACTCCATCATCAATCTTGAAAGGATGCGTCTTCACGAAGGTCTTCTCGTGGTGGTTCCGAAAGGCTCCATCTTTGAGGTCGTAGACATCGATGACGACTTCAACCTCCAGGTGTTCTCCTATCAGGATTTCCCTGATGAGAAACTCTTTACCCATTGTGCCGTCTTCGACTTGAAGACCGATGACTGGCTGCTATCGGGACAATATTTCCAGCTCATCTGGCATGAGGTGAACCGTCGGCAAGTCGTCCTCTCCACCATCCACCATCTGCAGGCAGCCTTGCTGACCGACCTAAAAGCCATCAGCGGTAACGACAAGGCTGGCAGGAAGATGAGTCGGCAGGAGACCATTCTTCGTCAGTTCATCGACCTCGTCAATGAGTATGGGCTCAAGGAACATGGTCAGAAGTTTTATGCCGACCGTCTCTGTGTCACGCCCTCCCATCTCGGCTTTGTAGTTAGGCGGACAAGCGGTGAGACCGTCATGACGTGGATAGATCGCAACCTCATCATGCACGCTAAGTTCATGCTGAAATATTCTGATAAGATGGTCTTCGAGATAGCCGACGAGCTAAACTTCCCCAATCCCAGCTTCTTCAATAAGTTTTTCCGACGCCATACCGGAATGACACCACTGGAATATCGCAAATCGCTGTGATGCCGACTGATGAAGGGATTATCTGTCTAAAATGATAGTTTAGCGAATCGTAAAAACTATTCATATCTCTTTATTCTCTATTCAAAAAATCAATAACTTTTTCGTTGTACCGTTATCTATCTCTATTCCCAGATTTGTAATGAAAAGATGACTTTGCAAGGCAGAATCAAAGCTGTATCGAACTTGAACAGGATGTCATACTTGTCTGTTTTTATTTCATTTGAATTGTTCTTGTACAATGGTTAAGTCTCCATTACGCCATCAATATCAAGAAATACAATTTTCTTCCTTTGATATTTGCATATGATATTCCTATTTGACTAAAGAAAAGATGAATTCAGATTATGTTTTAGGAGAGTATCCTTTTACACCGGCAAGTTCCATATAATTCATGTCCCTGCCAGTAATCGGAAGAATTACATTTTCAAATTCATTGTGACTAAGCATTTCAGCGAATAAACTTCGACATTCCGTATTGCCTAAGTTGATACCTTTCTCTAAATAATTCCAGGCTTTGGTTAAATCCTTGTCTACACCAAGTCCTTGATAATAGAGAACGGCAAGATCATGATATGCGTATACGTTACATACAGATTCTGCTTTTTCAAACAACGACTTTGCTTTAGCATAATCTTTAACATGGTCTACCCAATATTGCCTACCTAAACTTACAAGAGAGTTTGGATTGCCAAGATTTGCAGCTTTTTTAAGTAATTCGATGCCTTTTTCTTTATCTCCGGTCTTTAATAATCCTGAAGCCCAGTTGTCTATGGCATCGCGTTCTCCTTCTTTAGCAGCATCTTCAATAATCTTTTTGCCTTTCAAATGATTGTCTTCACTTATGTCTTCTTTTTCAAGTAATTGAAGAAGTAAAGAATTACTTCTTGCTTTTTCAGGAAGATTAGCAAAATCAAGCCATGCCCAATACTTTGCTATTTTCAAGTTCTTTTCGACACCATCACCATTAATATATATGGTGGCTAACCGAGAGAAAGCCGGAGTATAGTCTGCTTCAGCAGCTTTTCTGAAAAGTTCATTACTTTTCTCTATGTTAGGTTTTCCTTCAATATCTCCCCTATGGTAGCTGATAGCAAGATTGTACAATGCCTGCGTCTCACCCTGTTCTGCAGCTTTCTTTAACCACGTCATTGCCTCTTCATTAGTGTCTTCAGGGAACTGCATAGCAATACGCATCATAGTAAGTTGTGCGGTTGCGTGTCCTTGCCCGGCAGCTTTGCGAATATACGCTATAGCTTTCTTATCATCTTGTGGCAGCATGTACCAACCTTTGTGGTATGCCAAGCCCACCATAAACAACTCGTCAGCTATTGCATTACTCTCATTATCTATCACAAATCCAAGATACGGATTGTTGGTGAGAGCTTTCCTTCCTATACCTCTTGATAGAATAGGATGAATAATATGCTTATAAAAAAATCCCATATTCTCAATTTTACAGTAGTTGTCTTAAATCTATTCGTTTATATTCTTTATGACGTTGAATGTAATCTATAAAAGTTTCTATACTAATGCCACATGCTTGGCATTCTTCCGATAGTCTATTTGTAAAGCGATTCGAGTATTTAGTGTATAAATCATATATAGTAAAGAGCTTGGCTACATGTTGCCTGAGTTTAATAATGTCGTAATCGTATAGTTTATCCCTCCTAGGGAAAGTTTTAACTTCAAATGGTCACAAATGTTATTAAACCACTCTCCATCTTCGTCAAAAATTCTAAAGTTCTTTATTGTATATTTTGTATTCATATTTTTTTATTTGTTTTACGTTTGCAAAGTTACTGCAATAATGCGAACCTTACGTTCGCAATTTGTCATAAACCTTTTTCATATCGCAGGCTTGTTGGTAAATCTCATCTTCGATGTTACTATCAGACTTCAATACAATTAGATTTTTGCCGAAAGAGGACAGTAGGCGAATGAGTTCGTAGTTGCGGATGCAGTCGACAGAAAAGAACGCACCTCCTTCTAATGAAGGATAGGTTTCTTGAAATTGACGTTCCTTTTCACCTTTATAAAGCGTTTGGGATGCGTGAAGGGGCTTAGTAATCACATAGTCCTTCGATGAATCGCTGACCCAAAAGAGGATATGCTCCAAAGGGCGGTCTTCATAATAGGTCACGCCAACAATGTCCTCGAAACGGTCATTGAGGTCATCGGGGTATTTCTCATATCTCTTCTCTGATAATGGTTCCACCTTGTCTATTCTGTCAAGGGCGAAAGTTAGAATCTTCTTGTCGTCATCAGACGCTCCTATCAAGAACCATCTATCGTTATATTGTTTTAATAAATAAGGATGGAAGTCGATACTGCGTATTTCCCTATTCGTAAAGGTGTGATAGGACAACCGTATGACGACCTCATTTGAGATGTTGTCAAAAAGCGTCCCCAACAGATTAGAATTCTTTAAGTATGGATTGTTACTGAAACTGATTATTGGTTGGCGCTCTTTAATCCCCAAACCTATTTTGAAATTGTCTAACCACTTGAAGTTGTCAAGACCGTCAAATTGTCCAAGTGTATTCAGTACTTCCCATAGCAAACTTCGTTCCTCATTGCTCAGTTCCTTTTTGAAGATAGAATAAGATGGATTTTCGTATCTCACACAATATCGTCCATTCTTACGAAATCTTTCAATGGGAGCATAGAAGGGTGCATATTCCAAGAATTTAATATCCTCCTGTATCCATCGTAATGAAACTTCAGAGAAGCCATTGTTAACAAGCTTCTCATTGCATTTTTCCCACAGTTCACGAGTATTATAGTAGTGATGACGGTCTGAGAGCAGGTCGTCCAGATATTTATATCTTACTATGGCATTTTTGTTAGTAGGCATACGGCTTTTCGATTGTTGCAAAGTTAAAAAGAATATTTGATATAAATCAAATTTGCATAAAGAATTTCGCTATCCTATCAAAACTTGTTATTGTCTTGATTCATGGCAGACTCTCATTCAACAACTTGGCCATTAACGTTCCAATAACCTCTGAGAGATTATTCTTATAGCATTTGTCCGTCTTTAGGCAGATGGAATCGCTACGAAGATAGGTTTTTTTGTTGACTTCTATCATCATCGATTTATAGTGAAAAGGACAGGCGGGTGTCTCTGAGTTGCTGTATGGGTGGTTGATGCCAACCTTGTATCCTGCATCCTCGAAGATATTAACTGCCGTTTCTATGGTCTCCTTGCAAGGCTTCGACCAGTCCTCATTGTAGCCAATGCAGATGTCCACATCGCTGAGATGGCTTGGAAAGGAATGGCACCAGAAGTACTCAATCGGTCCAATTTATGACGGCATCATTGAGGAATCGAGCGTCAATATTCCAGAATCTCAATTCCTTATCATACAGTCCTTCGACGGACGCATGGGGGCATTTAATACAATACGATTGTACATATTTTTACTTGTTATGTTTTATAGATTGCAAGTCCGGAACGCCTATATCTTTCTTAGGCAAGACTATCTCCTGCTTACTGAAATCAATCAGCCAGTTATGCTCTAACATAAATGTAGTTCCGATAAGGCCAGATACGGGGAAGCCCAGATTCTCATAGAGTTTCTCGAACGCATTGCCGTCTTCTTTCACTAGGAAATCCATAGTGTAAGTTTTTCCACAGATAGCCAATTCTCCTTTTACGATTTTAACGTCCTTCTCATTTCCATCAATACCAAAGAGAGAACTTGTCTTTTCTGTTGTATTAAAACAGTCTTTCAACTCATAATAGGCCTTACCAAACAAAGCGTTATTGGTAGATCCCGTGTCTATCAGCATGATAACACCTTTCAGAGCACCGGTTGATATTCTTATTAAGGGCATACCAGTTTCAGTTGCATCGGTAAAAAAATGGATTCTTCTACAATCTTTATCATTCATTTTAACATCATTATGGGCGGATACACGTACACTCATATTATCACTCCATTTATAAAAACCCTTTGGCCTATAGATAATCTTTGCGCCGAAGTCAAGAATCCAGCCCTCGTTCGCCATGAATGGTGCACCAATTATTGCCTCAACTGGCTCCAATGGCTGCCCATTCTCATCAAGGACACTTTCTTTGCGGTCTATGATATTATATGAAGAAATTTTGAAGTTTCCATGACGCGGAAGATCTTCAGTGTTATTTCCGTTCAAAGTAACAAGACTGAAGTCAATAATGGCATCTTTTACCTCGATACTTCCAACTGCTCCCTCCATAGTATCACTTGTTCCGAGATACTTGCAATGAAATCCGTCTTCTTTTAATGCTTTAGCAGAAAACATATTACTGCTTGCACCTGTATCTGCAAGGGCAACCACTTCCGTCTCATTCTGAACTATGTAAAGCACAGGAACGCCATAATTTCTTAACCCAATCTCCATGGGGAAAAAGAAAGAACAATCTGCAATAGAAAGATTGTTAGGACTTACATGACTTGTATGCAACGTGAAGTTCGTATAGTCAATGGCGAGTCTATACTTCTGTAAGAAGATATTGCCAATCAGCCCAATGACAGGCGTACAACCTTTAATATTGGGGATATTTATGTTGCTGATGCAAAAGGTCTCAGAAAATTGTCTGTTTCCTAAAGCAAATGAGAAATGCACATTATCTGCGGACATTGGATCTCCCGAGATGGTCTCTATATTATCTGTTGTCTCCTTAAGCCAGCACATCTCATTGATTCTGTCATGCATGTGCCCACATAGAAAGTTCGACGTGCATCCAGAGTCTATCATCATGAGTCCATGATGCTCTTGCGCGCTCTTATCCATGTAGTCAACCTCAACGAAAGGAGTTATATCTCCTTCTACTCTAAATAGCTCAACTTTGATGTCATTCACTTTTTTCATATAGCATCCTTTAGTTTTCGTTGCAAAGTTAGTAACAGTTCGCGAACTCTATGTTCGCGAGTGCTGTTTTGAGCGTATTCTGAAGTTGGGTATTCTACATTGCAGTCTGAATATGAGGGGAGATTGCTTATGGCGATGTTATTGGCATAAGCAAGTACGTTTCTCATGGATATTTGAGGAACAGTCAAGCGGCATGAAGGCTGCACTCATAGAGTAGTAGCCTTCATGCCGCTTGACAGAATATAGTTTTGGGGCTTTTTGCTTTTTTATGAGTATCTTAGCATCATGCCGGGACGCACTTTCGAGTTCTTCGTCAAGTGATTGAGACGGCAGATTTGGTCGATGGTCACACCACGCCGCTGGGCAATACTGGTGAGCGTCTCGCCCGAAGCCACCTTGTGGTACAGCTTCTCAGCATCTTGTGCGCTGGGATTGTCGAAGGTCTTGGTGCTCTTTTCTGATGAGGCTGACGTGCCATAGACATCCTCACGGCTGTAGCCGCCGTTGCCGATTTTGCCGCGCAGGCGCGTGGCCTCTTTGCTCTCTTCGTTGTAGGTGCTCTTGTGGAAAGTATAGAAGTCGCCCGTCACATCCTGGTTGCGGAAGTCGAACATTAGGGCGGGGTTGAGAGCCACGCCACAGAGACGCGTCTCGAAGTGGAGATGGGATCCGTTGGACCGGCCCGTGTTGCCACCGAGACCTATTACCTCGCCAGCCTTCACGATTTGGTTTTCCTTGACGAGCTGTTTGCTCAAGTGGCCGTAGATGGTTTCCAGACCGTTGGGATGGCGGATGACGATGTATTTTCCGTAGCCGCCGCCCTCGTAACGCACGATGCGCACCTTGCCTGAGAAGGCGGCGCGTATGCTGTCGCCAATGTATACCTTGATGTCGAGACCCTTGTGCTGCCTTCCCCAACGTGGGCCGTAGTTGCTCGTCACCACGCGGCTCGGCGTAGGCATGCTGTAGCGGCGCAGGTCGATGCGGTAGGTTTCGGGGAGTTCGGTAGCTTTGTGTGCGTATTTGTTGTCCCAGTTCTCATAGAGGTCGGCAGCGGGCGACTCGAGGTTTTCCTTGACGATGAGCTTGCGGATGGCCAGTGTGTCTACGGCCTTCATGCGACGGTCTACGGGTGCCTGTCTTGCCAAAAGATCCTGTGCCTGACACGGCACGGCGGCGAGCAGGAACAATGCGGATATGCTGAATAATTTGACTGTTTTCTTTAAGTTCATAATTTCTTTCATACAGGTTTCGTCTTCCAAAATATATAAAGAGAAACCGAACGAAATGGAGGGGTATCTCAGAATAAAAAAACCGTTGAAACGCACAAATGCCCATCGGTTTTGCAGAAGACGCTACAAAGATAATAAAAAAATGGTAAAACAGTTACCTTCTTAACACATTTTATCGGGTAATTAACACTTCCGGGCCTCCTTTCCAACGTGCTTTCTATCAGTCAAGAACCTTCGTTAAAGCGAGTGTACAAGGGAAAATGCGGTCTTCGGTGGGGCGTGCGCAGTTTTGTTTTCGTCTCAGCTGATGGCCGACCAGTTGATGTTAGTTTTTCTTAAATCTTTTAACCTTTGCCAGAGCATGGTGTATTGAGACTTCTCGCAGGTGGGGGCATCGTCGATGATTTTCTGTGCCTCTTGTCGTGCCAGTTGCACTATCTGTCCGTCGCGTGCGATGTTGGCTATTTTCAAGTCGAAGGCGATGCCGCTCTGCTGGGTGCCTTCGAGGTCGCCGGGGCCACGGAGCTTGAGGTCGGCCTCGGCGATGCGGAACCCATCGTTGGTCTCGCACATGATGTCGATGCGCTTTCGTGTCTCGGCGGCGAGCGCATGGGGCGTGACGAGGATGCAGTAGCTCTGTCCGCCGCCGCGTCCCACCCGTCCGCGCAACTGGTGGAGCTGGCTCAGGCCGAAGCGTTGTGCGTCGAGGATGACCATCACTGTGGCGTTGGGTACGTCGACTCCCACCTCGATGACCGTCGTGGAGACCAGTATTTGGGTCTCACCGCGCACGAAACACCCCATCTCCTCTTCCTTTTCGGCGGGCTTCATGCGGCCGTGCACCTTACTTAGGCGGAACTCGGGAAAGGCCTCACGCAGCACGTCGTAGCCCTGTTCCAGGTTTTTCATGTCTTTCTTTTCGCTCTCCTTGATGAGCGGAAATACGATGTAGGCTTGTCGTCCAAGGTTGATCTGCTGGCGGATGCCGGCATAGAGCGACGTGAGTTGCGAGTCATACTTGTGGAGAGTTTGTATGGGTTTGCGTCCCGGCGGCAACTCGTCTATGACGCTCACGTCGAGGTCGCCGTAGATGGTCATGGCCAGTGTGCGCGGGATGGGGGTAGCCGTCATTACGAGCACGTGGGGCGGATTGCTGCTCTTGCTCCACAGTTTGGCCCGCTGTGCCACGCCGAAGCGGTGCTGCTCGTCGACGACGGCCAGACCGAGACTGCTGAATTGCACGCCCTCCTCAATGATGGCGTGTGTGCCCACGAGTATGCTTACCTGGCCGGTGCGCAGACCGTCGAGTACCTCGCGCCGCCGCTTGCCCTTCACTATGCCCGTGAGGAGTTCCACGCGCAGCGGCATGCCGCTGAGAAAACGGCGGATGGTGCGCAGATGCTGTTCGGCCAGAATCTCCGTGGGTGCCATGAGACAGGCCTGGTAGCCATTGTCGAGGGCGATAAGCATCGTCATCAGGGCCACGAGTGTCTTGCCCGATCCCACATCGCCTTGCAGCAGACGGTTCATCTGCCGGCCCGATCGCATGTCCTCTCGTATCTCGTGCATCACGCGTTTCTGCGCGCCGGTGAGGTCGAATGGCAGGTTGTGTGAGTAGAAATAATGGAAGAGCGACCCCACGTGGCCGAAGACGTAGCCGCGGTATTTGCGGCGGTGGTCGGAGGCATAGCGCAGAATGTTGAGTTGCACGTAGAAGAGTTCCTCAAATTTCAGCCTGACTTGTGCCCGCTGCACGTCGTCAAGGCTCTTGGGATAATGAATCTTTCGCAGTGCCTCCTCGCGGCTGATGAGATGCAGGCGCGAGGTGATGAAGGCCGGCAGCGTCTCCGGCAGGGCCTCGGCCGGAATCTTGCCGATGAGCGTCTTGGTGATGCGCTCCATGGCCCGGCTGACGAGTCCGGCGTTCTTCATGCGCTCCGTTGTCATGTAGTAAGGCTGCATGCCCATCTCCGAGAGCACCAGGTCGGTGGCCTTGTCGATGTCGGGATGGGCAAACTGGTAGCGACCCATGTAGACAGTCGGCTTGCCGAAGACGATGTAGTCAACGCCTATCTTGTAGGTCTCGCCGACATACTTTGTGCCACGGAACCAGACCAAATCGGCTACCCCCGACCCGTCGGTGAAATGGGCCACGACGCGTTTCTGTCCGCGTCCCTGTCCATATTCCTCAAAGTCGAGAATGCGCCCCCTAATCTGCACGAAAGGCATGTCGCCCCGAAGGTCGGCGATGCGGTAGACCTTGGTGCGGTCTACGTATTTGTAGGGATAATATTCGAGCAGGTCGCCCCACGTGGCGATGTGGAGCTCCTTGTTCAGAATCTCCTTGCGTCGCGGGCCCACGCCCTGCAGATACATGATGTCCTGGTCGAGAATGCCGCTCATGGTTGTCCGTCCAACAGCGTTTCAGCCACGCGCAGGTCGAAGGGCGTGGTGAGTTTGATGTTCTCGCGGCTGCCCTCCACCATGGTGACGCTTATGCCGAGGGCCTCTACGACTGAGGCATCGTCGGTGAAGCGGTCGCTGTCGGGCTGGCGGAAGGCATGCCGCGCCACGTCGAGACTGAACACCTGTGGTGTCTGTACGATGCGGTAGGCGGCCCGCTGCACGTTGTGGCTGCTGCCGTCGGGCTCCAGCTGCCGCAACGTATCGGTGACGGGCAGTACGGGGATGGCGGCTCCCGTGGCACGGGCGGTCTCGAAGCACCGCCCGATGACCTCGACCGGCACAAACGGACGCACGCCGTCGTGGATGGCCACGAGACCCTCTTCGCCGTCGGGAATGGCGGCCAATCCGTTGCGTGACGACCCGAAGCGCGACTCACCGCCGTCGACGACGCGGTGCTCCACGTCGAAATGGAACTGGGCGCACAGCCGATACCAGTAGTCGTGCTGGTCATGGGGCAGCACCACGATGATGCGCAGGGCGGTACTGTAGGCGCGGAACCGCTCGATGGTGCGCATCAGCACGGGCCGACGACCGACGGGGAGAAACTGCTTGGGCACTTCCGCACCCATGCGCGTCCCTTTTCCGCCGGCCACGATGATCACATAGTCCATGGATTACTTTCTTCTATGTTTTCTTGTCAGTTGTAGATGCTTATCTCTTCTCCATCAGATGCGCATATTGCATGCCAACCTGCAGCTGGCGCACCGTGGACTCGGGCACGAAGAAGCTCAGAATCTGGTAGGCATAGGGCAGGGTGGCGCAGGGCCCCTCGCCGGTAATGATGTTGTCGTCGACGGTGAAGAGCTCGGCCGTATAGGTGGCTCCGGTGAGATACTTCTCGAAGCCCGGCGAGCAGGTGGCGCGGCGGCCCTTGAGCAGGCCGAGGTCGCCAAGCACCATTGGCGCGGCGCAGATGGCTCCGATGCGGCGCCCCGACTGGTCTTGCGCCAGCAGCGCGCGGCGCACGCCGTCGTGGGCCAGCAGGTTGGTGGAACCGGGCAGGCCGCCCGGCAAGAGCAGCATGTCGGCATCGTCGAGACGGGCGTCATCGAAGAGCATGTCAGCACGGATGCCGATGCCGTGGGACGACTCCACGATTTCCTCGCCGCTGACGCTCACTGTCTTCACTTCGATACCGCCGCGGCGCAGAATATCGACCGGGGCCAAGGCCTCGATCTCCTCGAAGCCGTTGGCAAGAAATTCATATACTTTTGCCATAATCGTATCGTTTTCTCATTAAAAACATGTATTTTTGCATTTGCAAATATAATGCAAATCGAAGACAAAACAAAAGAAAAGGCCAAGTATTTTAAGGAAATATGTCACAAAAGCTTCTCCGCTTCGCCCTCTTCGGCAACGAATATCAGTCGCATAAGTCGGCGGCCATCCGCAACATCTTCAGCTATCTCAACGCTCATGGTGCCGAAATCTGCATCGACCGGCCCTACTACGACTTCCTCTCGCAGCAGTCCGGTCTCGATTTGAGTGGCGTCAGCGTCTTCGAGGGCTGCAACTTCGACGTCGACTTCGCCGTCTCTTTGGGTGGCGACGGCACCTTCCTGCGTGCCGCCGCGCGCGTGGCCCTCAGGGGCACGCCGCTCATCGGTGTCAACATGGGGCGGCTGGGATTCCTGGCCGACGTGCTGCCCACGGAGGTCGACGAGGCCTTCGACTGTATCTACGGCGGCCGGTATCGCATCGAGGACCATTCGGCCCTGTGCGTAGAGACCGAGGGTGCGTCCATCGGGGGCAACCCCGTGGCACTCAACGACATCGCCGTACTAAAGCGTGACAACGCATCGATGATTACCATCCGCGCCAGCATTGACGGCGAATATCTCGTCACCTATCAGGCCGACGGCCTCATTGTGGCCACGCCCACGGGGTCGACAGCCTATTCGCTGTCCAACGGCGGCCCCATCATCGTGCCGCAGACGGATATAGTCTGCCTCACGCCCGTGGCACCCCACAGCCTCAACGTGCGCCCCATCGTCATACGCGACAACTGCCGCATCGAGTTGGAGGTGGAGAGCCGCTCCCACAACTTCCTCATCGCCGTCGACGGCCGGTCGGAGAAGTTGCGCGAGGGCACGCGCGTCATCATCTCCAAGGCCCCGCAGCCCATCCATATCGTCAAGCGGCCCGGCCACCGCTTTTTCGCCACCCTGCGCAGCAAGATGATGTGGGGTGCCGACCAGCGGCAATGACCGTCGCCGGACCGGCCGAACAATGAAAAGACCATGCGCTCATGAATCTCAAATCGCTTCTTCACATTCCGCAGACACGCTACGGCACCGGCCGGATTTTCCGCTGGTTGTGGCGTGCCTGGCGCGGCAATCAGTTGCAGGCCGTGCTCAATGCCGCCATCGGCCTGCTCTCCGTGGGCGTCAGTCTCGCGCAGGTGTGGGCGGTGCAGCGCGCCATCGATGTGGCTGCGCACAACGTTGGGGGCAGCCTGCCGTGGGCCGTGGCCGTCATGGGCTTGCTCATCCTCGCCGACTTCGCGCTCAACATCGCAGGTGTCTGGGTGCGCAACATTCTTGGTGTGAGAGCGCAGAACCGCATGCAGCAGCGCATGCTCGACCGTATCCTGCGCGCTGAGTGGCGTGGCAAGGAGAGCCACCACTCGGGCGACGTCATCAACCGGCTCGAAAACGACGTCATCAACGTCGTCAACTTCCTCACCGAGACCCTTCCCTCCACGCTCTCCGTGTTGGCCATGTTCGTCGGTGCCTTCTTCTACCTTTTCTCCATGGACAAGCTGCTGGCCTTCATCACAGTGGCCATCATTCCCGTCTTCATAGCCTTCAGCAAGATCTACGTCAGGCAGATGCGGCGGCTGACACGCCAGGTGCGCGACTCCGACTCGCAGGTGCAGAGTGTGTTGCAAGAGACCGTGCAGAACCGCATGCTCATCAAGACGCTCGAAGGCGACAGTGCCATGGTGGGAAGGTTGGAGAATACGCAGAGTCGCCTGCGCCGTCGCGTCGTGGAGCGCACCAAGTTCTCGGTGTTCAGCAACCTCGTGCTCAACTTTGGCTTTGCCTTAGGCTATCTCGTCGCCTTCCTTTGGGCCGCGCTCAGCATGAGCCGTGGCGCGCTCACCTTCGGCGGCATGACGGCCTATCTGCAACTCGTGGGCCGCATACAAGGCCCGGCGCGCAACCTGACCAAGCTTGTGCCCGCTTTCGTGTCGGTCTTCACCGCCGCCGAGCGTCTCATGGAGCTGGAGGAAGACCCTCTGGAGGAGCAGGGCGAGCCCATCGCGCTGTCCGCCCCCTGCGGCATCCGCCTCACCGACGTGAGCTATCTCTACGATGAGGCCGACGGCTACGTGCTGCGTCACCTCAGCTTCGACTTCCGCCCCGGCACCTGCACGGCCGTGCTCGGCGAGACGGGAGCCGGCAAGACCACCCTCGTGCGCCTCATCCTCGCCCTGTTGCGTCCTGCGGAGGGCCAGGTCGAGATCTACAACGGCCGCGAGCGTCGCACCCTCTCGCCACGCCTGCGCTGCAACCTGGTCTATGTGCCACAGGGCAACACGCTCATGAGTGGAACTATCCGCGACAATCTGCGCCTCGGACGCCCCGACGCCACCGACGAGGAGATGCGTGAGGCCCTGCATCGCAGCTGTGCCGACTTCGTCAACGACCTGCCCGACGGCCTCGACACGCAGTGCGCCGAAAGCGGCGGCGGCCTCTCCGAGGGGCAGGCACAGCGCATCAGCATTGCCCGGGCCCTGCTGCGCGACCGCCCCGTGATGCTCTTCGACGAGGCCACTTCGGCACTCGATCCCGAGACCGAGCGCCAACTGCTGTGCAACATCCTTGCCCCCCACGACAAAACCGTCATCTTCATCACCCACCGACCGGCCGTCGTCGACTATTGCGACCGGACGCTGCGGATAGAGAAAAGATGACCGCAAACGCGTGGTGATTTGCAGATAAGTGGGATCATAAGGACTGATGGGTGTCTTTTTGTTTGCAGGAAGCCTCTTCTTTGCGCGCAAAAGACGGTTGTCGGCAACGCAAAAGACGACCTTCTGCAACGCAAAAGACGACAAAATCCGCGCGTCGTCTGCTTTTTGCCACAGACGGATACGGACGGTTCGCTGGCTTGGAGCCTGTATGCCTGTGAAAGGGCAGTGAGGTCTGTGGTGCTTGTCCACGTTGGAAGCATCGGGCCTGGGCGAAGAACAGCCGTGGCACGGCTCTCTGTACTGGCGCGATTGTGGCGTCGGGTGCCGTGAGGTTACGGTGTTGAGTGTTTTTTTGAACATATGTCGGTAATAGACCGAAAATATTTCTCATATTCGGAAAAAATGTTTAACTTTGCCCACGCAAATATCAAGAACGAATAATAAAACTGTTATACATTTCTATCTACACAAATTTAGTAACGCTTATGAAAAAAACGTTGTTACGTCTTGGCTTCTTTGTGGCCTCACTGTTGATGGCCCACACGGGAGCACAAGCACAGACCTGGACGCAGGGCACGGAAGTGGCGGAGGGCGAATTCTACCTCTACAACATCGGTGCCGGAAAGTTCCTCAATGGCGGCGCACCTGCCAACGGCTGGGGCACGCATGCCTGGCTCACAGAGGGCTATGGCGAGAATGTCACGCTGGAGCTCTCGGAGGGAGCCTATAACATCTCCACGCCTTTTACTAACGGTGGTGACTCTCATTATCTCACCGCTGCTTGCTGGAACGACGGCAACGCCACGCCCTGGACGTTCACGCCCGTGGAGGGCAGTGAGGGCCATGCCTACACCATCAGTACGGGCGGTGCCTACCTCACGGGAGCCGCCGACAACACCGTGAGCACGGCTGCCGACGCCTCTTCCAGCTATGCCCACTGGCTCGTGCTGACCCGGCAGGATCTCGTGGCTGCGCTCACCGGCGCGTCGAAGGACAACCGGCTCAATGCCACCTTCCTGATTACCCCCCCCGGCTTTCTGCGTAACGACAGCCGCGTGAACACCGCCTGGCAATACAGCCATAACGGCGGAAACGTAGTGGTGGCCGGTCCCAATGAATACCGTTCCTATTACGGCAACGAGTTTTGGAACAACACGTTCGACATCCACCAGACTCTGACCGGACTGCCCGCCGGCACTTACCGCGTGAGCGTGCAGGGCTTCGGCACCAACGGCACCACCAGCATCTATGGCACCACCAGCATCTATGGTGGCTCCACATCGACGGCCTTCACGCACACCAACTCGTTTGGTGGCAATTTCTCAGGTGCACTCAACGAGATTGGTGCCAACGGTGCCAACTATGAGAACCTGTCGGACGAGTTCATTGTGGGCGAGGATGGCACGGTCACCATCGGCTTGAAGCGCGAGCGCCAAGTGGCTGACGACTGGACTGTCTTCAACAATTTCCGGCTCTATTATTACGGTCTCGACCTGTCGGCCTTCCAGGCCACGCTCGACGCGGCTGTCACCCGGGCCCATGCGGTGGAGGAGGGCAGCGTCCCGTCAGCCGCCTACGATGCGCTGCAGGCTGCTATCACCACTCACAACAAGACTTATACCACCGTGGCCGAATACACCGCAGCCACACAGGCCATCACTGCGGCCACCGATGCCGCCAAGGCTCTTGCCGACGGCTATGCCGAATTCATGCGCGTCTACAATGGCGTGAAAGCCATGCAGCAGGTGTCTGTAGGCGATGAGGCCAAGGCTGCGGCCAATGATGTGTTGGCCGCACAGAAGGCTGCGGTCGACACGTGCACGCAGACCACGAGCCTGCAGCCGACCGTCAGCGAGGCCAAGTCGGCCCTGCGCGCGGCCGCCACGGCCTACATTGCCGCCGCCACACTCAACGACGGCAGCGGCTATGACGCCAACTTCTATCTGGACAATCCGGAGCCGTTCGCCCATGCCGACGGCTGGACGGTCAGCGTGTCACCGACCTTTGACCCGGCCAATCGTAATGCCGAGTTTTGGAATCAGAGCGGAGCCAGCCTCTCGCAGTCGCTGCCCCAGCTTCCTGCCGGCTGTTACACGCTGACTGCCGTGGCCCTCACGCGCACAGGCTTGACGGCCACGTTGGCCGCCGCTGGTGAGAGTATGGCCATTGCTACAGCCACCAGAGACGAGGCCAACAACCGCACCATGGCCGGACAGTGGTTTGATGCGGGCAACGGCATCAACAACCTCGACTTCTTCCTCGACACGCCGCAGGAGGTCACTGTGTCGCTGACGGCCGATAATTCCCCCATCGACGACTATTGGATGGTGTGGCGCAACTTCAGTCTGACCTATCAGGGCCCGAAGGCTACGGCCGACGAGCTGGCGGCCCTCAATGGCGCGATCAACGCCCACACGATCGGCTTCGAGCAGGGCGAATATGCGCCTTACCGCAACGTGGAGGGTAGCAAGGCTTGGGCTGACGCTCAGGCAATCGATGTGCGGACGGCCAGCAGCCGCACGGTCAAGGCGGCCACCGCACGGCTGGAGGCTGCCACATGGACAGCCAACGAAACGGAGATGAACGCCGTCAACGATGGCACGTTCGCTACGGCAGCCGTGTCGACAGCCGGCGGTGAAGCCAACGCAGCCCTGCAGGAGTTGGGTTGGTCGGCCAGCAGCAGCCTGCGTTGGGTGCTCGCTGACGCTGAGCGCTATCCTTCGCTCTCGCAGACTGTTGACGGTCGCGCCGTTTTCGTGTGGCCCGGCACGTTCCAATATGGCAAGACCTTGGGCTACACTATGCCGTTGAAGGCCAACACCAAGTATCAGGTGACCTTGAAATATTGCTCTTGGATGAAAGGAACCAGCAACAACCTCACCATCTCCGTCCTCGATGCCGACGGCAATGGCCTTGCCGCCACGCCGCTCGGAAAGGTTGAGTTGGGTGTCGACTCGGCCAATGCCTTCGTCAGCGTGCGCAAGGTGTTCACCACCGGTGCCGCAGCCGACTATGTGCTTACGCTGACTGCTGACGGAAATACGACCTTCGCCGACGTGGTCATCGTGAAGGCGGTGGCCGAGGACGTTACGCTCAGCGACGAAGCAACAGAGGCTCCTGCCGCCAACGACTATGCCAACGTGACCTACGACCGCACGCTCTACAGCGGCTGGAACTCTATCGTACTGCCCTTCGACGCCACGCTCACGGAGCTCGGTGCCGAGAAGGCTTACAGCTTCGATGGCACGGTATCGGTGGATGGAACGGATGGATCCTATATGGTTCAGTTGGCTTCGGTGGCCGACGGCACACTGAAGGCCAACACGCCGTACATTGTCAAGATGACGGCCGACAAGACCGGACTGACCTTCAACGGAAAGACGGTTGAGCCTGTCGCAGCTCCGGCCTCGGCCGAGAGCAACGGCTTCTCATTCGTCGGAACCTATGTGGCGCAGCCTGCCGACAACACACTCATCCGACCGAACGACTACATCGTCGGCGAGCAGGGCTTCGTTCGCGCTCTGGGTGGCAACGAGATTCGCGCCTTCCGTGCCTATCTCAAGAACGACGGCGGTGCTGAGGCCAAGGGTGTGACCATCGACGGCGAGGAGGTGACGGGCATTGAGTCCATCGCCATCCGGCGTGCCGTCACGGGCAAGGCCTACAACCTGCAGGGACAGCAGGTGAGTACGCCGAGCCACGGCATCTTCATCATCGACGGCAAGAAAGTCGTCAGAAAATAAGTGAACAAGTGAAACAGAATGGGGTGGGGCGGACGTCGTCCTCTCCACTCCTTTTTAAGAAACTCATATAAAAAAAACGAAGGAAATGAAGAAGAAATATGTTCAGGCTCCCCGCACCATTTGGGAGAATATAATGACAGAGCAGTTGCTCAACGTGATTTCGGGTGTTACAGACGGAACCGGCACGAGCGTGCCCGATGTGACCATCGACAACGACGGCTCCACAGATCCAGCCCGCGCCAAATACCATACGTTCAACGTCTGGGAGGACAACGATGAGCAATAGTGACTTCCCTTTTAAAAGGGAGGCTTGACCGAAAACGGAAAGAGCACCAATAAAGGAGAGCCGCAGATGCGTACATGCACCTGCGGCTCTCCTTTGCTTATGGCTTTCTCTCGTTCTTTTTCTTTTTCGGCTCGATGCGCTCGCCTCCTACGTGATGCTCACTTCGACAGTTCCGCGAGCTTTTCGGGGTTGAGCTGCTGGGCCTTTTTCAGTGCTTCCTCGCCTTCGTGGCCGTGCACCTTGAACCTGTCGAAGCCCTCGCCGTAGACACCGAGCACGCTGCTCTCCGTGACAAAGGCGTTGGGGTCAATCTGGTTGATGATGGAGAAGATGACGTTGCTCTCGCGGCGTGTGGCCATGATGAAGAGCATCGACACGGGACGGCCCGTGTAGAAGCCGCGCGCATTGATGACCGTAGCGCCCCGCTGCGGATAGATGGCGATGCGTGAGGCAATCTCCTTGTATTTCTTCGAGATGATGAAGAACTGCACTTTGCGGTGTTTCGAGTTGTAGACTTGATCGATGGTATAGCTCGACACCATGAGTACCACGTAGCCGTAGATCACCTGTTCCCAGTTGTGGAACACCAAATATGACGACGAGATGATGACGATGTCGCAGAGCATGATCACGCGTCCGAGCGAGATGTCACGGTATTTGTGCACGATGGCGGCGATGATGTCGGTGCCGCCCGTGGAGCCGTTGTAGGCGAAGCCCAGTCCGATACCCGATCCGGCGAAGATTGCACCGATGATGGCGGCCATGAAGGGCTGGTCGGCCAACAGATGGACATCGCCGAGGTGTTTCGACATGTAGGTGGTGAAGGCGGTCAGCACGATGACGGCCCAGATGGTCTTCATGCAGAAACGCCGCCCCAGGACACACAGGGCTGCCACGAGGAGCGTGGCGTTGATGCCGAAGTAGGTCCACTGTACGGGAAAGTTCGTGCCCCAGTAGACGACGGAGGCGATGCCCGGTACGCCGCCTGTGGTGATGTTGTTGGGCAGGAGGAAGACGTTCCATCCGATGCCGTAGCTGATCATGGCGATACCAATCATGAGGTAGTCGCGCAGTTCGTGTACGATGCTCTGTTTCATTTCTTTTTCCTTTTCTAAATGCAAAGGTAGTGCAAACGAGCGGAATGGCAAAACAAAAACGCAGTTTTTGATTTGCCATTTCCGAGTGTCGCCTTACCTTCTGCAAAGATAGGACAAACGTTCGGAAGGCTAAAACAAAAACGCAGCGGGTGGTGGATGCCACTCGCTGCATATTGTTTTTCCCGGAAGCGGATGCCGCCGAGGAGGATTTCCTTATCCCAGATACTTCATGAGCACACGTACGTTGCCCGAATCGCGGAGCTTGGCAATCGACTTCTCGCGGATTTGGCGCACGCGCTCCCTTGTCAGTCCGAGCTGGTCGCCGATTTCCTCCAGCCCCTTCTCGGGACATCCGATGCCGAAGCACTCGCGGATGATGATGATCTCGCGCTCCTTGAGCACGCTCTTGAGCACGTTGTTCAGCTCCAGCGACATCGACTCGAAGTCGACTTGCTTGTCGGTGCGCGTGTCGTCGCCACTGGCCATGACATCGGCGAGCGAGTTCTCATCGTCGTCGGAGAATGGCGCATCGATGCTCATGTGGTGGTTGTCGGCCTTGAGGGTCTGGTCGATTTTCTCCTCCTCGATGTTGGTCAGCGAGCTTAGTTCGCCTACCGACGGGCGGCGCTGGTATTTCTGCTCAAACTTCGAAATCTCGTTGGTGATTTTCGACAGGGCTCCCACCTGGTTCAACGGCAGGCGAACGATGCGGCTCTGCTCGGCGATGGCTTGCAGGATAGACTGGCGGATCCACCACACAGCATAAGAGATGAACTTGAAACCGCGCGTCTCGTCGAATTTCTCAGCCGCGCGCACCAATCCGATGTTGCCCTCGTCGATGAGGTCGGTGAGCGAGAGTCCTTGATGCTGATATTGCTTGGCCACGGAAACGACAAAACGCAGGTTGGCCTTCACCAGTTTGTTCTTGGCGCGTTCGCCCTCCTTACCGCCTTTCTTGATCTTTTGTGCCAACTCTATTTCCTCCTCAATGGAAATCATGGGCACGCGACCAATCTCCACCAGATATTTATCAAGCGACTCGCTACTGCGGTTAGTAATGCTCTTGCTGATCTTTAACTGTCTCATGTGATTTATCCTTAACCTTTCCTTGAAAATAGTCTAACCTATTGATATACTTGCCATTGGGACACAATAATCCCATAAGGGAGTCCATTTGAATTGCAAAATTAATAAAAATAATCCAATCACGTTGTCTGATATTCGGAAAAAGATATGCCGGAGCACAGGTTTTCACGTTTGTTTTCAAATCAGATGGCGTGATGGCGGTCACCCCGATGGTGGCTCATTCTGTCGGCTTGACCTTCCGGATGGTGCCGTCGGCATTGAATTTCAACCGGTCGATGCACACCTCGCGATGTACGCCCGGCTGATGGTGCAGATATTCGCGGTTGATGCGGTGATATACGATGTACCACTTGTCCTTGCCAGGCACTTGCAGCACGGCGTTGTGGGCAGTGCCGTAGATGTGATGCGCCGAGTCTTGTTGGATGACGATGGGGTCGTGGGCCACCGTGATTGGGCCGAGCGGCGACTGCGCCGTGCCGTAGGCCACGTGGTAGTTGGGCGAGCCGGTGTCGTCGACTGACCACATGAAGTAGTAGGTGCCCTTGCGGTAGAATACGTAGGGAGCCTCGCGGTAGGCGTAGTCGCGCAGCGTGCCGCCCTGTGGCGTGAGCACGGTGACGGTGCTGTCGACGAGGGCAGTCATTGATGGTTGCAGCTCTGCGCCGGCCATGAAGCCGTTTCCCCAGTAGAGATAGTGCTTGCCCGACACTGGATCGCGGAAGACATCCACGTCGATGAGCTGTCCGTGGCAGCCCGGATGGTTGTGGGCGATGAGTGGGCGTCCCGTGTCGCGGAACGGTCCCGTCGGCGCGTCGGCCACGGCTACGCCGATCTGCTTGCGCTCGCCGCCCTTGGGACGCGCGCTGAAGTAGAGATAGTAGCGGTAGCTTCCGTCGGGCTGTCTCACCTCCTCAGCCGCCGGAGCCCACAGATTGCCGTCTGCCCAGCCTATCTGTCCGTTCTTGGCGTCGAGCACCACACCTTCGTTGGTCCATGTCTTCAGGTCGGCCGACGAGAAGGCATAGTAGGTCCAGCCGCCCCAGCCGGGCAGGCCGTCGGTGGTCGAATAGATGTAGTAGCGGTGCGTTTGGTTTGAATAGAGAATCTCCGGGTCAGCATGGAAGCCGGGCAACACCGGATTTCCATGTCCGGTGTACGAGGGGTTGACCGTGTCGCCGTCGGCGCCTGCGGCCATGGTTGGTGCCGTCGTCAGAAGCAGACAGGCGGCCAGTAGTAGTTTGAGAGAATGCGTCATGACGTTATGTATGTAATATAGAATGTTCTCTATTTGTAGATAAAGTTTCCCTTTTTCAATATTCAAGGGACAAATTTAGTCATTTTTCTTCGGTTGGCCATGAAAAAGGGAAGGAAATACACTCGTCTCTGCTGTTGGCCGGACTCTTTCTCTGTCTTGATGGGGAAACGGAATAACGAAAAGAGCCGCAGACGCTTGCGTGCATCTGCGGCTCTTCATGAGTGTTTTGCTTTCGTCGGAACGACCGAGGGGGCGATTATTGCTCGTCGGTGTCTTCCCAAACGTTGAACGTGTGTCGCTTGACGCGGGCAGGCTCTGTGGAGCCGTCGTTGTCGATGGTCACATCGGGCACGCTCGTGCCGGTGCCGTCTGTGACACCCGAGATCACGTTGAGCAACTGCTCTGTAATCATGTGCTCCCGGTAGGTGCGGGGAGCCTGAATATATTTCTTCTTCATTGTCTTCATGTTTTGAAAGGTGATTCTTGTTCTTTGTCTTATTTCAGCACGACCTTCTTGCCGTCGATGATGAAGACGCCGTGGCGCGGCGTGCTCACCTGCTGTCCCTGCAGGTTGTAGGCCTTGCCTGTGACGGCACTCCGGATGGCGATGGACTCAATGCCCGTCACCTCCTCGCCGTCGATGGTCACGCCCTTGGCCTCGTTGGCCTCAGGTGCGGCGTTCTTGAGATAGGCACGGAAAGCACCGAGACGGTTGCCGCCCAAAGCCAGCTTGAAGCCGTTCTCGCCGACGATGTAGTCGCCCTTCACGATGGTCTCATCGCTGGTCACGTAGGTTCCGACGAACGAGAAACCCTCGCCGTTGGCGGTCAGCTGGTCAGACGGGGTGATCATGCGGGCATCGAAACTCAGACCGTCGGTCTTGTCGGCCGTCATCTTGACGATATACGGTGTGTTGGCCTTCAGCGTATTGTCCTCGCCCACGGCTGTCAGATTGATGATGTAAGCATCTTCCGTGCCTTCCACCTTTGATGTGCCGGCAAAACTGTAGGCCTTCTCGGCACCGAGTTCTGTGAGCGTGGCGTCGAAGGGCAGCACGATGGAGTTCCAGCCGCTGTAGAGCGTGCGGTCGTAGGTCACGTTGACGTAGTCGTTCGTCTTGGCCGGAGCCTCTGTGGCGTCATCGCTGAGCGTCACCTGTTCGAGGTCGCCGATCTTCACGAGGCGGAAGCGGCTGAAGCTCTGCCACTGATGCTGCCTCTGAGCGTTGGCCGTAACGCCGATGGTGACATCGCCGCCGTTGGTGGTGAACACGAGATAGCCGTCGTTCCAACCTCTGCCAAAGACGCCCGTCTCGGTGTCGCCATTGATGTGAGTCAGGTCAACTTTCTTGTTGTTGGCATACAGCTGGAACCAGCGCATGTCTTGAGAGCCGCGTGCGGTAACGGCCACCAGATATTTGCCGGCGGGCAGGCTTGTCACGCTCTGCTCATACTTGGTTGTCCAGTCGTTTCCGCCCCAGTTTCCGCCGTCGAAATAGTTGTGCTGACTGTTTCCTTCAGCATCAGTGTAAGCTTCTGCCAGTTTCACATTAATCGAAGCACCGCCGTCGCCTTGTGCCAGCGTCCAACCCTCTGCGCTCTCTGCGTTCGGGTTCTGGATGCTGCCGGTGTAGTCGACGCGACCCTCGACACCTTCGGCGAGGCTGTTCGACTCAACGGCCGTGCGCAAAGCCTGCTTGGCTGTGGCAAGGGCCGTGACGGCATCGGTGGCCGATGTGGCCTGATAAGCGACAGCGGTCTGCATGGCGGCTACTTTCGTGGCGTCTGCATAAGGCAGCGACTCAGGAGCCAAAGCCTGATAGTTGACCAGCGCGTCATAGCTTGGCTTGGCGGCCTTGAAGGCGTCGAGGGCTTGGTTGAGGTCGTCTGTTTCGCCATTGATGGCCTCCATCGTGGTGCCGGCCGGTGTCTCGGGGAAAGCCTCCACGGCAGTCCGCTCACTGCCCGTCACGTTCTTGTAGGTCTCATCTTCCAGCGTGGCATGTGCGTTGTTGTAGGCTTGTGTATAGATGGCTTTGGCAGATTCGGCAGACGGGATGGCCTGCACGGTGTAGTCGCCAAAACTTGCCCACTGGTGTATGGAAGTTGCGCCGGCTGTGACGGAAATCGTCACCTCGGTCTCCTCCGTCAGTGTGAAGGGAGCGAAGCGCCACTGCCAGCCATATCCTTTGTTTTCTTTGGCGTAGGTCTTTCCTTCTGTCTCGAAGGATGCCTCGCCGTCGGTTGTGATGCCAAGACCCACCGATCCGTTCGGGAAGTTGGTCACTACGGCCAGCGGTGTCTCGCCATTGGCCACTTCCAGCTTCATCGTGGCGTTTGCGCTCTTGCGGCCTGCGGCCTTGAACACATAGGTTCCGGCAGGAAGCGTTAGGGTCTGGCTTGCGCTCATGGTCCAGGCATTGGAGTTCCAACCTCCTCCGTTGGAGTCGTCCTGGTTCAGATAGTTGCGTACGGTTCCGCTCCAGTGCTCGTTGTTGAAGTTGGCGGTGCCTTCTGTTGTCCATGCGCCCAGATCGATGGCCGCCGTATACTTTGACGTGACGGCCTCATATTCGGCCACGTTCATGGCATGTAGGACGCTCTCGGCCTCGGCCGCCGTGGTCGGTGTGGTATAGACTGCTCCCAGCTTGTCAGCGACGCTCTTCTCCTCCGCATAGTTGTCGTAAGCCGTCTTGGCAGCGGTGAAGGTGGCGGTGGCGGCGGTCAGAGCTGCGGTTGCGGCTTGATAGTCGGAAGTGACGTTCCCATACGTGGTGACGGCTGTGTTGAGGTTTGTTTTCTCCTGGCCGGTCACGTTGGCGTAATCGGTGTTGATCAATGCAGCTTTGGCGGCTGCAAGGGCTGCATTGTAGGCGTCTATAATCTCCTTGTTGTCAGCGGCGTATTTGTCGTTGACGAACTTCTGATAATCAGAACCTCCATAGGTCAGTGAGAACTCATCGCAGCTAATCCAGTTTGCGTTGGACTTGTCGGAAGTGAATGTTACGGTAATGTCTCCCGGCTCCTTAAGCTCATAGACGATGTCGTAGTCTTTCCAAGGCCCACTGCAATTGATGGTCTCGTCGTTCACGCTCAGTGTAACGCCTGTTATGTCTAAGGACAAATTGCTTTGCAGCTGGGCGTTCACCGTGGCCTTGAGCAGATAAGCGCCTGCGGGAAGATTACTTACGGTCTGTGTGGCCGATGCGGTGATGTTCTGTAAAGAGGTCTGTGCCCATTTCTCAATGTATCTGGTCTTGCTTGGATTGCTATTGTTGTTCTGGTAACCCATATTGCTAAGCGTCCATCCCGAATTGGCTGTATCAAATTTTCCGTTGACCAATAGATCGGCTGACTGGCTTGCATAGCTGTATTCACCGACCCCTTTGTAAGTCAGCGTGAGGTTGTCGATGAAGAGCATGGGGTTGGCGCCTGATCCGCCGCCCTTGGATTGGTATCCGATGGAGAATGTGCCGGATGTCTCTGCGAATAAGTCGAAGGATATGGTCTCTGTTTTCCATGCTCCTGCCGTAAACGACGTGGTCGTGCCATAATGAGTAGTGCCGTCCGTGGCCTTGAATCCAATCAGATTGTCAACAGCATTTGTGCTGCTCTGATTATAGTAGGTATAGGTCAGCTCATAATGTCCGGCAAGCAGCGGCTTCGCTGCGTCTTGCGTATACTGGATAGTTCCTCCCCATACGGCGAAGAAGCCGAGGGCATTGCCTGAGGCCTCTCCGGAAGGATTGGTGGCAGGAGCCGCTTTCTTGTTGCCGCATAATTGAGGCTTGCTGCCATAAGCGAAGACGGCACCGACGTTGCCGTCTTCTTTTTTCGAGGCTACTGTCCATCCGGCAACGTCCTGTGCCCAGTAAAGGGCGTCCATTCCGTCTAACTTGTTATTACTGATGTCGTTTTTGTAGCCACAGACATTCAGTGTCACGGGTGAATCTTGACTAAAGTCAGCGTTCGTCAGATACTGACTCGTCACATCCGTCTGCGCATTAGCATCTATGCCCCCCCCGGTGAGGATGGCGATAGAAGCCAAAAGTAGTTTGAAATGTTTCATAAAGTTTTTATTTTGAAGTTTTATTCTATTTGTCTTTTGGGAAAAGCCCGTCAAGCAACGTGCTGTGTCCGGGGTGTTTGTCGTTTATTCAATTTCGAGGCATGATCGAAGGCATTTGCTGGCAGAGCAGTGAGTTTGATGGATCAGGGCTTGTCGGCTATCCTGTGGATGGTGCTTTGGTGGCAAAATTACACATAATATTTTGAAAACGTCATTTTTTTCTTTGTTTTCCTGTTGTGGGATGTGTTAAAAATGATTAAGAGAACAATAATTTCTTTTGTCCGTGTCAATAACGGATTGGCCACTGTGCTTACAGCTCTTTCACAGCCGGACAAGCCCAAGGTCAGTGAGCCGTCCGTGTCTGTCTGTGTCAAAAAACGCAGACGACGCTCTGATTTTATCGTCTTTTGTCTTGCAGGAAGCCGTCTTTTGTCTCCTAAGAAGCCGTCTCCTGCCCCGTGAAAGCACTGCTTTTGCATCGTGCGAAATATCCTCCGCCAATCACGCCCCTTCGAACGTGTGACATGCGGGGGTGGGGCTTGCTTCCGTCCGCATCGCCCAACGGGGCGATATGAGCCATGCGCAAAAACGGCTTTGCGGCCCGTCCGGGCGACCATCGGGCGCGCCTCTGTACGGCTCGACCCGTGTCTCTCGCCGCAAAGAACGCAGGGCACGAGACCATTCCGGCTTCCCTCGTGATTTATATTATTTTTGCGTCTTCTGAATGAAAAACCTACAGAATGTCTTGGAGTGTTTGATTCTTTTTTGTATCTTTGCCTCCAACAAGAAAAGAGTAAAGATTTGTCAATGTCCTCTTGCCTTCTACTTATATGCCGTAAAGGCTTGATAATGAGGAGCTAACCGTTACTACCCCCCCCCTTAAAAGCGCGATTTTTGTCATGGAATCACGCAGGGAGAGTCCTGGTAGGCAGCAACAGCGGATGCGTCGTGACCGTTCAATCGGTACGGAGGATTGAGTGGTAGAGAAAAAACCTGAACTAAATGAATATAATAATGTTATTAATGGGCAGTCTTGTCGCATGTGCCCTCGTTGTTTCAGTAGGCTGCATGATAGCCAGTGGCAACGGACGTAGCGACAGCGAGTAAACGACGGATTGACCGTCAATTTTTTTTAAATTTTTCTGGCCGAAGTCTCCCTCATTTCCCTTTACGGGAAGTGGGGGACTTCTTTTTTGATGCCGTGCCGCACACAACCCCTGTCTCTCTTGAGAAAAACGGACAACAAATGTATGACATATTACCATTGAATGTATATTTTTATGCCAAATGGTAACAATGTGAAAGCTATAGGTGTGGTGTTAGGAGAAATAGCGTAGGAGCAGATGTCCGTTCCAGACGAAGAGATAAAGCGTAAGCAGACTGACGAGGCCGAGCAACAAACGGCTGGCGGCGCGTCGACGGCGCAGCGCACGGAAAAGGCAGGCGATGGCGATGGGGACAATGTAGACCCAGTGGCAGGCCATGATATAGACCTCGTTGAGACCGAAGCCGAAACCGAAATAGATTACCACGTCGGTCAGTACGCAGCACAGGCAGAGCCACAGAAAGCGGCTGCGCCGTCCGGCGATGATGCCGGCGGCGAGCAGCAGCACGACGAGCGCCTCGACGGCCGTGTTCCACCAGTGGCTGTAGGCCACGAAGACGGGGCGGCGCATGCCTGCGTCTTCCAGCAGGTGGGCGTCGTGGAGCTGGATGGTCTCGCCGAAGAAGTTGTCGCGCAGCGAGGGCCAGCGTGGTGTGGTGGTGTCTATCCATTGTGCGAGGATGGGGCGTGGGGTGGCTTTCCGGTGCTGGCTGGCTGTTCCGTGGCCACTTCCGGCCGGTTGCACAGACGGTTGCGGCTTGACGGTCAGGTTGGCCCGCCGGGCGGCTTCGCGGGCTTTCTGCTTCCTCAGTCGGGCCTCTGTGCGTGCCTTCTCGCCCGGCTGTACCACCAGTTTGTATTCGGCCTTGCCGATGGCCAGCAGCAGGAGTGGCGGCACGAGGGCCGCGCCGAGGAGGTTGCGGGGGCGGAAGAAGTGGCGGCCGTTGGCGAAGAACTGCGCGAGGAGTGTCTTGGCACCATTGGTGAGCGTCACGCCGGAGGTGAGGAAGAGCTGCATGGCGGTCACTGCTGTCGGCATGGGGCGTCGCTGCCG
This sequence comes from uncultured Prevotella sp., assembly GCA_964411005.1. GTDB lineage: Bacteria > Bacteroidota > Bacteroidia > Bacteroidales > Bacteroidaceae > Prevotella. The sequence continues at coordinate 13,233 of CAYPJA010000004.1, read as the reverse complement.
CATGAGCATGCCACCGGTGAGGAGCGTGAGCAGGATGAGGAAGAGCGAGAATATGAAATGGTCGGGCACAGCCGTCGACACCCATACCATGCCAAAACTGAGCATAAGCAGCGTCAGCGCGCGGGCGGCCCTACGGTCAATGCGAACCACATAGCGTAGGATGCGGTAGAGGAAGAGCAGGGCGTAGACGGCGGCCGCCATCTCCTGCACGCCGAAGACAATCTGTACGCAGTTGCGCCCCGTGAGGAGATAGAGCATTTGCGTGATGGCCCATGTGGGCAGGAGGAGCAGGGAGAGCAGCGGGTGACGATAGACGAGGGTGAAGAATCCGCCCCACTGACTGCCGATGCTATAGATGAGCGCGTCGAAGCCGCTGACGTGGAAGTGGCTGGGGAAGACGCCGAACGCGCCCCGGTGCCACACCGAGAACAGGGGCCAGTAGTGGCTGACTATGAGGACGTTGACACCTACCACCAGCAGCAACAGGGTGAGGGCCAGGCTGCGCTCGTCGCGACGGATGCGGAAAAGATGAAGAAACTGTCTCATGAGAGAGCGGGGAAGGGATGTAGAGTGGTGGGGACTTTGCCGCGAGGCGTTATCGTTTGAGGAAGAAGCGCACCAGCAGGAAATTGACCGGCACGCAGACGCAGAACATAGGGACGGGAGCCCAGGCGCGCGGGATACCGGTCCAGAGGAAGAAGTTGAGCGTGAGCATCTGCAACACGTAGTTGACGGCATGGCTCAGGGCGAATCCTGCTCCTCGCCGCGCGTTGGCCTTGACGCGGAAGGTGAAGCGCGTGGAGGCGAAGAAGTTGAACACGAAACTTACGACGTAGCCTACGGTCATGGCCATTGTGGGCCACAGGCGGTGCAGGGACTCGGACAACCTGTCGCCGCCGAGCCAGAGCAGCAGTCCGTAGACGCCATACTGGATGAGCGTGGCGGTGCCACCGACGATGCCGAAGCGTATCACCTCGCCCGTCTTGCCGTGCGAGAGCCGGCCGATGAGGGCGTGCAGGTCAGCCACGAAACGGCTTGTAGTGGGATTCGTCAGCATAGTCGAGCAATTGTTTGTCGCCCCGGCTGTCGCCGTAGGCCACTATGTGGTAACGGGAACGCTGGCTCAGCAGGTCAGGCACGATCTCCTGCAGTCGTCTCACCTTCTCGGAGCCGTAGCAGTTGGGCGTCAGGAAGCGGCCCGTGAGTCGGTTGTCCTTCACCTCCACCTGCGTGCCGACGACGGTGACGGCACCGTCGGGTAGAAACTGCAGGAAGACGGGGCGCACCCAGTTGTCGATGCTTGCGCTGACGACGAAGATGGTCTCGCCAGTCTTGACGAGCTTTTGCAGGCAAGCCACCGCGTCTTTCCGCAGGAGGCGGTCGTCTTTTCTGGCGAAGCGTCGGCAGATGTCGTCGAAGGCGGTCAGCTCCATGCCTGCGAAGCAACGGGCGAAGAGCCGCTCCTTGGTCAGTCCGTTGTCGCAGAGCCCCAGCTTCATGAGCACGAGGCGTGGCGCGAGCCGCAGCAGTTCTCGCCAAAGCGTAGCCTTGCCGCATGCAAGGCTGATGAAAGCTGTCAGCGAGTCGCGCCGGGTGAGCGTGCCGTCGAAGTCGAAGACGTAGATTCGTTTCATCGTTTGTGGAATATGTTTATTTCTATTCTCGGTTGTTCTATACGGATTGCCGTGGCCTGTTCTTACGCATAGATGATGACGAGGAAGCTGGCGAGCCAGGCAAACACGATGAGCTGCGTGATGCGGTCCTTGAGGATGACCTTGGTGGGGTCGCCGCTCTTCTTGTCGACAACGGCTATCTGTATGTAGCGCAGTAGCCCTAGCAGCACGAGGATGCTGGTGAGGTAGAGGTAGCGTGTGTGGAAACGCTCCGTGACCTCGGGCGAGACGGTATACATGATATAGCACACGAGCGTCACCGAGGCTGTGATGGTGTTGGCCTCGTTGATGAAGGTGAGGTTGTAGCGTGAGGTGTTCTTGCGTGGGGCTTCGCCGGTGGCGTTGAGGCGCAGCACGTCGTCGCGCCGCTTGGCAAACGAGAGGAAGAGCGTGAGCAGATAGGTCATGAGCACGAGCCAACTGGTGAGCGCGATGCCTACGGCCTCGCCGCCGGCGAGGATGCGGAGCACAAAGCCGAAGGCCACGATGCATACGTCGATGATTGCGTAGCTCTTCAGCTTCAGGCAGTAGGCTACGTTCATGAGCCAATAGAACAGGATGATGCCGCCCACGATCAGCCGGCGTTCGGGCAATAGGGCCACGGTGACCATCGACAGGGCCAGCATGAAGGCCATGAGCACGTAGCCTTGGAGCACTGAGACCTCGCCCGAGGCGATGGGGCGGTGGCACTTGACGGGATGACGGCGGTCGGCATCGACGTCTACGATGTCGTTGAGGCAGTAGATAGACGATGCCACGAAGCAGTAGGCCACGAAGGTGATGGTGGTCGCGAGCAGCGCGTGGGTGTCGAGCAGCGCACCACCAAAGAAGAGTGGGATGAAGACGAAGAAATTCTTCACCCACTGTCGTGGGCGGATGATGCGTACGGTAGCGTTGAGATTCATAGTCGGAGTTTCTTTTCGGTGATGTCGATGCCCTGGTGGAGCAGCCACGAGAGTGGCATGGTGATGGCCACGCAGAGCAGGAAGGTGGGCCAGTAGCCCAAGTGCATGTGGTTGAGCCACGGCATGACGAAGGCAATATGGATGAGGTAGGCCTCCAGGCTGATGCTGCCGATCCGGCGCAGTGTCGCGTTGAGCTGGCGGGGCGTGCGGCGCAGCACGCGGTTGAGCAGCAGGATGGCGGTGATGGTGAGCGGGATGTAGAGCATGCGCTCGATGAAGAGCGGGAACTGGCCGTGCTTGTTCTGCTCGAGGAATATGCTGGAGGCCAGGGCCATGACGAAGATGAGGACGACGAGCCACAGCCCCTGTCCGTCGATGCGGTCGCGGCGGCGCACGGCCTCGCCACAGTTGATGCCGATGAAGAAGATGGGCACGCGGCTCCAGAAGATCTCGATGTGCCCGACGGCGTTGTGGATGGGCGTGACCCACTGCACGAGGATGCACCACATAATCATCACCACGGGCAACCAGCGGTAGATGGGATGGCGGATGATGAGACGCATGTAGGCCGGCGCGAAGAGATAGAGCATCATTGTGGCGGGAATATACCAAAAGGTGAGCTCGTCGTGGAGCCAGAAGTCCCAGTTGACGGTGATGTCGCCGATGAGGTCGATGAGGCTCGTGGAGTGGCCGCCGCCGTGCAGGTAGTCGGGGATGTAGTAGAGGCAGGCAATGAGCAGCCAGGCCGGATAGATGCGTAGGTAGCGCCGCTTGAGGAAGTGGCTCGCCGAGGGACGCTTCGTCCATGAGAACCAAAGGCCGATGCCGCTGAGGAAGAGAAACATGTCGACCCCGATGTTGCCCATGCGGCGCAGTCCGAAGAACATGTCGGTGCGAGGGAGGGCTACATGGAAGAGCACGATGAAAAGCATGGCCAGCCCCATGAGCTCGCCACGGTAGCGCGAGATGTTGTAGAGTTCGATGGGTGGCGGGAAAGAGTGTTCCTGCCGGGGGACGCGGTCGTTCCCTGTGGCTACCGCGTTGTCGACTTCTTTTGCCATATATCCCTGCTTTTTAATTGCAAAGGTAGCATAATTATCCTTGAAAACCTTCAATTGCCGGGTATATTTTTGCTTATAGTCAACAGAAAGTCCATCTGTTTTACTGCCTGCATAAAAGGATGCGGCGTGGATCAGAACCGTATGAACGACGGCTAAAGCCAGAGCGTGGGCACAATGTCACGACTTGCATGCTTTTCATAAACAAAAAAACGGGATAGATAGTTATTGAATGTTGTGTAAAAAACTTGGCAGTTTGCTTTGCAGTCTCGCTTGTTTGATGTATCTTTGCGCAGAGAAGACAAGATAAGTGAACATCTTTTTGTGATATAAAAAACTATAAATGGTTTGACGAAAGAAAAAGATATGGAACAATCAACAAGAACTTTTCCAACTGTTTCCGTTGTTATGGCGACATACAATGGCGCAAAATATCTACGCGAACAGCTCGACTCCATTCTTGCGCAAACCTATCCTGTCAGTGAGATTATTATTCAAGATGACGGGTCTGTCGATGCTACACCAGTTATCTGTCATGAGTATGAGGAACGATATGGGAATATACGTTTTTTTCAAAATACATTTAATCTTGGATTCAACCGGAATTTCCAAACGGCTGTCATGCGTGCCACGGGTGAGTATATAGCCTTGAGCGATCAAGACGATATTTGGTTTCCTGAAAAGATAGAAAAGCAAGTGGCTGCCATTGGTGACCATGATGCCTGCTACTCTGCTCATACGCGTGGAAAGGATATGCATCATGCACGTGTTGTATGTCCGAAATGTTCACCAGAAGCCCAACTCTTTTATGGTTTTGCGGGGCATACCATGTTGTTTAGAAGAGATTTTATACAGAATCTTAACAATTGGATTCCATACATTATCTACGATTGGGGCCTGGAACTTTCTGCTCATGCGGGAAAGGGCATTGCTTTTGTTCCCCAACCACTCAATTGGCACCGTTCTAATGAGGAATCGGCTTGTGCCGTCATGAACAAAAAAAATGGGGTGAACGCAGCTGAGAGGCCGACATGGCAACCTTATCTGTATGGATGGAGGAACTATCGGCGGCTACAACAGGAATCCAATTGGAAGCCTTTGTACGAACATGTCAGCCACATCTATACGAAGAATAATCTGCATCTGGCGCAAGACATGGTCCGACTGATGCTCAGCCGAAGCCCGTGGGCCTTGTTGCGATTGTGTCTCATCTGCTGTAGACATAGGACAACCATCTATCCTGGTAATGTGAGGAAAGGGTGGAAAGGGATGATGCGTGGGTTCTTTTTTCCTTTTATCTTTGCCTACCATAATTATGAATACCGATTAAATCAATGAAATTATGAATACAGCGATCATCATAGCCGGCGGATCCGGCCAGCGTATGGGGCAGGATATACCCAAGCAGTTTATTAATGTCTATGATAAACCAATTATTATCTACACTTTGGAAGGCTTTCAGCGTCATCCTTTGGTGGATGCCATTGAGGTGGTTTGCCTTGAAGGCTGGGAGAGCATCTTGTGGGCCTATGCGAAGCAGTTTGGCATCACAAAACTGAAATGGGTCGTCAAGGGCGGAAATAGTGGACAGGAGTCTATCCGTAATGGTGTCTATAATCTGGAGGACAAATGTCATCCAAGTGACATTATCGTCATCCATGACGGTGTGCGTCCGCTGGTTGACGACTCTGTGTTGACAGATGTCATTCGGAAAGCACAAGAGTATGGAAATGCAGTGACAAGCATGCCTTATAATGAGCAGATATTTGTGGTCAGCAAAGATGACGAGACTACTACTACCCAATATATTCCGCGCGAGACTTTGCGTCGTGTCAGTACGCCTCAGGCTTACAACTTTCAGCTTCTTGACGAAAAATATCATGAGGCATTCGAGAAGAAGGTAGGTATCTATGGCAGTAGCTATACAAACACTATGATGGTGGAATTGGGCGTCCGTCTACATTTCGCCGCAGGTAGTGACCGGAATATTAAGCTGACCACCAAGGATAATTTGGAAATGTTCAAGGCTTTTCTTGCTAAAGAAGGGCGACATGAAGAATGGTTGAAATAGAGTGATACAAATGAATAAGCTTCATCCTCTTTATCAGTCGGATTTGAATAATATTCTTGATGCGACAAATTTGAAACTGCTTGATGGGAAAACCTTGCTTGTGACAGGTGCAACCGGGCTTATTGGTACGCAACTTATTGATGCATTGATGTTGTATAATCGTCGAGGGGGCGATGTGCGGCTGATTGTGGCAGGCAGAGATCGTGAACGGCTTATGCGGCGGTTCGACGATTATTCCACTGATGAGCATTTGCGGTTTCTACAACAGGATGTCATGCGACCATTTCCTGCGGACGTGCAGGCGGATGTCATCATACCTCTTGCGAGTAATACCCACCCGATGGCCTATAGCCAGCAACCGGTGGAAACCATGCTTGTCAATCTGAAGGGGGCAGAGTATGCTCTTGAGATGGCACAGCGTTGCCACGCAGTGGTGCTTTATCCGAGTACCGTGGAGGTCTATGGTAATGCCAGAGACGGTGATATATTTACGGAAAACTATACCGGCAGCCTTAATCTCTCTAATAGTCGTGCCTGTTACACAGAGTCAAAGCGTGCAAGCGAAGCTTTATGCCAGTCGTATAGTGCCGAATGTGGTGTTAGTGTGAGGATAGCGAGACTTAGTCGCGTCTTTGGACCATCAATGAAGATAACGGACACAAAAGCATCGTCGCAGTTCATTCTGAAAGCTCTCCATGCCGAGAATATCGTTTTGAAGAGTGAGGGAACCCAATATTTCTCTTATACTTACGTGGCCGATGCGGTCAGTGCTTTGCTCTACATCTTGTTGTATGGCGAAGATGGTGTGGCATATAATGTAGCCAATGAGGCTTGTAATGTGCATCTGTGTGATTTTGCACAGGCGTGTGCAGAAGTCGTGGGAACGAAAGTCGTGTTCGATTTGCCTACGGAAGCAGAACGGCGCGGCTATTCGGTGGCTACTACTGCTGTTTTGGACAACAGTCGTCTGAAGTCCATCGGATGGAGGCCGCAGTATACTTTCAAAGATGCGGTTAAACGCACTATATCTATTTTAAGAGGATAATTATGGAGAACGAATATTTGAGAAAATACAATCAGCAAACGCTGCGCCGGTGCCAGTTGAGGCAGTTGGACATATTGAAAGAGATAGATGCCGTTTGCCGCCGTCATCATATTGACTATTGGCTTGATGGTGGAACTTGTTTGGGGGCTGTGAGACACCAGGGGTTCATACCGTGGGACGACGATATTGACCTTGCTATGCGAAAAGAAGATCTTGCACGCTTTGAGGAGGTTGCCAGAAGGGAACTGCCAGCCGGTTTGGTGCTGCAAACTCCAGACGAGTACGGACAATCGGAGCCGGTCATAAAGGTGCGTGACTTAAATTCCTTCTATGTCGAAGCCGGTGACGATTTCTCGCGCGATTATCCGAAAGGCGTATATGTTGATATTTTCCCTATGGTGGCCTATCCGACGGTGTCGCGGCGTTTTGCGAAATCTCTGCTGAAAGGCATGAGCAAGAGTTATTCTATTTTGCACAAGCAACACTATTATAGTTTACGGTCTTTTGCCGAATTCTTTTGGTTTGGTGCTAAGTATGTGTTGCTCCGTTTGCTATGGGAGACGATAAGTGCAGTCAGGCCAAAGAATGTGTACGTCAGTAATCTGTTGAACAACAATGGTTATGGTATTATGCACCGGCGTGACAGTATTTTCCCTGTCTCAGAATTGGAGTTTGAGGGATACCGTTTTCTGGCCCCCCATAATCCTGATGCCTATCTGAAAGATCTTTTCCGCAATTACATGGAAATACCTCCTGTCGAGAAGCGGAAGATTCATTCCGTGTTCATAGCTCCGCAGTTGATTCCCTCTTCGGTGTCATAGTCCTAAAGTAGCTGTGGTGTCTTAAGGAAAAAGATGTCCTGCAATACTTTGTATGTTGGATGTAAAGAGAAGAAAGACTATCGTAGCTGTGGCTATACGGAGAACTGTGAGGCCTTTTCCTTTTCCTGTTTTGAAAAGGAAGGCTATGGCCACGGGTATGGTGAAGGCCCATCCTGTAGTCATGATATAGACTTCGTTGATGGCAAATCCAAGGATGATATTTAAGACAACATCGACGCACAGCCAGCAGGACAACATTTGCATCAAACGGTTTTTGCGTCCAAGCCATAAGCCTAAGATAAAGAAAGAGGTGATGAGCAAAGTGACAGCGTAGGGCCATCGCGATTGATAGTGTACTATCATGGGTCTTGTCTTCAACTCGTCTTCCAGAGCATGCGATTTGTGGAGCAAGAAGCTTTCTCCTAAAGCATTTTCTATTAAGATGGGAATGCGTGGAGTTTTGAAGTCCATCAGTCTCAGCAAACCTTCTTCGTCAGCCGACTGCATGTCATGGTCTTTCATCCATTGTTTGTGCTCGGCCCGCTTGCGCAAGTCCTCGGCCGTCATCTTTTTCGCGTTCTCCCGTTCTATATGGTGAATTTTCTCGGCCTGCGGCACCTCGAAGGCGTGATACTGGTAACGCTGCACGGCGAGCAGCACCACGAGGGGCAGCACGATGGCCACGGCGAGGAATTGTGGCCGGAAGAAGCGGCGCCCGTTGGCGAAGAGCGCGGCGAGGATGGTCTTGGCGCCGTTGCTGGCAGCCATGCCCGAGGTGAGAAAGAGCATCAGCGCGGCCTGCCACGTGCGGAACGTGCGGCCCATCCGCATCTTGCGGCCGCAGGCATAAGCGGTCAGTGTGAGCAGCATCATCGATGGCATGAAGTGGTCAGGCACCATCGCGGGCACCATGACGTGTCCGAAGGAGAAGAGCATCAGTACGAGCAGCGTGGCGTCGATACGGCCGACACTGAGCAGCTCGCGTAGGATGCGATAGACGAACACGCCGCTGTAGGTGGTACAGCACACCAGCACGGAGGCCATCATGAAGACGGCCCAGTTGAAGCCTGTGACCGACATGAGCCAATGGTTGAGCAGGTAGAGCGGATAGAGCAGCGAGAAATAGAGCGGGTGGCGCAGCGTGTCGAAGAACACCTTGCCCTCGGTCAGCATCAGCCACGACCAGCAGTCGTAGCCCGACATCTCGAAATGCTGCTGGAAGGCCGTCCATGAGCCGCCGTGCAGCAGAGGCTTCGTGTAGAGTTCCCACTGGCTGCCTATCATCAGCGCGTTGAGGCCGACGGCCAGCATGAGCACGGCGAGGGCTATCCATCGTTCTTCCTTCTTGATTTTAAATATCGTGAGCGGATTTTTCATTTCTTTTTCTTCTGTGTGTATGCGTCAGTTTCAGGCCCGGCAGGGCTACGGCTTGTCTGTCGATGTGTGACGGAGACGGTTTCTCATTTGGTCAGGACGACAATCTTGTTGCCGCCTACCCTGGCTGCCATGGTCGAGAACGAGCTTCCGGCCGACCCGTAGATGACCGACGTGCGCGCGAGGGTCCACATGTCTGCCAGTCCGCCACGTATGCCGTCGGTGCTGGAACGTGCGGCAGGCGTGTCGGCCGTGATGATGCGGTCGCCGAAATGACGTCGCAACTCATCCTTGGTAGGCTCGTCGTCAGTGGCCACGAAGAAGCGCGTGTCCTCGTGGGTGGACAGTTCGCGGTCGCCGGCCTCAATGAAGAGCTCCAGCGGACTCTGCTCGATGCTCGCCTGCGAGTCGGTGCGGCGTATGTGGAAGCCGACAGTATGGGCTGAGAATTGCTTCGTGAAACTCTCCACACGCTCTGTCACGACACCGATGGGGTGGAAGAGGCGGGTGTAGACGCTGTTGTCGAACGTACCGAATTCCTGATAGCAACTCATGTAGCCGTTTCGTCCGCGTGCCCATGCCTCGAAGTCGAAGCCCCGCTGCTTGAGCGGCGTCACCTGCCATTCGTCGATGCGCTGGTCGAAGAGCATGCGTTGTGGCAGGAGCGGCAGACGCAGGTTGCGTCGGCGTGGTCGGTCGTAGAGCAGGCGGTCTATGCAGGTGGCGTCTCGCAGGCTCATGTCGGGTAGCGGCTCGAAGATGTCGCGGAAGGGTGCGTTCAGCGCCCAGTCGCGGAACCACACCACTTGCAGCTTCACGCCTGTGTGTCGCGATAGGTTCCAGGCTGAGGCGATGGCGCGCATGCGGTTGGCCAGCCCGCCTGAGGGTACGAAGAGCAGTTGTCCTGTGTTCATATCGTCCATTTTTCTGCAAAAGTAAGCAAAATATTTGGCATCCAAGATATTTTTGCCTATCTTTGCCCAAAATCATTTGTAAAAACAGGAACATGCGAAAACCCTACAAGACTGACGTGGCGGTGCTGCTGATATTCTTCAATCGTCCTTCCACTTTCCGGCAGGTGTTCGATGCCGTACGTCAGGCACGCCCCTCACGGCTCTTCCTCTATCAGGACGGCGCGCGTGAAGGCAACGAGGCCGACAAGGCTGGCGTGGAGGCGTGCAGGCAGATATGCGCCGATGCCAACATCGACTGGCAGTGTCAGGTGAGCCGCATGTACCAAGACCGCAACTACGGCTGCGACCCTTCCGAGTATCTGTCGCAGAAGTGGGCTTTCTCGATGGTCGACAAGTGTATCGTGTTGGAAGATGACGACGTGCCCGCGCAGTCGTTCTTCCCCTTCTGCAAGGAGCTTCTCGACCGCTACGAGCACGACCCGCGCGTGTGGCTCATCTCGGGATTCAACACCGACGAGGTGACGCCCGGTGTTCCCTACGACTATTTCTTCACGAGTGTCTTCTCCATCTGGGGCTGGGCCTCGTGGCGACGTGTCATCGACACTTGGGATGGAACCTACAGTTTCCTCGCCGATGATTTCAACCGTCGTCAGCTCGCCGGTCTGATTGAGTCGCGCCGTTACCGCAACGACTTCATGAAGATGTGTGCCGACCATGCCGCCCAGGACAAGCCGTTCTACGAGAGCATTTTCTGGGCCAGTATGCTGATGAACAATGGCCTCGCCGTGATGCCCACGCGCAACATGGTGAGCAATGTGGGGGCCACCACCGAGTCGACCCACTACTCGGCCTTGCAGACCATGCCCGCCGGGTTGCGCCGCATCTTCACCATGGGGCGTCACGACGTGACCTTCCCTTTGCGCCACCCGCGCTACATCATGGAGTATGCACCCTACAAGGAGCACCACTACCGCACCAACGCCTGGGGGCATCCGTGGGTCAAGGTGGCCCGCTCGTTGGAGGAACTGTGGCTCAATCTGCGTCATGCCCGCTTTGGCGTCATCGCCCGTGCTGTGTGTCGCCGCATCGACAAGTGGACCGGACGCGACAGGCACGTCTGAGGAATCGGTGACTTTTGGGGATTTCTATTGAAGTAATTCCATTGAAGTAAAATGAAAAAACTAATAGGGATAGCAGTTTTGTTTCTTTCTTTGCTGCCGGTATGCAGCAATAGCGAGAACAATACCGTCGACTCTCCGACGCTTGCCTTCCTCGGTGCTGAGACAGCGGCAGGGAATGGGAAAGGCTCTTCACGCACTGTAACAGCGACGCAGTCGGGTACAGCAGAAACCGACAGTTATGGCTTCCAGCTCGCCACCACGGCCCTTGCACAGATGGGTAACGGCTTGAATATCGGTAACACCCTTGATGCCAATGGCGATTGGATAACATCGTCAGCTCCGAAAGATTATGAGACGTCATGGGGGAATCCACAGATCACACAGCGACTCATTGACACTTACAAGTCTGTCGGTATAAAGGTTCTTCGCCTGCCCGTTACCTGGCGGCAGCATATTGACGATAACGGGAATGTTGATGCGGCTTGGATGGCACGAGTGAAAGAGGTTGTCAACTATATCATCGATGACGGAATGTACTGTATTCTCAACGTACATCACGACTGCGGAGACAGTGACGACGCATGGCTTCGCGCTTATCAGGATGAGGCTAAACTTGCTCAGGCGGAGAATAAGTTTAAAGGCTTGTGGACTAATATCGCCAACGAGTTTAAGGACTATGGCGACAGGCTCCTTTTCGAAGGCTATAACGAGATGCTTGACGATAACCGCTCTTGGACTTCCACCGATGCCGAAGGCTATGCCGCGCTCAACAAACTCGCACAGGTTTTTGTGACTACAGTCCGTGCTACAGGCGGAAACAATGCCCGCCGCAACCTAATCGTAAATACATATAGCGCTGATGCTCATGAGAAGAGTCTTGCCGCATTCGTCCTGCCTACAGATGAGGTTGAGAATCATCTAATAGTTGAGGTTCACAACTATACTCCATATGAGTTTGTCTGTCTTGAAAATGCCGAGCCGGCAAAGGCTTGGAATGATTTCTACGCCGCAGAGCTTGACGTGAGTTTCGACCTTATCAATAAGTATCTCGTTTCAAAAGGCATACCGACTATCATCGGCGAGTTTGGTTGCAATAGTAATGTAGCAGAGGCGGAGCAAGTGAAATACGCAGAGCACTTTGTCAGTAGGGCACAGTCATTGGGGATACCTTGCCTTTACTGGTTTGACCTCATCAATCGCAATACATGCAAGTGGACGTTGCCAAATGTGTTGTCTGTGTTGAAAAAGTAAATGTTTTTCGTCAGACGAACGATTGATGACGCGAACTCCCGTATACGTGAATCCGCCATCTTTTCGTTACAATAGGCAAACATGCTTATAAATTAATGCAAGTTCTATCCTGTCTTGATGCGTGAACTGCAATCTACATAGGAGTCACCGTAATCTGATCTGTTGGCAACAGGAGTCGGAACAGTAAGAAGAATGCCGCCATTTTATCGGACAATCAGTGTGTGGCTGACCAACCTTGTTAACCCCTGACGTTGCAAAATATTACCTCTGACGCTTCAAAAGACCGTCTTTCGCATTGTAAAAGACGGTCTCCTGCACTGCGAAAGGTAGTCTTATGATATATTATCACAGTAAGTTGTGAGGATATTATTATTGCATAGATGTTGTTTTTGTTTTACTTGAACCGGTGTCGGTTTACGCCTTACATAGTCAGTCTGTCGGCTCTTCTTTTTGGATGGCCATTACTTTGTCAATCCGTGCGCCGTCCATGTCTACAATTTCCAATTGGAAACTGTTCCATTGAAGGATTTCACCGGAGTGAGGGATGTGACCCAGTTGTTGCAGGATGAGTCCGCCCAACGTGTTGTAGTTGTACTCACCGTACAAGTCCTCGCAGTCGAAGTGGCGGAGGAAATCGTAGAAAGAACATTGCCCGTTGATGAGCCAACTGCCGTCCTTGCGGGGCAGGATGTCTGGCTCTTCCGTTTCTTCGGGCAAGGCACCGACCAATGCCTCCAACAGGTCTTTCATGGTGATGATGCCTTGCAGGCTGCCAAACTCGTCGCAGATGAGTCCGTACTTGATGTGGTTCTTTCGTATCAGTTCCAGCGCTTTGTAGACGTCCATGTTCTCGTGGAAGTATTGGGCGGGGTGGATGACGTTGCGCAAATCAAACGATTCGTCTTGTAACTTGCCGAAGAGGTCTTTTAGATAGACCGCTCCAATGATGTCGTCGAGCGTGCGGTTTCGGGTGATGGGGTAAACTTGATACAGATGCTCG
>CAYPJA010000003.1:0-101271 GCA_964411005.1 uncultured Prevotella sp. | reverse complement strand
TAGCTCAAACTGCGTTTGGCTCTGCTCTCGGCTTGCACGTAAATTCTGATTTATCAACGTACATAATTTGTCTTTCATTTTGCTTACACAGAAATACAAGAGCATAATTTAATTGCTGATAAGCAGAATAACCGCCATAGACAGACTGTAACAGGAGCGGAAGGCTGTCCTTGTTAGTTTTATGTGATACAATACACAACCAGTCCCAACCCCATTGTATAAACGAGCAGAAATATCACCAAGACTTTCATCCAGAAGCCCGAGTACCAAACGCCTTCATTCCATCAGAGGATTTTACGTATGTTGGATTCATGTTCAGTAATAAGTTTCGATTGTTCGGCGCGGTGATTTGCCAATACCGAAATCCAACTTTCAATAGAATGGTCTATAAGTTGTCTAAGTTTTGCAAGTTGGTCAGGGGTGATAGTTGTCTTGAATTTCGTGTCTCGTTCAGCTTTCACAATGGCATTACAGATGCCACTGACTATATTGTCACAACCGCCAGCTGCCGCTTTGAGCGCACCTTCAATGCGGCATTCGGCAGCAATTCTCTATGAGATAGACCTGAGTCACTTGCGACTTTCCTCGCCGTTTCGAAATTTATGGGAAAAGCGGCCAGAGTTTCTTAGGACTGGCGACGAAGGAGCGGATAGTGAGGGCGTGTCTAAAGATTTCTTGTGTTTTCATTGTCCGTTATAAATTCTTTTTCAAGAGGGAAGAGTGGGGCGCTGTGCATAAAAAGATAAACTTTTATTTTGTATTTTCTTTGATTTGCACTATTTTTGCAGTATCAAAAAAAAAATAGAAACGATTCATGAACCGAATTCTCACCTTTCTGCTGTTCCTGGCCTTCACCCTGACCGGGACAGCGCAGAACCCGGCCGACACCGCCGACCGCGACGCCAAATACGCGCAAGACATGATCCACACCGGACTGCCTGCGCCCGACATGGTCCTCGACTCGCTTGTCGGCACGGCGATTCAGGACTTTCGCGGACGCTATGTCGTGCTCCATTTTTGGGCCACCTGGTGCCCCGACTGCCGCAAGGACACGCCGTTGATGATGCGGCTCAGCAATACCTACAGCAGCGACTCCGTAGTCTTCATCCACATCTCCTACGACACCGACCAGCAGAAGTGGCAGCAATACCTGGCTGACCATCACATGGAGGGGCTTCACTTTTCCGAGCTCAAAGGCTTTCACGACACCCAGAGCAGCAAGCTCTATCAGGTCAAGTGGATTCCTGCCATGTATGTCATCAATCCCAAGGGCAAGGTGCTCCTCGCTACGGTCGACATCCAGAAGCTTAAGCAGCGGTTGGAGATGCTTGACCTCTCGCAGGTCGTCATCCCGCGTTCCAAGCGCAGCCGTGCTCCCGAATACCCGGGTGGTATGCGTGCCATGCTGACCTATCTGAGTCAGAACGTACGCTATCCGGCGCGGGCGGCCAACTACGGCATCGAGGGGCAGACGATCATCGGCTTCGTGGTCGAGAAAGACGGCTCCACGTCTGATTTCACGGTCAATTCCAACCGTCTCACTACGCGCCGCCAGACCGCTCCCTTCCTGAAGCTTGGCAACGATGAGCGGCAACGTCTGCAGGAAGAGTCGCTTGAGGCCTTCGCCGAGGAAGCCCTGCGCGTGGTCAAGAGCATGCCGAAGTGGGCGCCGGGCGTGCGCTACGGACAGCCCGTGCGCGTGAGATATAGCCTACCTGTCAACTTCAGCATCAATTACGAGAACGGCAACTATTGATTGTGGGGGAGGGCAGGCCCTTTCCGCGTCTGCAGCCGTCGCGTAGGGTACGGCCCTGCGGCGGCCCCGCTTTCCTGAGCCAACAAGGATTCATGCAAGAAGAACAAACTTCCATTAAGCAGCGCACTGCCGCCGGACTTTTCTGGGGACTGATGAACAACGGGCTCATGCAGCTCCTGGGATTCGTCTTCGGCATCTTTCTCGGGCGCGTCCTGGAGAAAGACGATTTCGGCATGATGGCCATGATCAACATCTTCACCGTTGTGGCCATCGCCCTCCAGAACGCCGGCTTCGCATCCGCCATCGGCAACATGGAGCGTCCCAGCGACCGCGACTACAACTCCGTCTTCTGGTTCAATGTCATCGTCGGTGGAACGCTTTATCTGCTCTTGTTCTTCGCCGCCCCGCTCATTGCCCGGTTCTATGGCGACCCACGTCTCACCGCGCTCTGCCGTCTGGCCTTCCTCAACATTCTCTTTGCCTGTCTTGGTACGGCGCAGAACGCCTATCTCTTCAAGAATCTCATGGTCAAGGAGCAGGCCAAGGCCAGTGTCACGGCCGTCATCGTATCCAACGTCACCGGACTCACGATGGCCCTCTGCGGCTTCGCCTATTGGTCGCTGGCCGTGCAGAGCATGTTCTACGTGGCCGTCAACACGCTGTTGGCTTGGCACTATTCCCGGTGGCGGCCCGTGTTGCGTGTCGACTTCGGCCCTGTCAGGCGCATGCTTCCCTTCAGCATCAAGATTGCGCTCACCACCATCGTGACCAAGGTCAACGACAACATCATGAACATCCTTTTGGGAAAGTATTATTCCCATGCCCAGACCGGCTGCTTTTATCAGGCCTACAACTGGGATTCGAAGGTCTACTATCTGCTTCAAGGCATGCTCAACCCTGTCGTCCAGCCCGTCCTTGTCAGCTTGCGTCAGGATCCCGCCCGCCAGGCCAACGCCCTGCGCAAGATTGTTCGCTTCACGTCGTTCCTCTCGTTCCCCCTTCTTTTCGGTCTTGGTCTTGTGGCCAATGAGTTCATTCTCCTTGCGCTCACCGCCAAGTGGGCCGATGCCGTACCCCTGTTGCAGGTGCTTTGCCTCAGTGGATCTGTCATGCCGCTTGTCACCATTCTCTCCAATGTGATCATCACGCGTGGCAAGGGCAACACCTATCTCGCCATCACCGCCTCCCTCTGTGCCGTCCAGTTGTTTCTCATGCTTGCCCTTCGCGCTCAGGGCATCGGTGTCATGGTCAAGGCTTTTGCCGCTGTCAACATTGTGTGGCTGTTCGTCTGGTACGCCTTCGTGCGCCGTTTCACCGGCTACAGCCTTCTTCATTTCCTTGCCGATACCCTTCCTTTCGCTGCCGTCGCCTTCGCTGTCATGGCCGTCACCCATTTCGCCACCGCTTCCATTGCCAGTCTGTGGCTCCTCCTTCTGTCTCGCATCCTCTTGGCCGCCGTACTCTACGGTCTTGTCATGCGCCTCCTCGGTGCCTCCATTCTCCGCGAGTGCCTCTCTTTTCTTGCTCAGAAGTTGCCTCACCGCAAGTAGCGGCCCCTCGCAGATCGGGTGACAAGAACCCGTTGACAGTTCGTCTGTCTTTTTGCTGGGATGTGCCTACCCTTATCAGCTGCAAAGAACACAAAGATAGCGTCTGCCGTGCGGGGGGATGTGCTCATCCGGATGTTTCCGTTAGAAACGTGTTTAATGCATGAAGAGGCTCGTTCTTGCTTAATATAATAAGGTGTAGAAAGAGGTGTGTAAAGAACCCTCATCTCTTGGCGATAGCCACGATGAACTGTCGGCTGCTGAGCGCATGCCGGCTGTTGGCGTGCCCCCTCGCGCCGTTCGTGGCCATATTCATTCCTGCATTATTTATTCTTCCACAGACTTCACAGACCTCTCACTACCTTTTCTTTCCGCTCGTCAGTGAGCAGTCTGTGGCTTTTCGTCTTGCAAGAAGCCGCTATCTGCCCCGCAAAATGCCGTCTTTTGCCTTGTAAGAAGCCGTCTCCTGCCCCTAAGCCCCATACCTTTAGCTTTGCGTCTCTTTGTTCTGCCCTTGTCGCGTGCCATTCCTTTCTGTCTCTCCCGTTTGTTAAAAATTAGCTATTTTATGAAAAAAGTGACATAAACGTTTGGAATAAATACAGAAATATTAGTAACTTTGCACCAAAATTAAGGTATGAACAACCGAAAAACGGTTTAAACGAATTACAAAACGCTTGATTTCTCACTTCTTATACAGGATCAACGACATAATTACAGGTATGATGCCAACCCCAAAAAGCACAGGCAAGGGCCGCAAGTTATTACGACTGACACTATCAACCCTTTTCGCGGCCACCATGCCCCTCACCGCACAGGCTCAGAACATAGAGCTTAAGACCAACATGCTCTACTGGGCCATGACGACACCCAACATCGGACTTGAGGCCCGCTTCGCACCGAGGTGGACCGCCCAATTGTGGTATGGACTCAACCCATGGAAGCAGTCGGGCGGCAACCAGTCGTCCCTGCGCCACTGGCTCCTCATGCCCGAGGCACGCTATTGGTTCTGCCAGCCCTTCAACGGATGGTTCGTCGGCGTTCACGGACTCGGAGGCGAATACAATGCCGGAGGCGTCAAGCTCCCTTTCGGCATCTTCCCCTCCCTTCAAGATTACCGGTATAAAGGATGGTACGTCGGTGGCGGACTCACCGCCGGCTACCAATGGCCCATCTCCAAGCGATGGGCTTTCGAGGCTGCCATCGGTCTCGGCTACATCTATTCGCCCAACGACCGCCACTGCGCCTACTGTGAGGGCGTGCAGCGGCACAAGGACTCCCACTACGTCGGGCCTACCAAGGCCGCGCTCACCCTCGTCTACGTCCTCACCGGCAAGGACAACCACCGCAAGACCATAGGTACGGCGGCTCCTGAGCTCGCCACTCTCGCCGTCACGCGCTCCGACACCATGCCCCGACACCGCCCCATCGCTGCCATGGGCAACCGCATGATACACGTCACACGGGCACGAGCCGCACAGGACGGGCACAACATGACCCTCAACCTCACGATGAACCTCGACGAGCTGCGCCTCGGCAAGGACAACCAGCTCGTCTACACACCCATCATACATACCCCCGACAGCGACTACCGAATGCCTGAGATCATCATCAACGGCCGGCGCGAGCAGGTGCTCTACAGGCGCGGCGTCTTCAAGCACAAATATTCGCCCGACGTGCTCGCCGTGGGACGAAAGAACGGACAGCCACAGACCGTCGACTACATCGCCTCTATACCCGTCGCCACCAAGCTGCGCGACTACACCGTCTCCCTTCGGGAAGACGTCTGCGGATGCGGCGACCACGAGAACGACAGCCTCTACACCGTCTACCGTTACCATCGGCCGCTGCTCGCCTACCTGCGTCCCGAGGCCGTGGCACAGAAGGAAGGACACCTCGACAAGCGCGCCTACATCGACTTCCCCGTCGACCGTATAGAGCTCTATCCAACCTACCGGCGCAACCCTGAGCAGCTCGACAGCATCATCCAGACCATCAACGCTCTCAAGAACGACAAGTACCTCACCGTCAAGAACATCAATATCCACGGTTACGCGTCGCCAGAGAGCCCATATACGCACAACGATTACCTCGCACGCAACCGCGCCAAGACCCTCACCGACTACGTCCGCCGCATGGTGGAGCTGCCCGAGAGCCTCTTCACCGTGTCCTCCACGCCTGAGGACTGGGATGGTCTGCGCGCCTACATCAACGGCAGCAATCTTGAGCACAAGGACGAGATTCTCGCCGTGGCAGCCGACAACGCCCTCGACCCCGACGAGCGCGAGAAGAAAATCAAGACCACATGGCCCGACGAATACCGCTTCATGCTCGCCACCTGGTACCCAGCGCTCCGCCATTCCGACTATCACATCACCTACATCGTCAAGCCGTTTGACGTTGACGAGGCCAAGCTGATCATCAAGACACGGCCGCAGCTACTCTCCCTCAACGAGATGTTCATGGTGGCACAGACCTACGAACCAGGGTCGCGCGACTTCAACGAGGTCATGGAGACCGCCGTCCGCATGTATCCCGATGACGCCACAGCCAACCTCAACGCCGCCATCACACGTCTCAACGCCGGCGACTACGAAGGCGCCAAGCCATACCTCGACAAGGCCGGCGACGGCCCCGAGGCACAAGCCGCACGCCAAGCCTATGAGGACATGGCAGAATGATGGCCGCGCAGACGAATCGACGAAACGTCGCACGGTGTAATAAACACAGTGCACTGTCCTTGCTTTGACATTTATCTTTTAATCAGTTAATATTAATTCATTTTTAAACTTTTCACAATGAAAAAGAATCTATTTTTTACAATGCTCGCTGCCGCTACGCTCACAGGCTTCACAGCCTGCTCAAGCGATGACAGCGTAGAGAATGGACCCGGTGTTGGTGAAGTTGCCGAGAAGTACATCTCTGTTAACATTCGGAGCGTGGGTGCCACGCCTACACGTGCCGGAGATTCGTATAACCAAGGCGACGGTAAGTATGAGGATGGCGAAGGCCAAGAGAGCGCTATCAACAAAATCTATTTCTATTTCTTTGATACAAATGGAAATCCTTATAATGTAAATGTTGATGATCAAACTGGAACTAATGTTCCTGGAGGAGATAGTGGAAACCGTTATGCATGGACAAGTAATATTAAAGATGGTGATCCTTCAGAGGATCATAGTATAACGGTGGAAAAAATTACCGATGCTAAAATCGTGTTGCACAACCCATCCAACACTCTCAAGTCTTTGGTGGCCGTTGTCAATCCGACGAGCGATACAGATTTCCCTGCCACGATGACCAAGGCTGATATACAAAAAGTTTTAGGTACTCCTAAAACCACTGCTGATTATGAATCTGATGTTGATGGGAAATCCTATTTCTTAATGACAAATTCTGTCTATCAGAATGCGAAGGGGTCGGGTATTGATATTGATGTGCCAACAGAAGGTCATGTGGCTTCAAAAGAAGAGGATGCTTTAGACAATCCTGTAGAAATCTATGTTGAGCGTGTTGCTGCAAAGGTAAGAGTGGAGGCAGGCTACACTACGACAGGAGAAGCGACCTCAAAGGCTGTGACGCGTGACGAAAATGGCGTTATCACTACTACAGAGGGCGGACGTTGGACAAATGTTTATGAAACAACAGCAGGTGGTATAAAGACGTATTCTGCTAATTCTTCTGAAGGTGCTGTGCGTTACGATGCATATCGGTTGCTTGATAAGTCTGGGAGTACTAACGATTTGACCTATAAGGTTACCCTCCCTGCTGAAGGAGGTGGAACAGCAACTACAGAGGATTGTCCCGTATACGCTGTAATCTTTGGTTGGGGAATTGCCGATGGAGCTAAAAATGCCTACATTTTCAAGGATATTACGGGTAGTGCAGGGTTTGTTCCCAAACTTGGTTTTACACCTTGGAGTACAGCCGACTATCACCGCAGTTTTTGGGAGGTGATTCCTACCTATGCGCGTTTCCAGAAGGGTGCTTCTCATGATGCAGGAGGCTATACATGGAATGATTATACAAGTGGTTCTACGAAGAAAGTATTAGGTGGGTATACTTATACTATGCCAAATACAAAACAGATGGTAATTGATCCTGATGTTGCAAACAGAAATGGTTCTGCCACTACGAATACCAAGGTGGTTCTTGCTGCCAAGTTGATGTATAAGGATGGTGACACTTTCAAGCCTTTGACTCGTGTTCGTTACATGGCGACCGATTACTTTAGTGAGGACGCTGTTAAGAATATTGTGCTCAGTGGTCTGAAGAATATTTGGTACAGGAATTCCAATGCTGAAGAGTGGAGAAATCTGTCTACTTCCGATTTGACTTTTGAAACGGCTGCAGGAACTACTGACAAGACGACGGAATCTATTGTTACACGTGACAAGAACTATGAAGTTACACTCAAGTTGGCCAATACTATTTCAGAAACAGGTCAGTTTGGTCGTGGTGAAACCAATACAGGTGTAACTGTTCTTGCGAATGGTTTCAATACAGTTAAGACTCGTGTTGAGAGCAACAAGGCTCTTGTTTACAATGAAGGTATGACTTATTATTATACTACATTGCGTCATCTGGGTACAGACAAAGCTGAGTATGCTTACTTTGGTGTTGTTCGTAACCATCTTTATGATGTCACAATCACGGGTATTGCAGGTTGGGGTACCCCGGTCTACGATCCTGATATTTGGGTGGTACCTGAGACACCGACAGACAATGACACTTATTTGGCTGCACGCATCAATGTGCTGTCATGGCGCGTCGTTCCGCAGAGTGTTGACATAGACGGAACTGCCAAGTAAATCCCCTTTATCTCTACATTATTCTGTCGCGGCGGTATAGCCGCCGCGACAGAATTTTCAAAACTCAACAAAAACTCTAACAAAGGCATATGAACTCACGACGTTTTACATTCATTGGTATATGGATGCTGGTGCTTACGGCTGTGCTCGGCTCGTGCGGCATGATGGACGATGAAGGTCCCGACTGTACCACCCACCGCCGTATCCGCTTCACCTACGACTGGAACATGCTCTTCGCCGACGCCTTCCCACACGAGGTGAAGACGCTGGCGCTCTATGCCTTTACCACTGACGGAAGGCTCGCTTACAGCCAAACCGTCAACGCCGACTCTGTCATCGCTCAAGGCTATATGAACGCCGACGGCATGCCCGCCGGACGCTACCGCTTCCTCGTCTGGGCACAGGGCGAGCAGCGACACGCCGACACCTACTCTTTCGGCACTGCCGCCATCGGCGACACCAACGACCTCCTCACCGTGCGGCTCAACCGCACGGCCACTGCCGACGTCGACCACGACATCACACCCCTCTACTATGGCACGCTCGACAACGTCGACTTCACCGACCTCCCACGGGGAGGCATCCGCGAAGCCACCGTCAACTTGATGAAGGACACCGAACTCTTCCGCATCGTCTTGCAGAACCAAAGCGGACAAACGCTCGACCCGGGTGAGTTCTGTTTCACCATCACCGACAACAACGGCTTCCTCGCGGCTGACAACAGTCTCCTCGCTGACGACACCCTCACCTACCACGCCTGGTCGGTCACCAATGGCACTGCCGGCATCAGCGACACTACAGCCACAGGTACCGTCACCGCAGCCTCGGCTGTCGTGGCTGAGATTACCACTAACCGCCTCGTCGCCGGACGTAACATGCGCCTGCACGTCACGCGGCGCAGCGATGGCCACCACATCATCGACTTGCCACTCATCGACCTCGGCCTGCTCGTCAAGGGCAACTACCATCGCGCCATGTCCGACCAGGAATACCTTGACCGACAAGACACGTGGAACTACATCTTCTTCCTCGATAACGACCGTAACTGGCTCGCTGCCAGCATCTATGTTCAGCAGTGGCGCATTGTCTTGCAAGACGCCGACCTATAATCATTCTTTACATACATGCAACCACTCTCGTCATCGTCCATCGTCAACCTACGGGCCACCGCCACCCACATCCTCCTCTGGATGCTGGCCGCGGTAGCCATGGCTGTGATGTGCGCCTGCCAGGCCAATGCTTTCGGTGATCCCTACGACGACGATCCCCATCCCGTCGACACCGCCCGCACCGTGCAGGTGGTCTTCACGCTTCGGCTCGACGACGCCTCCACCGTCAACGCCTCTGAGGCACGGCGTGCACCGGTTCCTGCCGAGGGTACCACATGGGGAGATGAATATAACTCCGAATTGGGCACCAATATCGAGAACTATATCGACGTCTCGCGCCTGCACGTCATCTTCTATAACTCCGACAACAGCTTCCTTGCCGAAGTGCGCAACCTCCGGCTCACCAAGAACGCCGCTGATCCCGTCAACGTCTACCATGTGCTTGGCAACATGACCATATCTGCCACCGGTGACCTTACGTCGCCACAGAATCCCTTCAAAGGCAAGGTGGCCGTCTACGCCAATGTCGACGACCCTGCCGCCGATGCCGGATGGACGTGGCGGTCGTCCATGACTGACGTGGGCCGACATGCCGTCTACGCCTATACCAAGCCTTTGCTCTCCGCCGCCAATGGCACCGAAGCCCTGCAGTCCATTCCCATGTGGGGTGTGAGGGACTTCACCGACGCAACCACACCTATCGTTCTTGCCGGCGGACGCCACAACGACCTCGGCGAGATCAACGTGCTCCGCGCCATGGCCAAGGTCACCGTGGAACTCAGCGAGAACATGAAGGACGAGGGCTATACGTTCAGCGGGATCATGCTCCAAAACTACAACGGGCAGGGCTACATCATGCCCCCAGCCGACAATATCGGCTCCATCACCGACACCAGGCAACTCAGTTTCTCAGGCAGTTTCAACTCCTTGTCCTCCCTTGTGACCATCGACGAGACAAGCACCGTCGGCCGCAGCATCGACTTCCTCGGTCCTGTGGGTGGCGACAGACAGCAGAGTCTCACGCTCTATATCCCTGAATATCGCAACGTGGCCGACGACGGTGTCATCACCGTCACACCACCCGCCACCATCTCCATTGCGCTTGACAAGGACACGCCGCAGGGCGATGACAGCCGTGAGGGCATCATCGAGTTTCTCAACTATGAGAACGGCTTCCCCACGGGCGACCACTACAACATCGTGCGCAACCATCACTACAAGTTCACAGTCTACAACCAGCACCTCCAGATACGGCTCGAGGTGGAGCCCTGGACGGTGGTCACTCACAAAGTCATTGACATCGAGTGAAGCTGCGGCTGCACCGATGACACGTCGCCTTAAAGAAAAATCCAGTATATGCTCAACATCAGAATTCATACATACCTCTTCATCTTTTTTGCTGTCGTCACGATGGCGGCGTTCACGGCCTGCTCGTCCGACGACCTCGGCTCCGACATGCCCGTCGGCCCCATCGCATCCGATTCGGTCACGGTCACCCTGCGTCTTGCCGTGGATGCCCCTGCCGCCGATGGCGTCACGCGTGCCGACAACGACGCGACCGTCACGCCGGGCACCATCCCCGACGCGGAGGCTAAGGCGGGTGAGATGATGAAAAGTTGGATCATCATCATGACGCGAGACGGTAAGATGGTGGAGCGTGTCATAACGTCGTCCTTCACCGACGGTGAGCGTGAGACCGACGCCTACAGCACCCGTCTCGCCGAAGGTTCTGCCACCTTCTATGCCTTCGCCAATCTGACCGACGAGCAGAAGGTTAGCGCCGGACTGCTTGTGCCTGATGGAACCACTGCAGACGAGACTACGGGTGAGACCACCACCAAATATCGTCTCTTGAAAGCCGGCGACGCGCTTCCCGACTTCGCCAGCAAGACTTTGAAGGTCGGCGGGAACCAGTCGGACGTCAGTCAGATCAACGGTGGTGCCGGCATCCCGATGAGTAGCGAGGCCACCACTCACACCATCGCCTCTCAGACTACGGGCGGCACGTTCCCCTCCTATACCATCCAGCTCGTCCGTATGCTTTCGCGTGTCGATGTCGAGGTCACCAATGAGGCCGCTGTCCCTTTAAAGGTGGGAGCCCTCCATCTGACTGACATCACCAAGAATCCCGGTACTGGCGACGCTGACAATATCTTTCTGTTGCCCGGCGCGCGGTCGGATGCCGACAAGCGGCGCGCGAATCATCTGAACGGCACGCCGACTACGGAGACTTACATTTGCGACATACCGCAGGGTGACGCGGATCAGGACAACTGGACGATACCGGCGAAGACGACGAAGACCTTCTCGTTCTATGTCAACGAGAGTCGGCTTCCCGCCGCCGTTCCCTCTTCCACCGTCCAGAACCCCAGTTTCAACTTGATTGTCGACGGCGGCGATGGTGAGCCCGATACAAATGTATCGGACAAGTATGTTTGGCCGTCGTCGAAGCAATTCTCTTTCTATGATTTCGACCGTATCGCGCGCAATGAGATTCACCGTTTGCCCGTCACCCTGCGTGGCGTGGAGCTGACGTTTGAGGTGGCGGCCTTCACGGCCATCGGTGTGCTGCCTGTCTACGAGACGCGTCCCGACTACGATCTCATCAACCTCGGCATGTATGGCGAGTTCCATATCACGCCCGTTCTGAAGGAGTGGGCCACAGGCTACACGATGTATGTCACGAACAAGAATCCTTATGCGACCCAAGGAGGGAACTTCGTGCGCGATTCCCAACATCAAGGAATTTCCAATCCGCTGACCGGCTTTGGCACTCCAGCCGGCACCCTCACGGAAGTGGCGGGGAGTTTTGACGGCGATTTCGCAACGGAGACGGGTAAGCCCAAGGCTGAGTTCTACACAGAGGTGTATTCGACGAACTCTGTCAACAAGCCCACCATCGAGCTGTTCGCCGGCAACTATACGGGTTCGGCCATTTACAATTTCGCGACCTCGTTCAACTATCATTCTTCACAGGTAACCCTTTCCCGCAAGTTCAAGATAACCAACACGAAGATTAATTTCGACGATCTGGCCAAGTGGGGGTGGTGGCATGTAAGATAAGTTAGCCGCGCAGAACGGTTTGACGAGTCGTCCGCGTTGCAGGGGCAGGTAAGTAGGGGGTAGGGATCGCCCCTGATACGCACCGCCATTGCAGTCAATATGAACAAAAGAAAATTGCAAACGAAAAAAACATATAGAGAGATGACATTGAACAGACTTTCTTATCAGATAAACAGGAATCATCCACTCATGAGGAGCGTGATGATTCTTTCTGCTTTCCTCCTCACCATTCTGCCCGGTGAAGTGAGGGCGCAGGCAAGCAGTGTCACCGGTGTTACTGGAATTTCTAATGAAAATGCCAGTCGTGATAAGGTGAATTTTTCCGATATAGGTCTAAGTGTAAACAAAATTTATACGTTTACCGATAATCATGCGGTTACACGTTATTCTTTTCGTGTTGTCGGGAATAATTTGACAAGTATTGGTTCTTGGGATCCAACCGATGCCTCTTATCAGTTTGCCTTTGTCGTTAATCCCGATGATAGCAGCAAGGTTTATCTCTACAACATAGCTGAGAAGGCTTACGTTCATAAAGACAAAACAATAAGCACGGGCTCTGCCGACGCTGTCTATTTATGGCCGGGGCGTGTAGACAATACGTGTGCTATTACTTTTTCCGCTAATGTCGTGTGGGGTGACCATGGAACAGGAACGACTAAGGGTTACTATGTTGTTCAAGGAGGTTCTTCTAATCTCAGCATTAATGACTGGGCAGCTGCTAACTCCCATCAGAGCTATTCCATCACCGAGGTTCCCGACTTGACATTTACCGAGGCCGACATCGCCGAGGCGCAGCGTTTGCTCAAAGGTTACCAGCCGAAGGCGTGGAATGAAGTGACAGACGTCGCAGGCACAAAGCTCAACAGTGAGAGTGTCTATACGCTGAAGACAGCCAGCGGACAGACGTTGACCGTCAGTGGCAACACGTTGTCCGTGACCGCTTCGCCGACGGGCGGTGTCAACGAGCAGTTCGCCTTTGTCACCAGCGAAGACAACACGAAAGTCTATCTCTATAATATTGGCATAAAGAAGTTCGTAGCCTCTTTATCCAAGAGTATGGTGGATGCAACCACGGGGACGCCCGGTGCCATCCACCTCTTCGATACGCAAAATACGGAATATCCGTTTGCCATCTCCTTTGCAGAGGTGTGGTCGACTGTTGATGCCAATGGCAACTATAGTGGCTCGGCCAACAGCAACTTCAATGTAAGTAACTCTACACTTAACATTGATAATAATTCCGGCTTAACTACAGGAAGCAAGTTCTCTGCTACTGTCGTGGAAAATCCTGTGGTAACTTATTCGCTTGCAGATGCCCGGTGGCATTTGAAAGCTTTGACTGCCGGTAAAAAAACAACTCTTGCAGACCTCGGAATTGTTGCAAATACAAAAAAGTATAGGATCTTTTCCAAAGATCGTGGTGGCTTGTGTTCCACCGATGATGGGAAAATGTATACTACGGCCAAATTAGGTAAAACTTTATCTGATGCCGATGAGGCCCAGCAGTTTGTCTTTGTCACTGATCCAACAGACGAAACCAAGGTCTATCTTTACAGTGTGGGACAAGAAAAGTTCGTTTCGGGTACAGCTTCAGGTAGATGGCCGATGTCTACGGGCAGTGAAGCTAAGCAGGTGTATACATTCGAGACTGGTCTTTATGACTATTTCGCGGCTTTTGCTTTTAACGAGAATGCTACATGGAATGGTGATAACCACGGAAATGCAAATCTAAGTATAAATACAGCAATAGGTATTATAAATGGTTCCTATAATAAAATAGACGATGACGGTAGCCGCTTCCAAGTGACTGCTGTCGGCGACTTCCCCTCAGACGCTCTCACTGCCGCCCGCTCCTTCCTTAGCGGAACCTACGAGGCGAAGGAGTTCTCAGCAACGGGTCTCACCACGAACAACAAGGTATATCGGTTGAAGACGGAGAATGGTGGCTATCTGTCGGCCAGCGGAACCAACCTGGCCAGCAGCACTACAGACAACGATAACGCAAAGTTCATGTTCTTCACGCCCACCACGGCCAGTGGTGCTAAGGTGCACAAGGCAGGCGGCGAGCCCCCGACGGTCTATCTCTACAGCGTGGGAGCTGGAGCGTTTGTGACGGCTGGTGGTACGCTTGGCGAGATGCCAGCCACTGTCTATGCCTTTGAGACGAAGGACACGCACGGCTATACGCTCGGACTCGCCCTCAATGCGACGTGGTCGACAGCCCCCGTGTCGGCAAGTTCCACCAAAGTGCCCGACCGCTCTAACCGGTTCCAGACAGAGGAGGTGGCCGCGACCGCCGAAGACCTCGTTCAGATACAGCAGGAGGCCCAAACCATCTTGCAGGGCTATTATGAGCCTGCCACGCTCCAAGACTTAGGTATCGATCCGGAGAAAGTGTATTATATCACCAGCGATGTTATCAACAATAATAGTCAGCATGTTATACTTGTTGGATCTAACAGGAATAATAATTTTCGGTTGGACAGGTTAACACAAAATTCAAACCAAGGCTACAGTGATGTAAGCGAAGCCTCCAAAACCTCTTGTAGCTTTGCTTTCGTGACCGATGCGGATGACCCAGAAAAGATATATTTGTACAGTGTAGGTCAAAGGAAAGCGGCAAGCCAATCTGGAGACCTTGTCAATGGCAGCAGCAAGAAGCAGCGCATCTATCTCTATAAGACCAACAACAAGGACTATCCTGTCGCCTTTGCCTTCACGTCTACGTGGAAGGCCGACGGTGCGGTGAGCCTGGATGGCAGCCCATCGTCTTCGAAGATGGTGTCATCGACTACCACTCTCGGTGCGCCCAAGCGCTTCAGACTGGCGGAAGTGACTGATGGCCGCCACAAGAACAACTACCAGCTTGCTGCGGCTCGCCGGATTCTGAATCTGGAGGATGGTACCTATGAGTTGAGCAACTTTGTAGAAGCTGATCTTAAGTCCACCAAGGTCTACAAGATAACAGCCGAACGCGATGCGATGACTTTATATGCTGGGGGCTCATCGCTTACCAACAAAAGGAGTAGCGAGGTGACGGATGGCGATGCCAATGCTTATTTTGCCTTTGTCACCGATCCTGAAGACACGACCAAAGTGTATCTCTACAGTGTGGGGCAGAAGAGATTCGTGAATCTGACAGGGCCCAATGGAACTAAGTATACAGGCAGTCTCACTACGGGCATAGCCAGTCAGATTTATGTTTACAACACTTATAACGACAACTATCCATTTGCTTTGTCCTTCTCTGACGTATGGGCAGATTTGACCAGGACGGATAATAGCCGTGGTACAAAGAATATTAACACGGGCGGCAATCTCAATATCGACAACTGGTCTGGCCCTGACGGAGGCAACAGGCTGACCATTACGGAAGTGACCGACTACAAGGGATACAGTCGCGAGGTTGCCCGCAAAATCCTTCAGCTTCCTGTTGGTACTGTGGTCTTGACGCAGAATTTCCACTATAAGGGTGCGTCCGAGCGTGAGTTCCTCTCCAATGGCATGCAGGATGTGGCCGAGGTGCATTATTATTATTACGTCACCGCTGACACCTATGACAACTACAATGGCCATAACTATGCGAGCAGTGACGATGGCAGGTTCTATCACGGCATAGAGCTGGGCCTGCCTCTCTATAATTATAATGGGTATCCACAAGATTCTTATGGCGGTAACCCGGGTGAGCCCCAGGCCTATTTCCGTTGGTACGATTATAATACTGACCAGACTCCGACAGGCGTAAACACAATAACTAAAGAGGAGAATGGCGCAACTACGACCACGACAGTGAACCGTCTCGTTCCGTATTCAACCGATAAAATGCACCGCGTGGTGGATGTAGACGGAAGCACTGAGCGCGGTTTGATTTTCTATAACATCGGGGGAAATGCCAGTCATAACAATGTGGGTGTGGTTTATAATATTCCCACCGCTGATGACTATGAGAACTGGAAGGGAGACGTCATTGCTTGCGACGTGAGCCGTTATCACGACTACAACCATACGCCTTCTGACCTTTCTACCTTCCAGCACGAGCCGACGCTCTCCGTACGTTATATCTTCCACATCCTTCCGGCTGAGAGTATAGCCGATAGCATCATGAATGCCGCCATCAACACGACGGGCAAAGAGAAACTCAACAAGACTTACGAGGACAACCAGTTGCTTGTCTTTGGCGCCTTGCCTGACAAGGACGACAAGACGAAGAGTAAAGGATCCATAAATATCCGTGCCGCCTTGCAGAGCCTCAACTATTATTACTTCTATCCCGTTAAGGAGGTCAACAAGCATCACATCTATCATCCCGATGGGGAGACCGGCTATGATTTCAAGGCCAAGACCGATTTTGACACATCGAAGCCCGTGCAGGCCAAGAAGATTGAGTGGCGCGTCTACAACAGCACGAAGACGGCCTACCGCGTCATTACTACCAAGACTCCAACTAACCGTGGCAGGGAAGGTAAGGATGTGAACATCACGCTCAGTGGGGTGGTAAATAACCATACGTATACGGAAACTAAAGATGGTGTTACAACTACAAAAACTGAAGGCGAAACTAACACCTTCACTTTGCAGGGTGGAAACTGGGTTGCCGTCAGCGATGCAAGCGGGGCGACAACTTATGATAACGCTGCTGACCCGATAGAGCTTAACAAGACCTGCTATCTGGTGGGCTATCTGGTGGGCGAGGAAAAGTCGAAGAAGTGCCCATTCTTCAATGCGCAACTCGACATCAATACGCTCTATCCCATGAGCAAGCAGCAGATCAAGGATAACAATCAGGAAGAGCGTTCTCACGACTATCTGGAGAACCACTTCCCGAAGGTGGCCAACTTCACTTTCGACGATGAGAACGACGCCCAGAACCACGCAAAGCCGACAGATGGAACGAAGGTCTTTAATAATACTGTTGACTTTGAAGATGATGCTTCCAACTTCTCGTTGCAGCCTTCCAACTTCCGGTGGCGACAGTATGGATTCGTCTATTACAATCTTCGTAATTACTCATCACAAGAGGGGGTATGGGGATCAAACTATAGCATCCGTCCTTTCCATGGCGAGTATTCTATCGAGAAGCAGATGAATGTAGGCGGCTCCAAAGTTCTTTACGACCGCACCCATGAGCGCGACAACAGCCAGTATGGCTACTTCTTGCGCACCGACTGCTCGCAGGAAGCACGCCAACTCGGCCACCAGGACTTCATAGGCAGCATGTGCGGCGGTACGAAAATTATAGTCTCTGCTTGGGTGAGCAACTTCAATACAGGTGCACCGCGAACCGACAACGACCAGCCGGAACTCCGCTTCTCGCTCTATGGCGTGCGCAAGAACTCGGTTGACAACAGCGACATATCGAAACAGTTGCTGGCCAGCATCTGTTCGGGCAAGTTCGACAACAACATCGAAGGGTATAAGGCGCAGGAGTCTGGTGGAATCTGGTATCAGGTGTTCGGCGAGATTGTCTTGCCCGACAAGTCGGTCGTAGACAACTATAGCGACTTCCGTGTCGTGATTGACAACTACTGTCAGTCTACGAAGGGTGCCGACTACTGTATCGATGACATCATGGTGTATCAGGCCAACGCCAAGGTGACGGTGTTGCAAGACCCGACGATGTGTGGCGACGAGAAAGCGGGCGAGGTGAAACTGAAAATCAGGGCCAACTGGCAACTGCTGCAAGAAAAGTCTGTCGCCGATGCCGAGAATAAGAAGAAGGTGTTCTTCCGCTTCTTCAACACCGCAGACGGCCAACCCGCCACGGGCATTGCGTATAACAATGGCGATAAGGATTATGGCGAGGTGGAGATAGCTTCTGCCTATGATGCCGAGGCCACACTGACCGATCCCGACAACACGGAGACCCTCCGCTTTGAGACTACCATAGCCGGTGTGCGCGAGTTGGTGCTGGCCAACCGCTCGTTCAATCTGGAGGTGGATAAGCAGTATTACGTTGCTTTGGCCTTTGGCACGGCGGACGCGCCGTCGGTTCCCAACGAGAAGGGCTGGGGAAAGCCTTCCAACATCTGCTCGTTCTATAGCGGCACGTTCTCGCTTGTCAAGCAGACCGTTATCATAGACGGAAGTAACGGCTCCACGACCTCGTTCAATATCGACTGTAGTGCGAACACCAAGGATGATTATGAAATCACAGTGCAGCTCTCTGTGGCCAGCAAGATTGCCACGGGCATGGTGAGGCTGGAGGGTGTACCCTTCGACTGGTTCGTCAGTACGGCTGACGAGTGGGAGACTGCCAAGACGACGGACAAGTTGGATGAGGCCTTACGCCGCTATCGTGATGCTTATAAGGATGTGGCGTATGGGTATGACTATACCTATGATGAGACGAATGACAGTTCCGTGTACACCCGGTTTGGGCAGACGGCGGCAAAGGACCAATTCACGGAAGCCGACCGTACGGTCATCTTGAAATATCTCTACGACCCGAACAAGAACCAGACAGGCAAACTGTTGCTGCTCAATTCGGCGACCTTCACGGGCTATCCCTTCGGGGCGGGCCGCCATGACGTGCAGGCTCTGCCGGCACAGAGCTCTTTTGAATACAACGGCACCAGCTATAGTTTGTGTACAGAGCCGCAGGCTGTGTTGATTCTTGCCTTGCAGAACGGTCCGAGCATGGAGATCGGCATCGAGGGTGTGACCTATCCTTCCGCGCTGACCGAGCGCGCCATCCGCATCGGCTTCCCGCAGATTCGAAAGATGAGACTGAGCGATGATGCCAGCAAGCAAGGTGGAGACAAGGGCGAGTTGCGTATTCCCATTCTCAAGCGGTCGTATGCCGACATCCAGACCTCTGAAGAGAACTTACGCTTCGTCTCGGGCACACTGGGCGAAACAGAAGCCTACGCGTCGGTGCACATCGTTTCCTCCAACGACCCGGTGTATAATGATAAGGACAGGACGCTTGGCGTTGCGGACACGAAGGTGGCTGAGGTGTCTTCGACCGAATTGCCCAGCGGGCAAAACTACTTTGGCCTGTGCCACATCGACACTACCAAGCTGCACGAGGGCTATTGGTATCAGCTGGCTGTACATTATGTGAGAACCAACGAGTTGACTGACGCGGAGAAGGCTGCGGGCATCACGGACTATAAAATAAACTGTATCGGTGACACCTACTTCACGCTGAAGATTGTGCCGGAATATCTGACGTGGCGACCGACGTTCACCACGGGCTATAACTCTAACTGGAACCGTGACGACAACTGGCAGCGTTCCACGGCGAAAGACCTAAACAATCCCGACTACAGGGATTACCGTGCGCCGAGCTACGACTACACGATTTATGAGGACAACAAGCATACATCATCGAAGTTGGTGAGCAACTGGAATGTCGACAAGACTTTGGCCACGACGTCGGAACAGCCGAAGAGCTATGTGCCGATGTATTTCTCGAAGGTCACCATCCCGCAACTGGTGTCCGATCCTTATCCGATGATGCCGTACATCCAATACAGCGTTCTCACCGGCGGTCGTCTCATCTCGCGTATGACCAACAGCAAGAACGAGTCGGGCACGGCCAACATCCAGTATGACATGATGGCCGTCAACGCTCCGGACGCCCATAGTGAGACCACGTATGGCAAGGACTCTGTCTTCAAGTGTGTTAACTTCGACGGAAATGTCTGCGATCAGATTTTTTTCAAACAGTGTGCCCAGTTGCGTGACCAGCAATACTTGCGCTATCAGAAGGCCAGTCTGGAGGCATCGTTGCCCATCAACAAGTGGAACACACTGACCACGCCGATGAAGATCACCGTTGCCGGCGACCTGTATCTGCCCAAGCTCACGGCGCAACAGCAGACGCCTCTCTTCCAGGACATCACGTTTGACGATAAGGACGTGACCGTCGACGAGGAGGGTAAGCCATGGACGGATGCGTCGTCGGGTACGAGATATGGCCGTTTCGGTGCGCCCGGTGGCGGACTTTATAGTCGTTTGCGACTGCCGGTCTATCAGCGCCTGTGGGGACACGGCGGTGAGCAGACGGGTACGACCACGAAGGGGGCACTGGTGTCTAACTATGACAATCCGCGGGTGATGCTCATCTTCCCGGATGCGGCGAGTGGTGACAATCTGGACT
Source organism: uncultured Prevotella sp. (assembly GCA_964411005.1). Taxonomy (GTDB): domain Bacteria; phylum Bacteroidota; class Bacteroidia; order Bacteroidales; family Bacteroidaceae; genus Prevotella. Next base: position 80,881 of record CAYPJA010000003.1, on the reverse strand, counting down.
TAATTGGCAACAAGGAGGGACTCGGAAATAGTATAGCCTGGAGCCATCCGTTCAACGTGATGGGTGCGCAAGGCTACGACGACGAAAAGAATCCTCTCTTAATCGATGGGGCCGGCACTTATGCCACCGGCAAGGGTGTCGCCCTTAAGATAGGTGACGACTATGCACAGGAGGAAGCATTATGGAGTCCGGTCTCCGACCCGGGTTATCGTGCGTTGTTGCGATTCCCGAAGGATGATGTTTCTTTCGATTTCTATAAGCGCACGGCGACAGGCGAGGGGAAGGGTGGCTCCATCACGGTGATGCGCGACTTCAACCATCGCCTCGGTGTCGACTATGATTTCACGGAAGATGCCATGGGAAGGGTTACGAACCGGACGACCAGTTTGTCGCCAAGCATACAATGGTATAACCCGGAGACGGGACAATATGAAGAGAGTAGTAACCCCTTGCGGTATGACTTGGTGGGTAATCCCTACACGGCGAGTATTTTGGTGGACGAGTTCATCAGTGCCAACCGGGACGTTTTGGGCACTGTTAAGCGTCCGCTGGGTGATGACGGTGAGCCGACAAGCGACGCGAAGAAAGTCTACTGTGTGTGGACGCTCTTTGACGGTGTCCTCAATGAGTTCCAGGAGGGCAAGGGCAACGCCATCTATCCCGGTCAGGCATTCTTCATCAAGCTGAAGAATGCCGGTGGCAAGGACGATGTCATCTTCACCGTGAGGATGCAGACCGACCCGCTTCTGGTTCGCAATGAGGCGGTGCGTGTGGCTGCGGTGACACCGGCCATGACCTACCGTGTGGCTGATCTGTCGGACGTGGAGAAGCCTATGGCCAACGATGACGAGACGATGCCGTGGCACTGGCGCGCCGGTGACGGCTGGCTGACGGTGGTCAGCGGCACCACGCCCCTGCAGCGCATCGTGGTCTATCGCACCGATGGCACGCAGGTGAAGTCGGTCGACCCGGAGACGTCCACCGAGTCGCGCGTCTATACGGGTCCCGGACTCTTCATCCTGCGCATCGTGGATGCCGGAGGAAGGGTCGACGTGCGGAAGATCGCAGTGAGGTAGGGGGTGTCGTGTGATTCGTCGGGGCGATATGAGCAAGGCCCAAAAACGTTTTCTGCGAAACGTCCGGACGGATACGAGGCCCGCCCCTGCATGACGCACCATTCGCCGGAGGCGTTTGAGGGGGAATTTCTCACAGATAAGCAGAAAGTGCGTAGCGAATGAATATGACTACGGACGGCACGGACTGTTCACAGACAAGCGGGAAGAAAAGTCAGTGGAAGGTCTGTGCCGTCCGTGGCAAAATAAGTATCACGCAGGAATGAATATGATCATGGATATCACGGACTATTCATAGACATGCAAGAAGTACGTGAAAGGTCTGTGCCGTTTGTGACAGAGTGCGCTGCAAGATGTGGCTGTCCGCAATGTAGGAGATGGCTTTTTGCAATGCAATATGTGGTCTTTTGTGAGCCAAGAGACTATCTTTTGCGGATGTTTTTTTGCCATGTCTTTTTCATGTTTCTGATTTCATGTCGTCTGGTGTGCGTCATGCAGGGGCGCGCCTCACAGACAAGAGAAAGTACGTGGCGAATGAATATGGCCACAGACATCACAGTCGGTTCACAGATAAACGAGAGGTCCGTGAAAGGTTTGTGGTGTCCGTGGCGAAATAAACCCCATGTGGCAAATACGTATCACGCAGATTCATATCGCGTGGTGCCGTAGGGCTATTCTCCCTTGATATATTTGAACAGGGCGCGTCGGATGCTGCGTAGGCCGAAGAGTTCGGTGTGGAGGTCGTGAATGGACATCCACTGAATGGAGGCTGCGTCGTCGTGGGCGTGAAGTGTGGAGTAATCGTCGACATAACAGCGGAAGAAGGCATCGAGTGTGGGAATGTCGAAACCGCTGTAGTGGTATTTGTTGGGCAGGCTGAAGAGGTAGTCGGCGCGCGCTACCTTCAGTCCTGTCTCTTCTTCCACTTCTCTGACGATGCATTCCTCGGTGGTCTCGCCGATGTCGGCAAAGCCTCCGGGGAGGTCGAGTGTGCCCTTGGCGGGCTCTTTCTTGCGGGTGATGACGAGCAGCTCTTCGTGTTCGTTGATGATGAACGCGGCGCTGGCGGCGCTGGGGTTGAGGTAGTATTCGAATCCACAGTTCTCGCAGTGCTTGCTCTTCTCGTCTTGAATCTCAAAATGCTTGCTGCCGCAACAGGGGCAGTAGCGGAACTTGTCTAATGGATGCATATTCTCTTGTGGGGTTTGGGCTAAAGGAGTGACTTGATGTCGGCGTCGAGGTCGTGAATCTGCGACGGGCCTTTCACCACATTGCTTTCGCGGTCGAGGAGGAACATGGTGGGGAGTTGCTTGCCTGCTCCATTGAGATAGGTGTCGGCACCGCCACCGTTGTCGACGCTGTTGCGGAACACGCTCACCCAAGGCAGCGCGGCCACCTGCGTCTTCCAGAAATGCTCGTTGTCGTCGTAGCTCACTTGATAGATCTCAAAGCCGTGGCTGTGATACTTGTTGTAGACGTCGCGTAGCCACATGATGCGGCGCGTGGAGTTCTGCGCACCGAACACGTGGAGGTCGAGCAGCACCACCTTCCCCTTGAGGTCTGTGAGGCGCCGTGTCACACCCTTGTTGTCGAGCAGCGTGATGTCGATGACGTTGGTCACTTCTACTTTCGAGGCGTCGATCTGCGATGCCTGCCGCTCGGCCTTGATGATGCGCTGGTTCTTCATGTTCTCAATGGCGATGTTGTGGAGGTTGAGGCCACGCTCGGATCCGGGATAGTAGGTGTCCCAGCTCGTGGCTACGGCTCCATACACCTTGATGTCATCGGCCGATACCCGCGGGTCGAAGATCAGAGCCTCGCGGTTGCCGAGGCGGTAGGTCTGGAAGAGGGCGAAATAGCTGTATCCGCGCATGGGCTCCCGATAGATGAAACGGTCTACGACCTGCTTCTTGTATTGTGTCAGCAGCGCTTGCACGGTCTGCCGCACGGCCTCCACGCCAAGTTCGGGGTTCTGCACGAGCACGTTGATTTGGTTTTGCAGCGCAATTTGCATGTAGGCCAGCTCGCGTATTTTCTCGTTCTCGTAGGAACCTTTCACGTCGTAGCGCATGGACATGGACGGATAGGAGGCCTTGACGGTGACGGTCTCGGTGGAGTCGATGCAGAGGTTGATGATTTGCCCGGCGATGCGCAGGCGGTAGATGTCGGGCGTGATGGTGTCGAGGGCATTGCAGTCGAAGCTGAAAGCACCGTCGGCGGCGAGGCGGACAGAGTCGACGGTCACCGGTCCTTCCAGGCTCATGTGCTCCAGATAGAGCACGGAGTCTTGGGCGTCGGTGATATTTCCGTTGACATGGAATTTCTTCTGATTGCAGGAGGCGAGGGCTATGACCATCAGCAACATGGCCCCCACAGAGCGTAAACTCAGTATCTTCATCGTGTTGTCTTTTTCCGTTTATGATGCAAAGATAGTGCTTTTTGACGAAAAACGAGAAAAGAGAAGGGAAAAAGAAGGAGGGGATGAGGGGAAAGGCGGGGCAGAGGCTGTGCTGTGGCAGCGCATGCCAACGGGCTGAAAAGACGCCCCGGCTTCTTCCGAGGTGTGGGAGAGGCCGGGGCGAAAGAGGGTCGGGGCTTCTTGGGCCCGCTGAAAGGGTCTTACCACATGATGTTGAAGCCAAGGCTGAGGCTGGCCTTGGAACTCAGAGGGATGAACTCCTTGCTCAGCTTGCCGACGAGGTGGTCCATGCCGACGAAGAAATTGAAGCCGGTGGTGTGGACGTTTACGAGCCACCCGAAGCTGGCACCGAAGGTGCTGGCGGCACCACTGACGCCGCCGTCGAGCCAGTTGAGCGGTGCCCAGTTGGCCGAGAGACGTCCTTCTGTCCAGGTGTAAGGGCCGTTGATATGGGTCGACGAGAGCAGTCCGAAACGCATCTTGTCGTAGGCGGGGAGTTTGTATTCGGCAGCGAGGTTCAGCGTGGCGCCGATGCCCGTGGTGCGTCCGCCCGTGTCGCCCTGGTCGCGCAGGTGCATGAAGTCGGCAATCTGGTCTGCGTATTCGTTGGCCTGGTCGTCCATGGCCTGTCCGCTGTTGCCCACGACGCTCACGTCATGGAAACCGTCGAAGAGAAAGTCACGCTCCTCGTTGATGGCGTAGTGGTTCTCGCTCCAGTGGATGAAGCCGAGGTCGAGCAGAGATGCCGAGAATTTCCAGTTGTCGTCGAGCTTGTATTCGGCACCGAGGTCGAAGGCCATGCCGAATCCGCTGAGGCCGTAGCCGTCTATGTCGACATCGTTGACATACTCGTATTGCCCGGGCCGGTGCTCATAGTCTTTCTGCTTTGTCTTGTACTGCCACCCCTTGATGGAGACGTTGGCCTCTGTATTGGCACTGACACGCCACTGGTCAGTGCCCTCGATGTCGATGTCGACATCCTTCATCGAGGCGTCGGCTCGCGCGAGACCGAAGAGCAGCTTCATCTTTCCGCCCACGCGCCACTGGTCGCCGATGGATCGGCTGTGGCCGAAGGCCAGTTCGGCAAAACTCTGTGCCGACACGTTGATGTCGCCGATGTCGTAGTGGCGGTTGGAGGCGTTGCGTGCGAAGTCGAAGAGTTCGTAGGGCAGGTTAACGTCGGCCTTGACGCGCAGGTTCAGTCCAACGGTGTTGTAGCCACCCCAGGCACGGAATCCGCCCGAGAAGAGGGTGAGGTTGACGTCGGCATCGATGCGGTTCTTGCCCGACGAGAATCCGTCGAGGGCATCGTGTATGTAGGGATTGAGGAAGGTGGTCATCTTCTTCGTGCTGCGGTTGGGGTAGAGCGGGTTCTCACGCACTATGTCCTGGTAGCCGAAGTTGCCCATAGTCTTGACGTTGACATTGCCCAGCGCGGGAATGGCGACGTAGGTGACGCTGTCGTTGCCGAACGCGGGGGTCATGGCATGGCGGGATAGGGAACCTTCGGTGAACTAGGCTGTGTTGAGCCGTTGGGCTGCCGTGGGCAGTGCTGTGGCCATGAGCAGCGCGGCGGCCACGTATTGCTGTTTCAGTTTCATGTGTTTCTGATATTTTGGATGGTTAATTGAAATCGCCCACGAGACGTCCTTCCTTGACGGCGGTGATGTTTCTCAGGCGCAGTTTTTGATGATGGGCGTTGAGGCGTATGCCTGTGATGGGGCTCTTGTCCTTGGCGTGGCTGGCCGCGGTGAAGCGCAGGATCACACCGTCGAGGTCGGCGAAGACGCTGTTGTCGACGGGCCGCAGGGTGATGGTCTCGTGTGTGGTGACTTGCGTGGTGCCGTTGGGCGAGGGATCGATGTTCTCGGCCACGTCGATGGCGAGTCGGTCGGTGGCGATGCGGTTGCCGTTGCGGTCGATGCCGTAGGCATTCAGGATGAGATAGGCCGGCACGCAGTTGTCGACATCCACCTCCAGGCGGATGGCTCCGTCGACGATGGTCTGTCCGTTCACTTCCCGTTCCATGAAGCGCAGGTGTTTGACGGTGCTGTTCCATCCGTCGAGGGTGTCGCTATAGATAATCTGCGCGCTGTCGGAGAAAGCCAGCGGCGCATAGAAGTGGCAGAGCGTCTGGGCTTGGTAGGTGTGTCCCAACGTGATGGACGAGGTGCGTGCGTCGTCGCCCACGGCGCGGATGACGGGGATGTCGATGGTGCGTGGAATGGTGCGCAGCAACTGGCCCATCTCGTTTACTACCACAACGGTGGTGTCGGCATCTGAGATGCCTGGCAGTCGGCGCAGGCTGATAATCTGTGGGTCGGAGGCCTGAATCTTGAATTCGGGGATGTGGATGTTAACCATCGTGCCGCCGTCCTGGTTGCGTGCCACGAGGTCGGCGGTGACGTTGACGTCGATGGGTAGGTTGTTTTCCGTCTGGAGATCGACGTAGGGATTGTAGAGGTCGGCCACCACCTCATGGTCGGTGATGAAGTCGGGCATGCGGGTAAGGTCGATGTCGCCGAGGTTGGTGAAGTTGTATTTGGGGCAGAAGCGTCCGGTGACATCCGACACCGTGACGTCGTCCATGAGGAGAGACGCCGTGACGCGTCGCTGTGCTTGTTCGGTGGGAATGTGTGCTGCGTCAATGCTGGCGGCGGTGATGGTGCCGCCCACGGTGACGTAGCCGCTGACGAGGATGCGCTGTCCGCGGTTGAACACCACCTCGTCTGACGCGCCGTGGCGTGTCAGGTTGATGCCGCGCGGGATGATGGTCAGGATGACGTCGCCGTTGGCAGGTCTGACATCGGTCAGCGTCACCTCGTTAGCGGCGTTGACGGTGAGCGCATGCCCTTCCCAAGTGGCGCGCTCCACATCGACAAACGCCGGGAGCCCGATGCTGAGCGTGGCGATGGAGGACACACAGCGGCGTATGCCCTGCGCGAAACTGATGTTGATTTTGATGGTGGCGTCGGTGCCTGCATAGTCGAGGGCGACAATCTCGTCAGGTACGTCGGTGAAGTCGTAGCGCAACTGGCAGAGCCTGCTGCTGAAGGTCAGACCGGTGGAAGCACGGTGCTGCTTGGCGGAAGCGGCTCCGGAGAAATCGAGATAGGTCTCACCGGTGTAGGTCTCGCGGTCGTTCATGGTAAGCGGTTTGATGGTTGTGGTGGCTGTGTGCCATGCTGTCTCGTCGAAGCGGATGGCGTAGTCGCCGTTGGGCATGATTTTCACGCCGCCTGTTGTGTCGAGGTCGAGGATGTCGGCGAGCTGAATCTCGTTGGTAGAGTTGTTGACAGGCAGTCGGAGGGTGTCGCCGCCGAGGCCGATGGTTGCGTCGATGTCCGACCAATCGTAGTTGGAATCGGTGCAACTGGTCAGCGCCAAAGCCGCACCCATCACGGTCATGGCAGAAAGCATAATGAATCGTTTTTTGTTCATGGCTATGCGTTTTTTTGGTTTGAGTATTATGTTGAATAGCGCGGTAAAGTTACACTATTTTTCCAAAAAAGACAAAGAAAATGACAGGAAAGTGTTCGTTTTGGGTAAAACATTTTGCTGATGAGTGGAGAAGGCAAGGCGCAGAAGGATGTGGTGGCTGTTGTGATGTAGCGGCGTATATTGCGGGGGGTCGATGGGCGGGCAGTAGAAAGTTGTCTTTTTACCTTTAAAAAACAATAATAAAGCATGAGAATATGTGTCCTTCTAAAATAAAATAGGTATCTTTGCGTGATTTTATATATTTTCAGATGTTTTTGTAGAAACAATAAGCAACATTTTAAAATTTTAGATGAACGTAATTACGAAGACCGTTCAGTTGCCAGATGGCAGGACCATCTCAATTGAAACCGGAAAGGTTGCCAAGCAAGCCGACGGTGCCGCAGTTTTGAGACTCGGCAATACCGTTTTGCTCGCTACCGTGTGTGCAGCCAAAGAGGCAGTTCCGGGTACTGACTTTATGCCTTTGCAAGTGGATTATCGTGAGCAGTACAGTGCTGCCGGCCGTTTCCCCGGAGGTTTTACCAAGCGTGAGGGTAAGCCTAACGATGATGAGATTCTGACGTCACGCCTTGTCGACCGCGCTCTGCGGCCCCTCTTCCCCGCCGACTATCATTGTGAAGTTTATGTGCAGGTGATGCTGTTGTCTGCAGACGGTGTCGACCAGCCCGACGCGCTGGCCGGTTTTGCCGCCTCGGCTGCCATGGCTTGTTCCACGATACCGTTCGACTATACCATCTCTGAGGTGCGTGTGGCGCGCATCAACGGTGAGTATGTCATCAACCCGACCTTCCAGCAGATGGCCGATGCCGACATGGACCTCATGGTGGGTGCCACGAAGGACAACATCATGATGGTGGAAGGCGAGATGAAGGAGGTGTCGGAGCAGGATCTGATTGGCGCCCTAAAGGCAGCCCATGAGGCTATCAAGCCCATGTGCGAGCTGCAGGATGAGCTGGCCAAGGAGCTGGGCACCGACAAGAAGCGTGGGTATGACGACGAGGTGAACGATGAGGACCTGCGTCAGCAGATCAAGGACGAACTCTACCAGCCCGCCTACGACATCAATCACCAGGCTCTGCCGAAGCAGGAGCGCAACGACGCGTTCGACAAACTGCTGACCGACTTCCTGGAGAAATATGACGCAGCCCACACTGATATGAGTGAGGAAGAACTCGCCGAGAAGCACGACGAGGCCACACGCTATTACGGCGACGTGATGCGTGACGCCATGCGCCGTTGCATCCTCGATGAGGGGCTGCGTTTGGACGGCCGTGCCACCACCGACATACGCCCCATTTGGTGCGAGGTGTCGCCGCTGCCGATGCCTCACGGATCGGCCATTTTCCAGCGTGGCGAGACCATGTCACTCTCGACGTGTACCCTCGGCACGAAGCTCGACGAGAAACTCGTTGACGACGTGCTCATGCGCGGCTATCAGCGCTTCTTGCTTCACTACAACTTCCCGCCGTTCTCGACGGGTGAGGCTAAGGCCCAGCGTGGCGTAGGCCGTCGCGAGATTGGTCACGGCCACCTCGCTTGGCGTGCGCTGAAGAACCAAATCCCCAGCGACTTCCCCTATACCGTGCGTCTGGTGAGTCAGATTCTGGAGTCGAACGGCTCCTCGTCGATGGCTACCGTGTGCGCCGGAACGCTTGCCTTGATGGATGCTGGCGTGCCCCTCAAGAAGCCGGTGGCTGGTATCGCTATGGGTCTCATCAAGAACCCGGGTGAGGATAAGTATGCCATTCTTTCCGACATCCTTGGTGACGAAGACCATCTCGGTGACATGGACTTCAAGACCACTGGTACGCGCGACGGCTTGACTGCCACGCAGATGGACATCAAGTGCGACGGTCTGTCGTATGAGGTGCTGGAGAAGGCTCTCATGCAGGCCAAGGCCGCCCGCGAGCACATCATGGACGAGATGATGAAGACCCTCTCGGAGCCGCGTAAGGAACTCAAGCCGCAGGTGCCGCGCATCGAGGCTTTCGACATTCCGAAGGAGTTTATCGGTGCTGTCATCGGTCCGGGTGGAAAGATTATCCAGCAGATGCAGGAAGACACTGGCTCAACCATCACTATCGACGAGGCCGACGGCGTGGGTCATGTGCAGGTGTCGGCTCCCAATAAGGAGAGCATCGACGCCGCCATTGCCAAGATTAAGGCCATTGTGGCCCTGCCTGAGGTGGGCGAGGTCTACGACGGAACCGTCAAGAGCATCATGCCTTACGGTTGCTTCGTCGAGATTCTGCCCGGCAAGGAAGGCCTGCTCCATATCTCTGAGATTGCTTGGAAGCGTCTGGAGACCGTTGAGGAAGCCGGTATCAAGGAGGGCGACAAGATCAAGGTGAAGCTCTTGGAGATTGATCCCAAGACCGGCAAGTATAAGCTCTCACACCGCGTGCTCGTTGACAAGCCAGAGGGCTATGTCGAGCGTGAGCGCCGTCCGCGTGGCGAGCGTCGTCCGCGTCGGGAGGGTGAGCGTCGTGAGGAAGGTCGCCGTGGCGGCGAGCGCGACAATCGCCGCGACTTCCACGAGAATCGTGACAACCGCCGTCAGCCGCGCCGCTTTGAGCATGGCAACGACGACTACCATGATCCGATGGAAGTGCACGAGCCGAAGGGATTCACCGATGAGCTCGATCACAACAGCGACATCGACTAAAGAACTTACATAGAAGCCTCTTTCCTGTCATCCGCCCTTTTGTGGGGGAGGGCGGGAGAGAGGCTTTTTTAAAAAAATATACGCTATACTATCAAAACATCAGCAGTAATGAAAACTTTCAAAAAGTGGATTTTGCTTGCCTTGGTGGCTGTTTTCGCCACCGGCGTGGCACAGGCAGTGCCCGCCTATCCTGGCAAGATGCGCGTGCGGCAGGCCGACGGATCATTCCTCACTATCCAGAAACTGGGCGATGAGCGTGGACACATGACAGTCAGCGAGGACGGCTATCCGCTCCTGGCCGGTGCCGACGGATGCTATGAGTATGCCCGCGTGGAGAACGGACGGCTCGTGGCCTCGGGCATTCGGGCCACAGACATGAGCCAGCGTCCGGCTGAGGCCCGCGCCTTCCTTCAGACCGTTGACCGCGATGAGGCTGTGGAGACACTGCGCGCCGACGTGCGTCGTGCACCGAAGGTGAACCGCGTGCGCATCAGCGACATTCCCACTACAGGGCACCACAAGGTACTGGTCGTACTTGTTCAGTTTAGCGACAAGAAGTTCCAGATGGATGATCCGCAGCAGTTCTATACCGACTTGCTCAATGAGCGCGGTTACACTAATGACACCATTGGTGCCACGGGCAGTGCCTACGACTTCTATTCTAAGAGTTCCTTCGGGGCCTACGATCCCGAATTTGTCGTTGCCGGTCCGGTGACGATGCCTCACGGCTATTCTTATTATGGCGGCAACACGGGTGGCTATGGTGGTGGCAGCGACAACTACTACCGCGTGGCTGAGATGATCTCGTCGGCCTGCGATTCTATTGACGGCGGCATTGACTTCTCCGAGTATGACAGCGACGGCGATGGCTATGTGGACAACGTCTATGTGTTCTATGCCGGACGCGGCGAGGCCGACAGCTATGATGCCAATACTATCTGGCCCCATTCGGCCCATCTCTCTGAGATTGGACTTCAGTATTCGATTACCCTCGACGGCGTGAAGGTAGACCGCTATGCCACCTCGCAGGAGGTGAACGGCCAGACCGGTCAGACTGTCGGCATCGGCACCTTCGTGCACGAGTTCGGTCATGTGCTTGGCCTGGCTGATCATTATAACACCGTGAACTCGAGTGCCCGTGGACAGCTCAACTCGTGGGACACGATGGCCAGTGGCTCCTACAGCAACAACCAGAACACACCACCTCTCTTCTCGGCTTTTGAGCGTGCCGAGCTCGGCTGGCTTGACTATACCACCCTCAACCCAAAGACTGACAGCGTGGTGCGGCTCGACTATTTGGGCGAGTACAATCAGGCCTACCGTATCAATGTGCCTGGCAAGGATAACGAATATTTTATCTTGGAGAACCGGCAGAAGACGGGCTTCGACGCCTATCTGCCCGGTCACGGCATGTTGGTGTGGCATGTGGAGATGGATACTGCCTCCTGGCTAGCCAACACACCCAACAACGATCCTGATCACCAGCGTCTCGACATTGTGGAGGCTGATGGCACGGCCAACTGTGATGCCGGCGACCCGTTCCCTGGCAGTCAACACGTCACCGAATTTTCCTTCATCGACTGGGATGGCGATGAGTTGTTCTCGTTTGCCAGTGTCGATGAGGTGGACAGCGTTATCCGTTTCCTGCTCGGCGGCACCGACTTCGATTTGGCCGCGCCTGAATCGGTCAGTGTGAGCAACCTGCTCGGACAGTCGATGACCATCAGCTGGCCGGAAGTGAGAGGAGCGCAGTATTATAATGTGAGCGTGGTCAGCGCTGCCGACAGCATGGCCTACAACAATTTGGCCAACAATCGCTTATCCCTCTCCAATCTCAAGCCCGAGACCCCCTATACCATCCGCGTGTGGGCTGGCTTGGCTAAATATCTCTCAGACCCGTACGACACCGTCATCGTGACGCTGCCGTTGCAGTTTGTGGAGAAGAAGGTGATTGCGCGCGAGGCTACCGCTGTTGGCGAGACCTCGTTCACGGCCAACTGGGACGCCATCGACGGCACTGACAACTATCTGCTCAGCGTCTACAAGCAGCAACTCTCGGGCCGCGCCTCGTCGAACTACGATTTTTCGCAGATGGCCTCTGGATTCCCCGAGGGCTGGACGACCAACGTAAAGCGTTACAGCAACGGTACCTACGGAAAGTCGATGCCTGCGCTGCGCATGTCGAAGGACGAAGACTGGCTCAATATTGACCTCGGCGACCGTCAGCTCGTCGGGCTGACTTTCTGGTATCAGTCGCATGCAGACAGCAACACGGTTGTCGTGGAGACTGCTGACGCGGCCGGCAACTACACTCCGATAGTCTCGGTCGTCACCGACAAGGAGGCCCACACCATGAATGTGGAACTGCCGCGGGTGAATAATGTGAGGATTCGTCTGGAGCGCAAGTCGAGCTATGTGTGCGTCGACGATGTGGATGCCAGCTATCTTGTGATAGAGAGTGTGCCTGTCGATACGCTTACCGATGTGAGTACAGGCACTGAAACCAGCTATGTGTTGCAGGGTTTGGATCCCGGTGCCACCTATTCTTATACCGTCATTGCCATGCAGGGTGAGCAGATGAGTCTGCAATCGGACGAGGTGCAGGTTCCGTTGGCTGTGGTCGACGGCATTCAAGCCATCACGCCGGCCGTGCGTCATGACGGCCGGCGCGAAGTCTACGACCTGCAGGGCCGCCGCGTTGACAGTCGCAGTCGTCTGCCTCACGGCCTCTACATCGTGCGTGAGAATGGCGTAACGAGAAAGGTGAGGATGTAAAAGACACGAGGGGCAGTGTACCCCTATACAAAAAAATGGCAGCCGACACATATTCGGCTGCCATTTTTCATATAAGGGACGTTGCGATGCAACGTTTTTTTCTTTATCTCACCACGATCTTCTGGCTGTTGGTGACGTTGCCACTCTGTGTGGTGACAACGTAGACGCCCTTGGCAAGCCGGATGGCTGACGGATGACTGCTTTTGACAACGAGGCGACCGGTGGTATCGAAGACCCAAGCGCGGTCGGCACCTTCGACGAAGAGTTGCCCGTCGGCCGTGTGCACGGTGGCGGTGTTCTTGGTCTGCTGTACATCCTTGATTGCAGTCATGTCGGGGAAGTTGACACCCGTGTCCCACCACAGGCGTGTGGCCATCTGGTCGGGGCCGCCGAGGGCAGGGATGGCTGTGGCGTTGATGTCCTTGACGGTTTGCGGATCGTCGGAAGCCCATGGGATGCGGCGCATCTGCTCGCCCTGCTTCAGCGAGCCGTCACCATCAGCCACGTTGAGCACTGGGAACACCTTGGGATAGCCCGTGCGGCGCATGTCGAGCCATGGCTCAAAGCTATAGGGGAAGGAGGCGATGTATTTCTGCGTGATGATCATCTCCAGTTTGGTCTCACGGTCAAGGTTCTCATCCCATTTGACGCCAATCTTTGTCACACTCGGCATGTCGGGTGTGTTGCCTGTCGGGTCAACGTAGGTGTAGGCCTTGGGCTGCGAGAGATTCATGTAGTCGTCGACGTACTGATTGTACTTGATGTCGTCGCCCCATTCGGGATCCTCTATGTAAGCATTTCGGATGCCATCCTCGTAGAACTGCTGGGCCGTTCCGCCCATGTTCCATCCACGGAGCGCACCTTCAGCGCGCAGGAACTGAACCTCGGAGAGCTTCATGATGTAGCACGGCGGGAACATCTCGCCCAAATATTCGTTGTCGAGCTTGCTGAAGCCGATGTAGGCATTGCCGCCGACGCTCTGTCCGACGCCCGGCACGGTTCCGTTGCGCATGCCGATAAGGCGTGTGTCAGACAGTGTCAAGGCAGGGGCCGAACCCTCGGTGCCTGTTTTGGCGATGGGGTCGGAATTGGTGCGGAAGAGATACTTGGAATAAGGATGGTCGAGGCTCATGAGCAGGCTCTCGAAGGATGCGCTCAGACGCGAGTCGCCCCACTCGGAGACCTGAATGAGCGGGTGGGCAAAGCCGCTGAGGATCGGGAATAGGGCTATCTGGTCGCTGATGTCTTCGATGACGCCGCCGGCCACAGCCTCCTCAGCCCACTGCTTGGCCGTAGCAGGTTCGACCTGCGAGATATGGATGGCCATGCGGAGCTTGAGCGAGTTGGCAAAGCGGGTGAACACTTTCATGCCTTGCTTCTGATAGTTGTACTCTTTGACAAAGGGGAGCTGGCCGTTGAAAACGCCGTGAAGGTTCTTCTTGTACCAGTCGGGGCGGCTATCGAAATGGTTGAAGCAAGCCACGATGTCGTCGAGGTTGGCCTTGATGGTGTAGTAGATGGTGCGCAGGTCCTGATAGGTGAAGGGCGATGCGTCGCGGTTGTTCTTGAAGTCGGTGTAAGGTTCCGGGCCGAAGAGGTCGGCACACTCCAAGGCTGCGTAGTCGTAGAAGAGCAGGTAGGCAGCCTTCAGTTCGGGGATATTGTCGATGTCGTCGGAGTTGAGAATGGGCACAACGCCCTGCCGCACGTAGTCGTAGCCGGCCTTTGGTCCGCTGAGCGACCCTTTGCAGAGGTCGTAGGTGGAGCGCAGGGTGAAGTTGGAATAGGGGAAGTCGGAATGAGGCACGCAGCTGTACTGGCAGTAGTTGTCGGGACCGAGGCTGAACTCGAACTGGTAAGCGTGGGCCTCGGGGGCACCGCCGTTCTTGCCGCCACGTAGGCCGTAGAGACCGCTCAAGGCCTGGCCGATTTCCACACGTAGTTTGTTGTAGGAGGCCTCATACTGTGTCTGTGTGATTTCCTTGTTGTAGTCGATTTTGTCGGCTTTGTTGGTGTTGACAGCCTGTGCGTAGCCACCGAGACTTAGGCAGAGTGCCGCACCGGTCAGCAAGACCTTAGGGGTAGTAATGATATTCATACGATTTATTATTGGTAAATGGTTATTTCATACATTTGCTGGTTATGGATTGTTTGTGACAAAATTACATCAAATTTTCCAATGTGCCAAATAATTAAAATGAAAAAATGAGATGCGAAAGTAAAGAGACAGGAAACGGGCAACTGACACCCGTTGTCTTGGATGGCAGTTGCCCGTTGGGGAATGGGATTGCGCTCCGGTCGGGACCGGATGCGTTTGAATTTTTTTTACTTGATGATCACCTTCTCACTGCGCAGAATGCGGCCGCTCTGCATCTTGACCACATAAACACCCTTGGCGAGGGTGACCGTGCTGATGGTGGCAGGCTGGTCAACCATGCGCACGAGAGCCCCTGTGGCATTATAGATCCAGACGCGGTCGACATGCTGGAAGTTGAGTGCGCCGTCGTTGACGGTCAGCGTTGACGCCGTGCCCGATACGGTGCCAATGGCGTCGGTCACGCCGATGCCTTCAGGCTCGTCGGCTACACCCTGGTCGTGGATGTCGGCCGGTGCGGGACGCTGTGGGTTGTCGCCCGTGATTTCGACGCCGAGGTCGATGGTGAAGCCCTTGCTGGTCAGACCGGTCGGCATGAGCGTTCCGGCAAACCAGGCGTCGGCGAAGACGATGCGCATGCGGCTCTTGCCAGTGCGTGCATTTTCGGGGATGGTGACATCGACAGTGATGCCGTCGGTCTCCATCTCGGGATGACCTTTGCGCAGCTCGCCCACGGTGAAGAGGCACTCGCCGTTCTCGGGATCGTCGGTGATGTTGTTGGGCTCAAATTGATGGTCGCCGTTGAGATCAATCCAGCCGCGTCCGAAACAGTAGCGTAGACCGTCGGTGCTGGGCAGGTTGGAAGTATCGTAGGGCTTGATCCACAGTTTGAACGACTGTCCCTGATGCACTTTCAGCACGTTGTCGGTGGCATCGCGGTAGTTAGTGCCGTCGGTGACAGGGCCACCGTCGTGGAAAGCCAAATCCTGATCGGCACCTGTTGTGGTGACATCGGTGACATAGCGCAGCTGGCAGGCCGTGGCATAGCCGTCGGCGTTGGGGTCAATCTGGCTGATGCCATAGGAGTTGTCCTTCTTGACGGGGAGTTTGTCCTGCTCGGCACGTGGTATGTTGATCCACTCGACGGGGGAGTAGGTCTTCAGGTCGGTGGAGACGGCACGCACGCCAATGAAGGGATTTTCGTCAGTGCTTGCGAACTCAATGTTGGGCACGAAGGCCGACCATTGTGTGGTGCTCCCCACCTCAGACACGCGGCCATCGGCACCGTTCTTATAGAGAATCTCGAAGTGGTCGATGTTGGCCTCGTCGTTGTAGACCAGTCCCCAGTCGGCACGTGACTGTGCCGTGGCTGTGGTGCTCCACCAAAGTTTGGCCGAGAGCGAGGTCTTTGTCTCCTGCTTCACCTCGGCGTTGAGGCCGGTGATGGAGGCGGGAGTAGCCTTCACGTCGTCGTTGATTTCGAGCTTGCCCACGTAGAGCTTGTAGTTGTCGTCGGCTCCCTTGACGCGCAGGCCGATGGCCTTGATGACATCGCCCTGTGAGAGGCTGCTGAGAGCGAGCTTCTTCTCCTGCCAGGTGTGTCCATCGACATCGCCGAACGGTGTCTCCGTCCATGTGCCGTCGCTCTTCTTCAAAATGAGGGAGAGGCCGGAGGCATTGGTGCCTTCTTTGCCTGTCTTCACGGCCAGCTTGGCATAGGGGTTGCCGACGCTGACGGTGAGATCTGTCTTGTAGAGTACGATGTCAGTACCGGCAGCCGTAGCCTTTCCCGTGAGGAGAAGCGAGGTGCCGCCGGTGTACTGGTCGAGTGGCGTGAACTCCGGTTGGATGTCGGCGCTGACGGTCTCTGTCTCCGGCTGTACGACGAGCCAGCGATAGGTGGGCACAATGTCTTGTGCGCCCATGTTGTACCATTCACCGGTGGTGCGCTTGCCCTTGTAGCTGTAGCGGTCGCCGTTGCCGAGGTTGAAGCCTGTGGCGAAGGGCAGGTTGCCCATGATGGAAGAACGCTCGGGAATCCATGTGGCCAGTCCGGCAAAGGTCTGGAGCGGCTTCTTGTCGCCTTCCTGCTCCCAGTTGTTGCCAAACGTGCTCACGGCGGGACGTGTCAGCGGGTTGCGGTTGCCACCCGACCAGGCACGCTCCAGCAAGGCTTGATAGTTGGATTGCTGGTCATAGGAGTTGTCGCCGGTGTTGTAGCTCCAGAAACGGCTTTGCGAATGCTCGCCCCAAAGGCAGAGGCTCACTTTGTGGGCTTCGTCGCTGGCGTCGAGTTTGTCCCAGCCACGGTCCATGGTGACAATCCATACGCCGCTGTAGAGTCCCTTCGTGGTGCCCATGGCGGTTTCGGCGGTTTGTGCCGAACGTTTTAGGGCGTTGGCGGAGGTGAAGTCGCCGTTCGAATAGTTGAGCATGAGGTCGTGGGTGCGACCTTCCTCGTTGCCGAAGAGGGCGTTGACATTGCCGGTCGTCAGCATGTTGGAGCTGGTGTAGATGCCGCTGTGATAATTGTTGAAGCCTTTCTGGTCGGCCAGTTTGTAGAGTTGCTTGTGGAAGGCGATGACATCCTCATCGGTGTAGCCGGTGGCCTCCCAGTTGTAGTTGATGCCGTCGAAGCCGAAATACATCAAGATGTTGATGAGAGGCTCGGCGTAGATGTATGTGCCGTTGGCATCTTTCTGCACGATGAAGTTGACCCATCCCTCGCTGCCGCCGTTGGGATTGCCGCCGGTGGTGTCGAAGAACTTGATGCCGCTCATCATGTCGGTTCCGTTCTTATGGGCTGCGTCGGTCCATGCGCCCGCTGCGGTGAAGAGGCTGTGGTTCCACGCACCGAAGAGTTTGGTGTAGTTCCACATTGAGAACACGTCGCTGGCGAAGGTACCGGTGGGCTGTCCACCGGTGTTGTCCTTACCGATGTTCATTGGAATGTTCATCCAAAGGTCGCGTTCCTCATAGGTGGAAGGAAGGAGACGGTCGGCGCGGCTGAGGATGCCTTTGTTGCGCACGTGGGAACGGATGAAGGCGATGTCGGCCTGCTGGATGCCGGCAGCGGCAAATTCAGCCTCGGTGGGATAGGCGCGTCCTTGGTCGAGGGCGTTCTTGAAGAGTGTGAGCATCTGCGTGTCACCGAAGCCGGCGAAGTCGAAGACCTCATCGGAAGCCGTCGGCGAGAGCGTGTCGGTCGGTTCCGGGTCGGGTTCGGGCAACGGTGCTTCCCAGTCGGCAGGTACGATGCTGATCTCGTCGATGATCTGATAACAGCGTCCGTTGCCTTCCTGTGAGCCTACGGTGATGGTCGACTCGCTCCATAGGTTGGCATAGAATGTAGCTGGATCGGTGACGGTGGCATCGTTTTTCGACTCACCGTTGACCACCAGTCCCTTGGCTTTGGAGATTTCGATTGTCAAAGTGGAGTTGGCATAGCCGTCGAAGTTGCTGCGGGACTTGTTGCCGCCTCCGGTGAGGAAGTTGCTCTGCAAAGTTCCGTAGTTGTAGTAGAAGTGGAAGTGGGTTCCTTCGCTCCACGTGCCAATCTGCGTGCCGACGGAGAGGATGTTCTCGTTGGCCTGCGATCCAGGGCCCACCTCAAACTTGGCATACACTTTTTGTGTTTCCCAATCGATGGTAGCGGTTTGCTCATACTTTTCACCATTGGGCGAATAGTTCTCAAAGAGCACGGTCTTGTCGTCCTGTGCCCACGTGCCGAGACTCAGCGTCATGGCGGCAACGGTCAGGAACGACTTTGCCAGATGATGGATGTTCATAAATAGGTTTACTTAAAAGGTTTAAAAATATATTATTCGTTGAAAGCCGACTGAGGCAAGGCGGGCTTAGCCGTGACGGCCGAGTCGCCGGGCCGGAGTTGCTCCAGCTCAAACTCATCACCAGGATCGTCGTATTGGAGGCACGACGTGAGCGGCAGCGTGGCCAGCACTGTCAGTGCGATGAATAGGAAAATAGACTTTCTCATAATTGTCATAGCGTTTCTTGGAGGGTTAGAAGTTGATGTTCATCGAGAAACCGAAGGAGCGCGACGAAGGCATGTTGAAGACCTCGAAGGCACCGAGGCCGTTGCCGGTAGAGAGCGACACGTCGGGATCGACGGGTGCATCCTTGTAGAAGAAGAACAGGTTTCGGGCGATGAACGATAGCGAGAGGTTGCGGTTAGGGCCGAGGAGGTCACGGAAGGTGTAGCCCAGCGTGAGCTCGCGCAGGCGGAAGTTGGTGCCGCTGTAGAGATAGCGCTCAATGTCCTGCGGGCTGACACCGCCGACCGACTGATAGAAGGCCTCGACGGGTACGATGCGTCCGGATCCGTCGTCGAGCACCATGCCGGGCTTGTTGCCGTAGTCGGTGGCAACGATGTTGTGATGCTCGGCATGGAGACGAGCGTCAGCAGACCGCTGTGACAGGCCGTAGCCGTCGAGATACGACTCGGTCATTGACAGCACCTTGCCGCCGATGCGGCCATTGATGAGGAAGGAGAGCGTGAAGTCCTTGTAAGTGACTTGGTTGCTCCAGCCCATAGTCCAGTTGGCGTTCATGTTGCCGAGATACTTCTTCATCGTCTTGTCCGATTCGGTTTCCATCTGCACGCCGCCCTGCGAGTTGAGTACATACCATCCTTTCTTCACGGCGTTTCCGTTGGCGTCAGTTCCGTCTTCGGTGTAGCGTCGCAGGTCGGTGGTGTACATATCGCCGATGGAGCCGCCTTCCTTGTAGAGCACGCGCACGCCGCCCACATTGGTGGCGATGATGTTCTCCTCGCCCGTCTCGGTGTCGTAGGCCGTGCGCAGAATCTTGTTGTGGTTGTAGCCGAAGTTGTAGCTTGTGCGCCATGACAGGTCGTGAGCGAACTGGAAGTTGTAGCCCACGGTACCCTCGATGCCCTGATTGCGGATTTTGGCCGAGTTCATCGGGATACTCTTGCCCGAGGCATTGGTTCCCACGAGGTAGAGGTGCGAGGTGACCGCATTGTAATAAGTAAGGTCAAAGCTTAACCGGTTGTTAAGGAAAAGAGCCTCGAAACCCGTCTCGAAGGACTGAGACTTCTCCGGTCGTGGGTCGTTGAAGTCGGCCCACTGGTTGGTGGTGTAGGTCTTGTTGCGCCAGTTTACGTTGATGGAACCGTAGACCTGGTTGGGGATGGAGTTACCCACCTCTGAATAGGAGACCCGGTATTTCAGGTAGTTCCACCATTCAGGCAGCTTGACCATGTTGCTGATGATGCCGTTGGCACCGAATCCAAAGTATCCATAGTCCTCGGGGGTGCCCTTCGACTTGAACTGGCGGAAGGCACGGTACCAGTCGCGACGGTAGGAGCCATCGACATAAATCATGTCTTTCCATCCCACTTGTGCCGTGAAGACGGCACCTTTGTTCCAGTCGGAGGAGCGGCTTTGCGAGGTATTGCCCGCGTCGCCTGCCGAGACCGAGAACCAGTTGATGAGGTCGGAGAGGTATTCCTTGTTGGGATCCACGTAAGTGGCCGAGCCTGTGTCGACCGACTTGGTTCTGCCCTTGATGGTATGGCCGACGAATCCCGCTGAGGCCGAGACGTCCCAGTCGCCGAAGGTCTTGTTGTAGTTGAGCATGTAGTCGGTGTAGTACTCAGTAGTCTTGGTGTAGCCCCACCAATAGCGTCCGTAGGCCTCCATAGACGACGGCAGCCAAGTGGTGGCGTAACGGCGTGAGTCAGTCTCATACTTGCCGAAGTCGATACCTAAACGGGCCTGGAGGCTCAGGCCGTCCCATATCTGCAAGGTGCCTGTGATATTGCCGAAGAAGCGGTCTTCCCATTGCGTACTGTTGTTCTGGTTCAGCAGCCAGTAGGGATTGTTCTGTCCGGCACCAAGGAACGCCCAGTCCTGCATCGGTCCTGTCAGCGCCACGCGCTTTTGCCGCTTGCGGTATGTGCCGTTGCTCTGCTTGTCGTAGTAGGATTGCAGACCACTGTTCCAGTGGCCGTTGGCTGTGACATAATGGTTGCGGTAATAGCCGATGTCGATATTGCGTGGCATGGTGTACATATGATAGATGGGGTTCATGTTGACACCGCCGCCAGGACGGTTGAGCGTCTTCGTGGAGATGTAGTTCATCGATACGTTGATGGTGGCGCGGTCGAAGAACTTAAACATCTGCCTGAACGACAACGTGTTGCGGTTGTAGGAGTTGTTCTCCAGCATACCATTGGAGTGGGAGTTGCCATACGAGAAATAGCTGCTCATCACGTCGGTGCCGCCGGAGAGGGCTATAGACGTGTTGGTGGTGACGCCGGTGCGGTAGAAGTCGTCGAGGTCGTCGTCGGCCTGGTTGCGCAGATGTACCTGATTGTATTGTCTCACCGTCTTGCCTTCAGCATCGGTATAGCTGAAGACGTCGCGGTCGAGTGGTACGTTGACGAGCAACTGGTCGTTGGTGCGCGCCGAGAGCTTGTCGCCCCAGCTGTAAAGCCCCACCGTGCCGATGCCCTCCACCTCTGTGACCGTCGATCCGTAGACATTCTGAATGTCGGGCTTGGTGAGTGGCGTGTCGAAGGTGACGTTTGACGACACGTTGATACGCAGCCGCCCTTGTTGTCCTTTCTTGGTGGTGATCATCAGCACGCCGTTGGCGGCCACCGAGCCATAGAGCGCGGCGGCGTTGGCACCTTTCAGCACGTTGATGGACTCGATGTCCTCCGGATTTATCATCGACAGGGCGTCGGCACCTTCCGACTTACCCTCGGCCAGGAAGCCGTCGCCCACCTGGTTGTGCTGAGAGTTGGTCATCGGCACGCCATCGACGACGACGAGTGGCTGGCTGGAGCCCAGAATCGACTTATTGCCGCGCAGGATAATCTTAGAGGCACCGCCTGCGCCACCGGCACTCGGTGTGATGGTGATGCCCGACACCTTGCCCTCCAGCGAGTTGGCCAGGTTGGGATCCTGTACGCGGTTGAGGTCGGAAGCCTTCACCTGCTGTGTGGAATAGGTCAGCGACTCCTCCTTGCGGCGGATGCCCATGGCGGTGACGACGACCTCCTTCAGCGCGTTGCTCTCGGGAAGTAGCTTGACGTCGACCCGCTGCCGGTTGCTTACGGCCACTTCCTGTGGCGCATATCCGATGTAGGAGAACACCAGCGTGACGTTGCGTCCCGACAGGCGGAGGCTGTAGTGGCCGTCCATATCGGTGATGGTGCCGTTTCCATTACTGCCTTTGGCGACCACACTTACGCCGATGAGCGGCTCGCCGTTCTCGTCGGTGACGGAGCCTGTGACCGTCTGCTGTTGCTGTTGCTGTGTGATTTGGTCGGGCGCGGCTGCCGCATGGGCGTACCCCATGGGCAACACGGCGGCCAGAAGCACGAGGGCTGCTTTGGCGGCCACTCGTCGGTGACCGGTAGATTCAATTTTCATATCAGGTTAGTTATTGGTTGTTATTTCTTGATTACTTTGACACTCTTGAGCGTTTTGCCATCCTTTGCCACCTGCACGATGCGCAGTCCCGGCTTTCCGCTGAGTGCCACGTTGACGGTCTGTCCGGCCTCGGCCGTGAAGGTGTTGGTTTGCAGCACAGTGCCGTCGGCGGTCAGTATGCGAATAGTGTAAGTTCCGCCCTGTGTGAGGCGCAGGTTGACCTCCCCGTCGGTCGTGCTGACGGTCAGCGTCTCTTCGGTCTGCACCGTGCTGATACCGTCGGCGACATCGATGATGACGCAGTCGGCCAGCGTCTGCTCGGCCTCACCCCAGTCGTTGACCAGTCGCAGCGATGCACTGTAGGTGCCGGGCGTGGCATAGGTCACCACGGCCGCCTGGTCGTTTTCGGTGGAGATGCGTGCGCCATGAGCCGTGAGGGTCTTGGTGGTGGTGATGGGCAGCGACCCCGTGATGCCGGGATAGCCTGTGATGCCGTTGTCGGCACCTTGCGTCTGATAGGCTGCGCTGGTGGTCGACTCGCCGCCTGAGCCCGTGGTGCGCACCACCTTGGCCACATATTCGGTGCCGCCGTGTCCGTGGTTGTCGAAAGAAGAGTCGGCTGTGTTGAAGTCCTCAAAGGTATAGTAAGCCTGCAAGCCATCGGGCACGTTGCCGTCGCTGAATCCCTGCATGGCCTTCAGCACCTCGTCGTCGCTGAGTGCCTTGTTCCACACCTGCACCTCGTCAATCCAGCCGTTGAGCCCGGCCTTGTAGACGCCGCCGCCACCGATGAAGATGTTGGCTACGGCATTCTTGTCGATGCGTGAGTCTTCAGAGTTCTCACGGCGTGAGGAGACAGTGCACTCGGCTTTCGCCACGCGCTTGCCGTTGAAATACATGGTTTGGTTGTTTCCCTCCTCGGTCACGACGATGTGGTTCCATACGCCCGGGTTGAGACTGTAGCCGGTCGACATCATCTTGTCCCACGGTTTGTCGTGGTGTGTCCATCCGAAGGTGTTGAAGGATACCTCGTTGGCCGCGTGCACAGCCCCGTTCTCGTCAGCGCTGAAGCCGAGGTCGCTGCTGGTCTCCGGGCGAATCTGCACCCAGAGGTCACCCCAGTTGTTGTGAGGCCATTGGTCGGCGATGGTGTTTTTGCTGATCAGGTTGGTTCCCTGCTTGTCGTGGGCATAGCTGTCCACCTTCACCCAGAGCGCGTAGCTGTAGGTCTTGCCCTTCTGCACGTCGCCGGGAATCATCAGCATGTCGGGATCCTTGATGGCCAGTGCGCGCGACACGTTGCCCTCGCCCTTGCGGATGATGTAGTTGTAGGTGACGTTGTCGCCCGTGTGGGCCTGCGTCCTGTCAACGCTCATCGTGTCGATGGCCGGCACGGAGCCCGTGGCTTCGGGCGAGACGATGATCTTTCCGCGCAGCGTCGTTGTGACGCCTTTCGAGTCGGAGATGTTGAGGTCGTAGCTTCCCACGTCTGTCAGAGAGGTGGTGAACGACTTGACGTTGCGCACTTCGAAGACCCTCTTTCCTGTGACGGCGTTCAGCAGACGCCACCGCTTGGGAGCGTCGGCCATGGCGTCCTCCAGACTCATGGTGAAACTTTCGCCGGGCTTGATGACCGGTTTGTCGACGACGACCTCGCTGGACGGCGTGTCGTAGGGGATAGCCGTCATCTCGCTCCATGAGATGGCTGATTTCTGAATGCCGTCGGGAGCCACGGCGCGCACGCCGAAGCGGCACCGGCGTCCCTCGAAGCCGCTCACGAGCGGGGCGTCGACCACGTAGGCAGCCCATGAAGTGGTGGCTGTGAGCAGTTGCTCAGGCTGGTTTTCCTGCTGCATCCATATCTCATAATACCAGGTGTCCACCTCGTCATTGTATGTTTTCTCATAGCCGGTCTCCTCCTTGGCCGCATAGCGCATCTTGAAGTCGAGCGTCGAGCCCTTGCCGCGCAGGATCTCGATCTCCTTGATGGCAGGAGCCACGGGGGCGAAGGTCTGTGCGGGATCGCGTAGGGCGATTTCTCCGACGAGCAGGTTATAGTCGGCAGCGGTGTTCTCGACGGTGAGACCGATCATCGAGAGCTCGTCGCCGGCCTGCAGGCCGAGGGCTCCGAGCGTCGTGGTGAACGTGGTCCACTCGCCGAACTGATCAGCCGCGGGCACCTCCACCTCTTTATATTGGGTCAGCGCGTCGCGTTTGGCCACGAAGAGCTTGGCGTGGGTGTTGAGGTCGTTGGTCGCCTTGTAGGTGATGGATAGGGTGTAGTCGGGCTTGGCCGTGATGGCCGTCTTGAAGAGCTTGACGCGCGAGAGCGTCGTGGCACCGCCCAGTCGGAGACAGGAGCCGCCAAACCAGGCGTCGTCCCAAGTGAGGCCGGCCGTGACGAGTCCGCCCTGGTCGGCTTTCTCGTCGGCATTGACGATCCACCAGCGCCATGTGGGCATGATGTCCTGTGTGGCGAGGTTGTGCCATTTGTGGTTGAAGGTCACCTCGCCCTCGTTGCGGAACTTCAGACCGTTGCCCAGGTTGAAGCGCGATACGAACGGAGTTTGGCGGATGGTCGACTTGGCCGAGAGGAACCGTGACAGTCCGTGGAAGCCCTGCAGGCTGGCGTTGCTTAGGTCGCAGTTGGTGTTAAGGACCGGTGTCCATGCGGGATTGCGGTGGCCTCCGCTGAAGATGAGCTCCTGTTTGTCGAGATAAGTCTGCTGGATGGCCACGTCGGAGGTGCCGTTGTCTGTTGCGCTCTGATGGATGAGGCTCTGCGAGTGGGCACCCCAGAATCCGATGGAGATCTTGCTGTCCATCAGTGCCTGCCAGTTGTTGTTGCGCAGGGCGCGCCCCTGTATGTCGAAGCCGGCATAATAGTCGTAGCTGCTGCGTCCCAGCTTCTCTGCCGTCTTGACCGAGCGATTGAGGATGAGGCTGTTCCAATTGTAGTTGGCGAACATCATGTCTGTGACGATGTTTGCGCTGTCGCCGAACATGGCACTGTTTCGGCTGCCCAGACCCTGGTCGAAGCTGATGGATCCGTAGTCGTTGGTGCCGTCATACCAGTGTAGCTGGAACCGCCATCCCGCCTTCTCGGCCTCTTTGTGACACTGGGCGAAGAACCCCTGAATCTTCTCCATGGACATCTGATCGGAGCTGAACTCGCTGTTCACGCCCACGCCGTCGATGCCATAGTATTTAAGGAATCTGACAAACTTCTCCGCATTGACATAGTTGCCGTTGGCATCCTGCTTGACCAGTGTGCCGAACACCTGCGAATAGATATTGCTTCCGTTGGCATCGGCATAGACGGCCTGTGCGAAAGGCACCGACATGACACATCCCACGGCCACGCCGTTCTTGTGTGCCACGTCGCTGATGCCGCCCGTGACGCGGAACCAGGGTGCTGTCCAGTTGCCGTGTATGGTGACATACGACCAATTGCTGAAGTTGTCGCCCTCGAAGCAATAGCGTGGCAGGGCCTTCCAGGAGGAGGTGGGGTCGTCCAGTGGCACCCATATGCACATATTGCGATTGGCGTCGCCCTCACCGTCGGCCTTATAGTCGAGGTCGCCGCTGATGCGTTCCAACGGACGTTGGCGCGAGATGTAGAACTGGTCGTCGATGGTAGACACGCCGCCGAAGGGCTTTCCGGGTTGCCAGCGGATGAAGTTGCTGACGAGGTCAGAGAAATTGGCGTCTCCGATGTCTAAGGGATGGGTCGGCGTGCGTTGTGCCCAGCCCATGGAGACAGTCAGGCAGCTTGCTGCCAAAAGGGTAAAGATTCTCTTCATATATTTTGTTGTTTATAGGTTTTGTAAGGTTGTTGATAGTCAGACACGGTAGCAAAATTACAATTTTTTTGTAAAATCTCTCACTTCTAAATGCCTTTTAATCTAATTTTAGGTATTTTTTGATATTAGGTTTAAGGCCTTCGGTTTTGCATTCCCTCCTTTTGGAGGGGCTTACATGCTGATTTCCAGTGCGAAAGAGTCGTTGAGGCCGCGTGGGAGACGCACGGTCACGCGGTCGCCGCTGACGCTGCATGGGAGCCGCTTGCCCGTGGAGAGCAGCCGCACGCCACGTCCGGGCACGTTGCCTGTCCACGACACCGACCGCGGCACGTGTGCCCCTTCGGGCAGCGCGTAGACTGCGTAGCGTGTGCGCGCGTCCTTTGATTGTGTGAACCACAGTTGCCCGTCGTGATAGTCGGTCGTGCGCGTGGTGCCGTAGATGGCCTTTCCGTTGAGCCGCAGCCACCGGCCGATGCTGTCGAGCCGTTCCACGGCCTCGGGCTGGATGAGTCCTTCCGGCGTGGGACCCACGCCCAGCACCAGGTTTCCGCCCTTGGCGACGACCTCGGCGAGCGTGTTGACGACGCGCCGGGCCGACTTCCATCGTGGCCGGGCCACGTAGCCCCAGTCGTCGCTCAGCGGGATGCAGCTCTCCCAAGGGTAGGGCAGTTGGCGTTCGGGCACCGAGCGTTCCGGCGTGACATAGTTCTCATAAGGCCCGCGCACGGTGCGGTCGACGATGATCAGACCCGGCTGGTGACCGCGTGCCATGCGTGCGATGCGCGGCATATCGATGTCCTGGTTGTTGCCGGGACACACCCAGCCGCCGTCGAGCCACAGGATGCCGATGTTTCCGTAGCGCGACATCAGCTCTTTTATCTGATGATAGGTGTAATCTTTGAACCGCTGCCACCGCCATGGATATTTCGAGACGTCGTAGTTGACGTTGCGGCCGCGCTTGGTGGGGTAGACGTCCCACCAGTAGTCCTGCGAGTGCCAGTCGGGTTTTGAGAAGTAGGTGCCCGTCATGAAGCCTTTCTGCCGGAAGGCGTCGAGCACATGGCGCAGCACGTCGCGCCGCGCGTCGTCGCGGAAGGCGTGGCGTGCGATGGTGAAGTCGGAGTAGTGGGAGTCGAAGAGGCAGAAGCCGTCGTGATGCTTCGTCGTGAAAATCATGTATTTCATGCCGGCCCGCTGCATGACGTCGGCCCATTGTGTCGGATCGAAGGCTGTGGGACGGAAGCTGTCGGCCAGTCCCCAGTACCAGTCTTTGTATTGTTGGTAGGTGCGAGTGGTGTCGCGCGTGATCCAGTCCTCGTCGCAGATGCTCCAGCTCTCTACGATGCCGGCCTGCGAATAGAGCCCCCAGTGCATGAGCACGCCGAACTTTAAGTCCTGCCAGTGGCTCAGACTGTCTCTCACGGCGGCCTCATGCGGTGCCACATAGCCGTCGCTGGCCTGCATCACGTCGCCTTGGGCGGCACTGCCCTGGGCGGCCGACAGGCCACACAGCAGCAGGAGCGTCCGCCGTGC
Source organism: uncultured Prevotella sp. (assembly GCA_964411005.1). GTDB lineage: Bacteria > Bacteroidota > Bacteroidia > Bacteroidales > Bacteroidaceae > Prevotella. The sequence goes on along the minus strand of CAYPJA010000003.1, from coordinate 53,596 downwards.
GATTGTCTTTTTCAGCCGGGCGGCCTGTGTGACCGCCCGGCTGAGCGATGTTTTCCTTTGTTCTTTCATGCCGTAGGCTTTGGGCTGCGCCTTACTTCAGCGTCAGCTCGACGATGGTGTCGGGGCCTTTGGGCTGCTCGTCGAGGTTGAGCACGATGCCTGAGCCGCTGACGACGGTCTTGACCGCCTTTCCCGTGGCAAACATGCGGGCCGACTTAACCTTCTCGGCGAGCGGCAGGAAGAGGGACTTGTCCTGCAGCTTGAAGATGTGCACGTAGAGCTTTTTGCCCTTCTGTGTCGTCACGCCCCAGTCGTGTGGCTTCACGATGCCGCCGCGTGTGCCGTAGATGGTCTCACCATTCTGCCGCATCCAGTTGCCGATGTCCTCCAGCAGTTGCAGGCTCTTCTCGGGCAGCGAGCCGTCGGGGCGCGGCCCGATGTTGAGCAGCAGGTTGGCGTCGCGGCCTGCGGCGCTTGCTATCAGCTGTATGAGCTCATCGGCACTCTTGTAGTTCTTGTCGTTGATGTTGTAGCCCCACGTGTCGTTCATGGTCTGGCAGGTCTCCAGAGGCAGGCGGTCGCTGATGGCCTGCGAGCTGTAGCCGGCCTTGTTCTCGCCCGGCACGTCGCGCTCGAAGATCTGGACGTCCTCGCCCGGGAAGGGATCGTGGTGGTGATTGTTGGCCACGAGGCACTGCGGCTGCAAGCGGTGGATGAGGTCATACTGCTCTTGCAGGTGCCAGTCGAACTTGTCTGCGTCGAAGTCGTGGTCCCACCAGCCGTCAAACCAGATACAGCCGATCTTGCCATAGTTGGTCAGTAGCTCCGTCAGCTGCGTCTTCATGAAGTCGAGATAGCTGTCCATGTTCTGCCCGTCTTTGGGCCGGCCCACCTTGAGGCCCGTTCGTCCGATCGGATAGTCGGTGCGGTGCCAGTCGAGGTGGCTGTAGTAGAGGTGCAGGGAGAGGCCTTCCTGCTCGCAGGCGTCGGCCAGATCCTTCAGCACGTCGTGCTTGTAGGGGGTGCCGTCGACGATGTTGTAGTCGGAGGTAGCCGTCTTGAACATCGAGAAGCTGTCGTGGTGGCGCGTGGTGAAGGTGACATATTTGGCACCGGCGTTCTTGAAGGCTCTCGCCCAGGCCTTTGCGTTGAACTTCGAAGGATAGAATACGTTGGCCAGCCGCTCATATTCCTTGTAGTCGATGCCTTGGTTCTGCATCACCCATTCGCCGTCGCCCATCATCGAATAGATGCCCCAGTGGATGAAGATGCCGAAACGCTGGTCGCGAAACTCCTGCTGGGCGGCCTTGATTTGCTCGGATGGTTGATACTGCGCCATGGCCCCGGTCAGCGTAAGCATGGCTGCTAACGTTAGAAGAAACTTTTTCATTCTGTCTTGTTTTGGTTACTTGTTATCGGGTTGTCGCCGCAAAGGTAGTGCTTTTTGCACGAAAAAAGAAGAGCCTGACGGAAAAACATCAGAACGGGAAAATCACGAAGGCGCATGTGTCCCACACGGCATGCGAGACGATCAGGGCCGTGAGCCACTGCGGGCGCAGCCGGTAGATGAGACCCCAGCAGCCGCCCACCACCATGGCTGCCATGATGAGCATGAAGTTGAGCGACCACACGTGGATGACGGTATAGAAGAACAGCGTGGCCACGAAGCCCGCGTTGGCTCCCCACCGCTGCGACAGGCGGCGCTGCACGAAGCCGCGCCAGAATATCTCCTCGGCGGGCCCGATGATGAGGAACAGCAGCAGGCCGACGACGAGCGGGCTGTTGCCGTCCTTCATGTCATAGATGAGATCCACCTCGGGCCGGGCAAAGCTGAACATCCATTGCGACACCTTGTCGCCTGTCCAGAACACCCACCACAGCACGAAGGCGATGGCCAGGCCCGTCAACAGCTGCGACGCCGTCGGGCGAAGGTCGGCCGTCCACTCGCGGCACCACAGCGTGGAGAGCGTGGTCAGCGTGAGCGCCGACAGCGTCATGGCAAACCAGAAGTTCAGGTGGGGTGCCGTCCACGGTGAGAACATCACGAACCACAGCGCGGCAGCGACGCAGATGGCCGTCCGGACGGTCTTCATGGCCTGTGCGGAGACAGGTTGACGGCCGTTCATGAGGCACCTCCTTGGATGGCAACCATCCCGCCGATGAGGAAACTCAGTGCATAGAGCAGGCCGAACAGGAGCTGAAGTTGTGCCGAGGCTTGGTCGAGCGTGGCGATGGCACGTTCGTCGCCGTCCGCGGCCCGAAGCATCGTGCGGCAGTTGCGCACGGCTGTCGGCAGCGTGACCAGCGGCAGCAGCAGGCACAGCCAGCGCCTGTCGGCGACGCTTCCGGCCAGTGCGAACGCCGTCGTCAGTACGTAGGGCAGCATCAGTTCGCCCACATAGATCCACGCGGCCGCGCGCCATCCGGTCAGCATCGGCAGCGTGAGCAGGCCGGCCCGGCGGTCGTTGGCGGTGTCGCGGGTGTTGTTGACGTGCAGGATTGACACTGTGAGCAGGCCGTAGGGCAGGCTCAGCAGCAGCGCTTCGGGGTGATAGCAGCCCGTCGCGACGCGGCATACGCCCACGGCAGGAAGCAGGGCGAAGTTGAACAGGATGCAGAGGTCGCCCAGCGCATGGGCTTTCAGCCGGTGATAGGCCACCGCCAGCGCCACCGCCAGCGCGCCGATCCACAGCGGACCGGGGCCGCAGCGCAGCAGGATGACGACACCCACCGCGGCTCCGGCGGCAATGAGCGCCCCGCCGTAGCGGCGGATGAGCTGTGGCGAGAAGCGTTTGTCGTCAATCCAGTCTACCCCGTTGAGGCTTCCGGGCAGGTCCACGTGGTTCACGTGGTCGTGATAGTCGCTGATGAGGTTGCTGCCGCCGTGCAGCAGCAGAAGCATCGGCAAGCACAGCAGCGTGCTCACCCGGTCGTAGGAGCCGGCATCGTCGGCCGCAGAGAGGAAGAAGAGATAGGCAGCCATGGCCAGAACAGGTATGGAAGACGTGGAGAACGACCAGGGGCGAAGGGCCACAATCCAGTCTTTGAGAGTGCGTCGGTGAGTTTGCATGAGTCTTTTTTTATCTGCAAAGTTCTGCTTTTTTTCTCATATCTCCAAACTTTTGGCCGGATAAGTCTGCGTCGCTCTGTCGGCCTGTGCGGCTCCGGTGGCTTCGTGCCGATTGGCTCCGGCGCTGTCGGAGATGGCTTGGGGGGCTTGCAGGAGATGGCTTTTTGCAACGTCGTTGATGGTCTTTCGTGTTGCGGTTGATGGTCTTTTGAAAGACCGGAAGCCGTCTCTTGCAAAGCGGCCGGCCGCCACTTGCCGTTCTCCCTGTTTTTTTCTTGCCTTTTCGAGGCGATTACAGACCTTTAAAAGGCTGTTTGACGGTATAAAATATTTTGCGTTTATACACCGATTTAGCGCATGTAATACCCCCCCCGTAACGTATAAACCATTTTTGATGAAAGACTGTTGCGTGCTTCCCGAATTTGAAGTAATTTTGCATGCAAATTATTCATGAAAACGAAAATATAATCAGGAAACTTTTAAAACGGACGAAGAGATGAGACGAACAAAAATCCTTTTGATGTTTGTTGTGGGATTGCTGACACTGGCAAGCCCGCAGATGTTGTGCGCACAGAGCACGACCAAGCACCAGTGGAAGGGCACCACGCCCGAAGCCGCTGCTGCTGCTACAGGTGATGAGGCCGTAATCTTTCTGCTGAATGTAGGCAAGTATAACGCAGAGACCGACCGAAACGGTGAATACTGGCTCGGCCGTGGCGGACGCTGGGGAACGCAGACCGTGATAGCCAACACGCCGATGCGACTCACGTTCACTAAGTCGTCAAGTCAGTATTACTTGCAAGCCAATATTACAGGACAAGGTGCTACGTCCAGTGGATATGTTGGTTTGATGGACGGAACAACGTATACCAGTGTGCATGATAAGCTTTGCTATTATGCGGATCGTGGGCGAGGTACTGGTTCAGGTCAAGGCGGTTGCGCGTTCACTTTTACATCTGTAACCGGTGCGTCTAATGTTTATACCATCTCCTGCGTCAATACTCGTTTGCAAGGTACTTATAAGATGGTGGCGGCTCATAATCCGGAAGGTACGGATGATTCAAGTCGTATCGACTGCATCAATGCTTTCAAGTCAAGTGTAACGTTCGATGACGCTACTGACCAATGGATGTTGGTGTCGCTGGCCGAATTGAAAGAATATTTCGAAGAGACTGATGCCGCCAGTGCCGATCCGGCTATTGCCACATTCTTGTTGGACAATCCTGATATCGGCCGAAAAGACGAAGCCCTCGGGACTTGGAAAGACGAGAAGTACAGCTCTTTGAAGTATGACTATCCCACTGCAGTTAATAAAGGAGAAGGAATCATGTATGTCCCGTTTGCCCAACCGAGCGATGACGCGAACACAAGGGTGCTTGTCGATGGTGAAAATAAAACAACCTATACGTTGCAAAAGGCCCCCAATACTTATTTCGTAGGTAACGGTTTCTCGGCTGATGACGGCATTGGCCAAAAGCTATACGGCGACAAATGGTCGCTCAACATTCTTGGTAACGGAAAGATCTCGCAGGATTTTACTCCGCTTCGTGCAGGGTGGTATGTCGTTCACGTGAAGGCTTTCTGCACGGAAGAGGGCAAGGCCAAGCTGTTTGCTTCTTACAACAATGCGTCCTCTGCCACGGCTTATGATACCCCTTACGCCGAGGTGGTTCTGCCCACATCGCCGGCTTTTGGCGACACCGTCACGTTCTATCAAGGCGACAGTCTGCTGAAGGTGGGAGAATATGACAAGCTGGTCATGGTTTATGTGCCTGCAATAGACGAAGATGTGAACGCGATATTCATGCCGATAAAGATCGGTATCGAGGTGAGTGGTGCCACCGATGAGGCCTGGACCTGCATTGACAACTTCCAGGTGTTCTATCATGGCCATCCTTCCAATGTGGTGCTGTTGGACGAAAACAGAACGGACATCGACTATATCAACGCCCAGAACGCCTCGGTGAAAAGCAACATGACATCAGACGGAAAACTCAAGAAGAGCAAAGTCTATCTGCGCCGTGCGATGAATGCCGGCAAGTGGAACTCGCTCGTCCTTCCGTTCGACGCTCCTCAGGCCGTCATTGCGGAGACCTTTGGCGACGGAACCGTGGTGTCGGAGCTGAAGGGTGCCATCAACGAGGCCACTCCCAACCGCATCTACTTCCAGCAGGTGAAGGACATCAAGGCAGGTAAGCTCTACATCATCAAGCCTACCAACACGCAGCCGGCAGAGGGCAACAAGAAGGTGGAGTCGTCGGCCGAGACAAAGAACACACCGGTCCTGACGTTCGATGCCGACTCTGCCTACTGGACATTCAGCAACGTGAGCTTCGGACAGACTGATGATTTCGTGGCCAACTTCGCTTCCGACTCCGTGGCCGAGACCGTGAATGGCGGACAGGTCTGCTTTGCGGGCACCTACATCAACCATGGCGACGAGCTTTACATACCGGCCAAAAGCTATGTCATTGCCTATAGGAAGACCGACAACGCCGAGGCTGGCAAGTGGTACTACCGCACCGTTGGCACAAAGACCAAGGGTTTCCGCGGTTGGCTGCAAGTGGTGGAAGACGCTGAGGCATCTGCCGAGTCGGTCTCGTTCAGCATCAACGGCGTCGTGGTCGACAACAGCACGACCGAGATAGAGGGTCTGACCACTGCACCGCAGGTGAAGACGCAGCAGAACGGCGTCTACAACCTCAACGGTCAGCTCGTGCGCAAGGGCACGTCGCTCGACGGCCTCGCCAAGGGCATCTATCTGGTCGGTGGCAAGAAGCACATCGTCAACTAAAAGGCAACGCCCATAACATTACAAGCATTTCTAACGAACATACCAAACGATGAAAAAGACATATAGAACACCAGTGACGGCTGTCGTCATCGGCCGTCATGAGGCCTTGCTCAGGGCCAACAGCATCGACCACGGAAACGGCGATGTGCAGCAGGGCATAACGGACAATGGCGACGAAGACTTCGAGGCCGGTGCTAAAGAGAATGGCACCTACAACCCGTGGGACAAGTGGGATGAATAAAACCAACCACCTATATTATAAATAACGATAGGCAAACGGACGCTCCGGAGACGGGGTGTCCTTTTGCTGTTTTTATCAACCAATCAGTCAATGTTTTTTTATGAAGAAAAGAAGAGAGTATGTGCAACCCCGCATGATGGTCATGAAAGCCCGGACGGAATGGATGCTTGTGGCCAGCAACCGCTATAACGGCAAGATAGACGGTGACCCTGTGGGGGGCGAGTTCCCTGACATCGATAATGGCGGAGAAGGCAATCCCGACGACATCGACGCCAAGCAGACGAACGTGTGGGACGACTGGGACTGATTCCCGCTTCCTTTCACCGAAATCAATCAACGACTCAGAACGAATGAAAAATATGAGAAGAATCATCACGATGTGCGCGATGCTGATAGGGCTCGCTGCCATGCTGCCGTCGCAGGCACAGACCTTCACGGGAACTGTGCCGGAGACGGGCAAGACCTACTATCTCTGGAATGTCGGACAGGAGGCGTTTTTGTCTTCCGACGACAGCCTGCTCACAATAGGCGGACAACCGATAGCCGTGACCGTCGAGGCCGACAGTCACGACACGTCGAGCAGCTACGTCTTTCTCTCCACCGCAGGAGGGCGTCTCTCGTCCAGTCTTTTCGAACAACCGCGCTCCGATGGCAAGGGCAAGTATGACCAGTGGCTGCTGGAACGGACCTCCGACACGGGCTTCGACTACACGCTCGCCAACCGCTATCGCGAGAGCTCGTCCTTCTATCTGGTCTATAGCAGCCTGCTGGAGTTCGTCGCCATGTCTCCGCTGAAGCCGGCCAATATCTTTGTCGGTGGACAGTGGCGCTTTGTCGAGGTCGCCAATGCCACGCAGACGGTGACGCTCGACGAGCAGTCGGACACCTATACGCAGCCTGTGCTCAGCGAGGGCGTGGCCGCGGCCACCGTACAACTGAGGCGCACGCTGACGAGCGACAGCTGGAACTCGTTCTGCGTGCCGTTCGACATACCGTCCTCGCAGGTCAAGGCGCAGTTTGGCGACGATGCGGTCGTGGCCGAGTTCACCGGCGTGGATGCCACGACGCTTCATTTCACGCCGACCGATCACGTCACGGCCGGACAGCCTTGTCTGCTCTATGCCACTCAGGCACCCACTGATGCCACCATCGGCTATGTGTTTACGGGCGTCACCGCCTTCGCCGCCACTCCCGATGCGGTCGTGCAGACGGCCGAGGCAGTCCATGGCGGTGCCACGGTTACGCTGTCGGGCAGTTTTGTGAAGACCACAGTGCCTACGGCTGCTTACGTGTTGCGCAGGAACAAGATCTATCATCTCACGTCAGACATGGCCATGAAGGGCTTCCGCGCTTACTTCACCGAGACCACATCGGGCGGATCGAAGATCACAGAGTGGTCGCTTGACGGCAACGCGCCAACGTCCATCGATGGCATCGATGCCGCTGAGGGCGACGGTTTCGGCGTGGTCTACAACCTGCAGGGACAGGTGGTCAGCCGCCAGGGACTCGGCGTGCTGCCCAAGGGTGTTTATGTAGTCAAGGGAAAGAAAGTAATCAAGTAAAAACAAACGAGATATGAAAGAATACATCATGAAACTGTCTCTGCTGTTTCTGGGCCTTCTTGCCATGCCGAACGTGTGGGGCGCGGAGACCAAGGACGTGCTGTGGAGCAGTTATTCGCCGAACGGCGCGACCTTCTCGAAGACCAAGACCATCGACTGGGACACGCAGGAGATAAGGGCGACGATAGATTTGAGCACGTGCGGAAGCAGCACGTCGCTGGAGAACATCCTGTCGGTGGGTGATGACATAGACAATTGGGGTACGGAGAACGGGCATACGACGGCCACTAATCTGCATTTGTACTATACCCAAAGCACTTCAACGCTGCACATCGACTATGTGTCAAATACCGCTAACTCTGTACGCCAAGACGTAACCGGCATCTCCGGGACGGTCAGTCTTGTGCTGTCGGCAGACGGACTGACCATCAACGGCGTCAGTCAGGTGGCGGCCTCGGCGCTGCCCAACCTGCTTGCCTTGACAGGCGTGCAGATTGGTTCCACGCAAGGCAACGTCCGCAGTCGTGCCACTTATACTGAGGTGGCAATTGTGACGCTTGATGACGACAGTGGCGAGACTCCCGTCACGCCGTCGGCAGGATTCGTTGTTCCGCAGATAGGCGGCACCTATTACGTCTCGCCGGCGTCTGACAGTGGCTCGGCACTGACAGTGACCACGGCCGAAAATGATGAGGCCATCAAGGTGAGCTCGCTGACGAAGGGCTCGGAGGGCCAGCAGTGGACGGTCACGCGGAGCCGGAACAGCAGTACCTACATCTATAATCTCATCAGTGTGCTGTCGGGCAAGGCGATTGATATGGCCGGAACCAGCGCTACCGCTCCTTTGCAGTGGACATCCGAGCATGATTATTTGGGCGGACAGGATAACGCCAATCAAGAATGGAATTTTGTCAGCGCAGGCGACAACACCTATTATATTTGTTGCGTGCCGCAGAATAACAGCTATTCCACCATCTATTATCTCGCACTCAACACGGCTAATACGGGCTTGATTAAAGTCACCTCACAGTCTTCGGCCACGGCTTTCGGCTTCACCAAGGTCTCAGACGATGGTGACGGCGGCGATACGGGTGGTGGCGATGGCGGCGATGGTGACGGCGATGTCAACGTCGACCATGGCAGCTTCAGCGTCAGCTGGATTTCCGACCCGACGAAGGTGGGCGACTATAAGGAAGACGCTCATGCCACTTACATTCCCTATGGCAGCACACAGGAGATGCGTGCGGACGTGGCTTATTATGACAAGCCTTGGCTCACGCCGAAGAGCGCTGACTATCTGTTGCTCAATGGCACATGGAAATTTAAATATGTGGCCGGCACCGGTTCGGCACCCGGAGCCAGCGAGTTCCAGGCGACCAACTATAACGACGCCGCATGGGATACCATTCGCGTACCGCGCTCGTGGGAGACGGCCGGCTTCGGCAAGCCTGTCTATACCAACGTGGGCTATCCGTTCGTCTCCTCTAACATCGGGACTGCCATGCAGGGGCAGACCGCCTATGGCGTGGAAGGCCACAACGCTACGGGCTTCTACCGCCGCACGTTCACCTTGCCCGAGGGCTGGGAGAACAAGCGCGTGTTCATTCATTTCGACGGACTCTATTCGGCCGGCGTGGTATGGGTCAACGGCAAGTATGTCGGTTTCACCGAGAGCTCGAACACCGATGCCGAGTTTGACCTCACCGGTTTCGTGCACGAGGGCGAGAACCAGCTCTCCGTGCGTGTCTACCGTTGGTGCGACGGCAGCTATCTTGAAGGACAAGACATGTGGCACCTGTCGGGCATTCACCGTGATGTCTATCTCTATGCCACACCGAAGGTGGCCGTGCGCGACCATCACATCCGGTTCGACGCTTCGTCCGATGATGCAACGGCAGGCACGATGACGGTCAGTCTGGCCATCGACAACCGCGATAACACCTCGGCCGGCAAGACCGTCGACGTGACGCTGCGCGATGCTGCGGGATCAGAGGTGGCACGGAAGAGCTATACCTACACCGGCTCGACGACGGCTACGTCGGTCTCGCTGTCGTTCGCGCTTAGCGGTTTGCAGCCGTGGAGTGCGGAGAATCCTTATCTCTACACGGTGGAGGTGAGCCAGAAGGATGGCGGCACCGAGGAGATGGCGTTCTCGACGAAGTATGGCTTCCGCACGGTGAGCGTCGTCAATAGCAAGCAGGTGTTGGTCAATGGCAAGCGCGTCTTCTTCAAAGGCGTGAATACGCAGGACACGCACCCCGAATATGGACGTGCCATCGACGTGGAGACCATGCTTAAAGATGTGACGATGATGAAGCGTGCCAATGTCAACATGGTGCGCACATCCCATTATCCGCGTCAGCCGAAGATGTATGCCATGTTTGATGTCTTCGGATTCTACTGCATGGATGAGGCTGATGTGGAGTGTCACTATCATGGTGCCAATGTCTCCGGACGTTCCGACTATAAGACGGCGATGCTTGACCGCACGCAGCGCATGGTGTTGCGCGATCGCAACCATCCGAGCATCGTGTTCTGGAGTCTGGGCAACGAGAGCGGAAACGGCAGCAACTTCCAATACACTTACCAGTGGTGCAAGGATAACGACCCGCGTCCGGTGCTTAATGCGCCGGATGGGGGAGCCTCGTCCACATGGTCCGACCTCGATGCTATTATGTATCCTACCTTTGCGCAGGCAGAGAGTTCGAAGAACGGAACCTATTATAACAAGACCCGTCCGATGTTCTTCTCAGAGTATTGTCATGCCATGGGCCAGTCTGTGGGCAGTCTGCAAGATTACTGGGATCTCATCGAGAGCAGTGAGGGCATCATCGGCGGTTGCATCTGGGACTGGGTGGATCAGGCCATCTACAAGCCTGCGGCATCGAGAATGATCAATGGATTCAACTACTGGACCGCCGGTTACGACTATAATACAGTAAATGCGAACATAGGCTTCCAGGGCAACTTCCTGGACAACGGCATCGTTACGCCGGATCGTGCGTGGACCGGCAAGCTGACAGAGGTGAAGAAGGTTTACGCGAATGTGACGTTCGAATTTGACAAGAGCAGCAATCGGCTGACCATTCGCAACAAGAACAACTTCATCAATCTGGACCGCTATCAGCTCATCTATCAGATTACGCGGGACGGTCTGTTGGCTGAGGAGGGTCGCGTCAACCTGCCGACGGTCAGTGCAGGCTCGACAGGTACGGTCACGGTTGGCTATTCCACGGCCGTCACATCGGATGCCGAATATCTCATCCTGTTCCAGCTCCGGCTGAAGGAGTCCACCTTGTGGGCACCTGCAGGCTATGTGGTCAGCGAGAACCAGTTTGCGCTCAACGACCGCCCGGCCTTGGGAACGCATGCCGCTTCGGGCGGGTCGCTCAGTCTTAGTGGCAACACGGTCAGTGGAACCACGGCCGAGGGCAAGCGGTTCTCTATCTCGTTCGGCACTAATGGAAAGATGACTTCGTGGACTTTCGACGGCAAGAGCATACTGACCACGGGCCCCGACTTCAACAGCATGCGTGACATCGACAACGACGGAGGTCTCGATGCTGCCATGGTCAGCAGCAGCTCGACATCGTTCTCGGCCGGTCTCCAGCGCAGCGGCAGCAACTATACGGCTACGGTGAGTGGGTCGGCCACCAATTGCAGCTACACCAACGTCTATACCATCTATCCCGATGGCACGGTCGACATGAAGGTGACGTTCTCGCCGAAGGCTGAGACGCGCCGCATCGGTCTCGGAATGACGTTCGCTTCGGGCCTTGAGAACGTGACGTATTACGGTCGTGGGCCGTGGTCGAACTATGTCGACCGCATGTCGGGCTCGTTCCTGGGACGCTACGCGACGACCGTCGACGATATGTTGGAGGAGCAGATTCACCCGCAGACCAACGGCGACCGCACCGGACTGCGTGAGTTGACACTGCTCAACGTCAATAATGGCCTTTATGTCACTGTCAAGGCTTCCGACTGTGCCATCTCCGACAACACGAAGGTGAATGCCGGTGTGTCCTTCTCGCTTTCGCATTATGATGAGAGCAGGTGGTGTGACACGGGTAATACCATGTGGAGTGACAAGCTCCATTGGTATGATCTCACCCGCAACGACGGCGTCTTCGCCCACTTTGATGCCTATCAGCGCGGTCTTGGCAACAATTCTTGCGCTGGCGATCAGGCACTGTCGAAGCACCGGTGTCCCACGTCGGGTACGCTGTCGTACACGTTGCGCTTCATGCCGGGTGTGAAATAGTCGCATTTGCAATACCCATTCATACCTTTCCTTTTGTCTGTGAGCCCTCAGCCGCGTCGTCGGCTGAGGGCTCTGGTTTGTCGGGTGAGCCTTTGCCGTCGTAAAAGTGCATGGCTGCAATATCTACCGGGCCTGCTTTTGAATGTCTACTGAGTGGGCTTTTGAATATCTGCAGAGTCAGCTTTTGAATTTTTACAGAACCAACTTTTGAATGTTTGCTGAATCAGCTTTGATTGGAATAATGGTTTGACAGGAAATAAAAAAGGAGTCAGCGTTTGCTGACTCCTTCGTTTTGTTTGCGCTCCAGGATGGGCTTGAACCAACGACCCCCTGATTAACAGTCAGGTGCTCTAACCAACTGAGCTACTGAAGCAGATGTAAAAGGCTTTTTGCCGATTGCGAGTGCAAAGGTACAGCAAGTTTTTGAAACCACCAAATGTTTTGAGCACTTTTTTGTGATTTTCGCTAAAATACGCTAATTTTTTGTCTTTTGTCTTTCTGTTCACATGATTATATGTTACTTTTGCAGCGTCAATTACATATTATATATATAGTATAGCAAGACAGAGTCGGCGGCCGGTGGTTGCCGACTCGTCCGGAAGAGAATATGAAAAGAATCATGATATATGCGCTCCTGCTGCTGGCGATGCCGCTGACGGCGCAGACCGACAAGGACCACAACTTCAAAGTGGCCAAGAATCTGGAGGTGTTTAATACCATCTATCGCAATCTTGACATGATGTATGTCGATACGCTTGACGCTGACAAGGTCATCGGAAACGGCATCAACGCGATGTTGGCGTCGCTGGATCCCTACACGGAGTATTATTCGGCCAATGACGTGCAGCAGCTCAGGACTATGATGACAGGCAAGTATGCCGGCATTGGGGCGGAGGTGCGTCATAATTTCAAGATAGACAAGGTTGTTATCTGGGAGCCTTATGAGGGCATGCCTGCCGCAGAGGCCGGGCTGAAGAAGGGCGACATCATTCTGTCGATAGACGACTCGCTGATGAACAACACTTTCCCGCGTACGTCGGGACAGGCTGACCCGTTCACGGCTTATGTAAGCAAGCATCTGAGAGGTGATGCCGGAACGACCTTCGAACTGAAAATCAAACGGCCCTCGACGGGCAAGGTGATGAAGTTCAGAATCACGCGTCGCTCCATTCAGTTGCCTCATATCCCTTATTATGGCGTGAAGAACGGCATCGGATACCTAAATCTGAACTCGTTCACGGAGGGCTGTTCGCGTGATGTGCGCCGTGATTTCCTGGAAATGAAGAAGCAGGGCATGCGCGCCTTCATCCTTGACCTGCGCGGAAATGGCGGCGGACTGGAGCAGGAGGCGGTCAACATTGTCAACATGTTTGTGCCGAAAGGCCAGCTCATCGTCTCCAACAAGGGAAAGCTCGCGCGCGTGAACCATGATTATAAGACCACGGTGGAGCCCATTGACACGGTGATTCCCATCGTGGTGCTTGTCAACAGGGGCTCGGCGTCGGCCAGCGAAATCACGAGTGGGGCCCTGCAAGATCTTGACCGTGCCGTTGTCTTGGGGACGCGTACGTATGGAAAGGGACTCGTGCAGATGACCATGGATGTGCCTTACAACGGACAGATGAAGTTTACGACCAACAAATATTATATCCCGAGCGGGCGTTGCATACAGGCCGTCAACTATAAGCACGGGCAACTCGGGCGCATGGAGCATGTGCCGGACTCGTTGACCAAGGAGTTTCGCACGGCTCATGGACGTATCGTTCGCGACGGCGGCGGCATCATGCCCGACGTGGAGGTGAAGCCCGACTCGATGGCCAATATCACCGATTATCTTTTCACGCGTATTGACTCGCAGGAGGTGGTGCAGGACTATATCATCGATTATATCGCAAGGCATCCGACTATATCGCCGGCAGGTGAGTTCAGCGTCTCTGATGCCGACTTCGAAGATTTTAAGCGTCGCGTTGTCGACAGTGGATTCAAGTATGACCAGCTCACGGAGAAGTATCTCGCCGACCTGAAGAAACTCGCCACTTTCGAGGGCTATTATGAGAAGGCCAAGCCTGAGTTTGACGCGTTGGAGAAAAAACTGAAGCATGATGTGGCTTACGACCTTGATTATAATAAGGAGGAAATCAAGCGTATGCTCGCGATAGACATTGTGCCCGCTTATTATTATCAGGCCGGGGCGATGGAGAACGGATTGCTTGACGATAAGCAATATGATGAGGCGGTGAAGCTTCTCAACGACCTCCCACGGTATCGGAAGTTGCTGTCGCCCGATGGCTTGTCAGACTGAAACGTGGAGAAAAAAAGTACCGAAACGTTTGGCTGTATGCAAAAATATTACTAATTTTGCACCGTTCAGTGGAATGAGGGGCTCCCGAGGGAGCTCCTCATTTTATTTTAATAACACATGTATGATAGATAAAAACGCCGTAAAGAAACTGGTAGACGAGTGGCTGGCCGACAAGGAATACTTCCTGGTCGACGTACAGGTCAGTCCGGACGACAGAATCGTTGTCGAAATCGACCACGCCGATGGAGTGTGGATAGAAGATTGTGCTGACTTGAGCCGCTACATAGAGGAGCATCTCAGTCGCGACGAGGAGGACTATGAGCTGGAGGTAGGCTCGGCCGGTCTCGGACAGCCTTTCAAGGTGCGGCAGCAATATGTCAATAGCATCGGCCTGGATGTGGAGGTGCTTGACGGAGACGGCAAGAAAGTGAAGGGCGTGCTGAAAAGCGTCGGGGATGACGATTTCGTGGTCGCCGTGCGTGAGAAGGTAAAGGTGGAAGGCAAGAAGCGTCCGCAGATGATGGATGTCGACCACTGTTACAACATGAACAATGTGAAATATACAAAATACTTAATAAGTTTCAAATAAAGCTATGGCAGCAAGAAAGAAAGATGAAGATCAGGTCAGTATGATTGACACGTTCCGTGAGTTTACGGACACCAAGCATATCGACCGTACGACCTTGGTGAGCGTTTTGGAAGAGAGTTTCCGCAATGTACTCGCCAAAATCTATGGCAGCGATGAGAACTTCGATGTCATCGTCAATCCTGACAAGGGCGATTTCGAGATATACCGTAACCGCATCGTCGTGCCCGACGGAGAGGTGGAGGACGAGAACAAGCAGATTGCCTTGGCCGAGGCCCGGAAGCTGGAGCCCGACTATGAGGTGGGCGAGGAAGTGTCGGAAAAGGTTGACTTTGCCAAGTTCGGACGCCGTGCCATCTTGAACCTGCGCCAGACGCTGGCCAGCAAAATACTGGAGCTTGAGCACGATCAGCTCTACAATCGCTACAAGGATCGCGTGGGCGAGGTCATTTCCGGCGAGGTCTATCAAGTATGGAAGCGTGAGGTGCTTGTCGTAGATGACGACAACAACGAGCTCATCCTTCCTAAGTCGGATCAGATTCCGAGCGATGTCTACCGCAAGGGAGAGACCGTGCGTGCCGTCATCGACCGTGTCGACAACGAGAACAACAATCCCAAAATCATTCTTTCGCGCACGAGCCCGGCTTTCTTGGAGCGTCTGCTGGAAGCTGAGGTGCCGGAGATTGCCGACGGTCTGATCGCCATCAAGAAGATTGCGCGCATGCCGGGAGAGCGTGCCAAGGTGGCCGTAGAGAGCTATGACGACCGCATCGATCCCGTGGGAGCCTGCGTGGGCGTCAAGGGAAGCCGTGTGCATGGCATCGTGCGCGAGCTGAACAATGAGAATATCGACGTCATCAACTGGACGGCCAACACGAAGTTGTTCATTCAGCGTGCGCTGAGTCCTGCCCGGATCAGCTCCATCAGTATTGATGAGGAAACCAAGAAGGCAGAGGTCTATTTGCAACCCGATCAAGTGAGTTTGGCCATTGGCCGTGGCGGTCTCAATATTAAACTGGCCAGTATGTTGACCGAATACACCATCGACGTCTTCCGTGACGTTCCCGACGGCGAGGGCGAGGAGGATATCTACCTCGACGAGTTTTCCGACGAGATCGATCAGTGGGTCATCGATGCCATCAAGTCCCTCGGGCTTGATACAGCCAGGCAGGTGCTTAATGCGCCGCGTGAGATGCTGGTCGAGAAGGCTGACTTGGAGGAAGAGACCGTCGACCATGTGCTGGATGTGCTGAAGAGCGAATTTGAGAGCAACTAATACGTTTCGGCCTACAACAATAGGGACTGTGTGCACCGGTATGGATCCGTGTGCGGATTGAATGCCGGATGCAGACAGTCTGATTCTAAGAACAGATAAAAAGGTAAAAGGTAAAAAAGAGAAAGGCCGGAAAGAGCCGGCGGGGCTGGCCGCTATTCCTTCCTGTCTTCAAAAAGCAAAGTATGAGCATCAGATTAAACAAAGCAATTCGTGAATTGAACATAGGACTTCAAACGGCAGTTGAATTCCTGAAGAAGAAATACAATCTCGGTGAAGAGAAAATCGAGCTGACTTCGAAGCTCACCGAAGAGCAGTATCATGCGCTGGAGGTGGAGTTCAAGCACGACGCCGAAGTGCGTTCGCGCGCCGAGAAACTATTCCAGAAGAAACCCAAGGAGAAAAAGCGCGATCAGCAGAAGGAGACAGGAGGCAGCACGCTGTTGGAGAAAGCAGGCGTGCAGCAGTATAAGCCACTGGGCAAGATAGATCTCACCAATGTGGGCAAGGCCCCGGCTGAGGTGAAGTCTGCTGCTGCGTCTTCCAAGGCTTCCGAAGCCAAGGCTGCTGCCGTCAGCCCTGCGTCTGCATCTGCTAAGCCGGCTTCACGTCCTGCCGCAGAGAAATCTGCTGCTGGGGAACCTGTTGTCGAGAAGCCTGTGGCAGAGAAACCGGCCACGGAGAAGGCTGTGGTGGAGAAGGTTGCGGTCAAGCCGTCAACAGCATCTCAGCCTGCGGCGCAGAAGTCGGTGGTGCAGACCCCGAAGCCACAAGCCGTTGCGCCGAAAGACGATCAGGACAAGGCCACACAGGCGGAGCAGCCAAAAACAGAGCCAGCCAAGCCCGACAACAACAAGCCGGAGGTGTTTCAGTTGAAGAGCGAGAAGAAGCTCCTCAGCACGCCCAAGGTGAATATCATCGGAAAGATTGACCTGTCTGCAATCAATCAAAGCACACGCCCGAAAAAGAAATCGAAGGAGGAAAAGCGCAAAGAGCGTGAGGGCAAGGCCCAGCAGCAGGGAGGTGAACGCAAGAAGCGCGTGCGCATCAACAAGGAGCGCGTCGACATCAATGCCGCCGCCAACCAGGCTGCCAACCAAGCCAAGAAGAACAAGAAGAAAAAGAACCGCGGCCAGAAACCGCTGGAAGTGAACGAGGAGGATGTGGCACGCCAGGTCAAGGAGACGTTGGCACGTCTGACCTCCAAGCAGAGTCAGAACCGCAAGGGTGCCAAGTATCGCCGTGAGAAGCGTGAGGCTGTGCAGGAGAAGCTCAACGAGGAGCAGAAGGCAGCCAACAAGGAGAGCAAGGTGCTCAAACTCACCGAGTTTGTGACCGTCTCCGAGCTTGCCACGATGATGAATGCCAGCGTCAACAAGGTCATCGGAACCTTGATGAGTATCGGCATCATGGCTTCCATCAATCAGCGTCTTGACGCCGAGACCATCAATATGGTGGCTGAGGAGTTTGGCTATAAGACGGAATATGTCAGTGCTGAGGTGCAAGAGGCTGTCAGCGAGGAACAAGACGACGAGGCCGATCTCGTGCCGCGCGCGCCGATTGTCACCGTCATGGGGCATGTCGACCACGGTAAGACCTCATTGCTCGACCATATCCGTAACACTAACGTCATTGCTGGTGAGGCCGGTGGCATCACTCAGCACATCGGTGCATACAGCGTAACATTGAAGGATGGGCGCAAGGTGACATTCCTTGACACGCCGGGTCATGAGGCTTTCACCGCCATGCGTGCCCGTGGTGCGCAGGTCACCGATATTGCCATCATCATCATCGCTGCCGACGACAGCGTGATGCCTACCACTAAGGAGGCCATCGCCCATGCGCAGGCAGCAGGTGTGCCGATGGTATTTGCCATCAACAAGATTGACAAGCCGGGTGCAAACCCCGACAAGATTCGTGAGGATTTGGCCAACATGAACCTGCTCGTAGAGGAGTGGGGCGGCAAGTATCAGTGCCAGGAGATCAGCGCCAAGAAAGGAATTGGTGTCGATGAGCTCATGGAGAAGGTGTTGCTGGAGGCCGACATGCTTGACCTCAAGGCCAATCCGAACCGCAAGGGTACGGGAAACATCATCGAGTCGTCGCTCGACAAGGGGCGTGGTTTTGTCTCTACGGTGCTTGTCAGCAATGGCACGCTCCGTCAGGGTGACATCGTCATTGCCGGTACCTGCTGGGGCCGCATCAAGGCCATGTTCAATGAGCGCAACCAGCGCGTTGAGAAAGCTGGTCCTTCCGATCCGGCCATCATCCTCGGTTTGAACGGTGCGCCCACTGCCGGCGATTCTTTCCATGTGCTTGACACAGAGCAGGAGGCTCGCGACATTGCCAACAAGCGTGAGCAGTTGCAACGTGAGCAGGGTCTGCGTACGCAGCAGCGTCTGACGCTTGGCGACATTTCCCGCCGCATTGCCAAGGGCGAGTTCCACGAACTCAACATCATCGTCAAGGGTGATGTCGACGGATCTGTCGAGGCCTTGAGCGATTCGTTCATCAAGTTGTCGACCGACAAGGTGAAAGTGAATGTCATCAGCAAGGCAGTGGGTCAGATTTCCGAGAACGACGTCATGCTTGCCAGTGCCTCCGATGCCATCATCGTGGGCTTCCAGGTGCGTCCGTCGGCCGATGCCCGCAAACTTGCTGAGCGCGAGGGTGTGGAAATCAACACCTACTCGGTCATCTACGATGCCATCGACGATGTCACGTCGGCCATGGAGGGCATGCTTGACAAGTTGAAGAAGGAAATCCTCACTGGTCAGGTGGAAGTCAAACAGGTCTACAAGATTTCCAAGGTCGGTACGGTGGCCGGTGGTCTTGTCACCGAAGGCAAGGTTCACTCCAAGGATAAGTGCCGTGTCGTGCGCGACGGTATCGTCGTGCGCACCGCCAACATCCTGGCCCTCAGACGTTACAAGGATGACGTTAAAGAGGTGGCTACCGGACTTGAATGCGGTATATCGCTTGTCAACTATAACGACATACAGGTCGGAGACATCCTGGAGACCTTCACTGAGATTGAGGTGGAACAGAAACTTTAAGACGGTCAGGAGTCATTCGGTTTAGTCAAAGGAAAGGAGTCGGGAGAGTTAAAAAGCAGAAGTTAAGAGTAAAACTCTGATTTCCGGCCATTAACTCCTGGCTCCTTTCCTTTTCTCCTAACTAAATATATAGATTCTCTTTCTATGGAATTGAAAGTAAACGATAAAGAGAAGAACGAATTTGTCCGTAAGGTGGCGGAACGTAAATATGAGTATGGCTTCACCACCGATGTCAAGACGGACGTTATACCTAAAGGATTGAATGAGGACATCGTGCGCCTCATCTCGCGGAAAAAGGATGAGCCCGACTGGCTTCTCGATTTCCGCCTGAACGCTTTCCGCTATTGGCAGACACTTCCGGTGCCCACGTGGGGGCATGTGCACGTGCCGCCCATTGATTTTCAAGCCATTTCTTATTATGCCGACCCTATGGCGGCGAAGCCTAAGAACAAGGAGATAGACCCGGAGCTGGAGAAGACTTTCGACAAGTTGGGCATACCCTTGGAGGAGCGTCTTGCGCTCAGCGGTACAGCCGTCGATGCCATCATGGACTCGGTGAGCGTGAAGACGACGTTCAAGAAGCAATTGGCCGAGAAGGGTGTCATCTTCAGTAGCATTGGCGAGGCCGTGAAGCAGCATCCTGATTTGGTGCGTCAGTATTTGGGCAGTGTGGTGCCTTATCGTGACAATTTTTCGGCTGCACTCAATTCAGCTGTCTTCAGCGATGGCTCATTTGTCTATATCCCCAAAGGCGTGCGCTGCCCGATGGAGTTGAGCAGCTACTTCCGCATCAATGCCCGCAACACCGGTCAGTTTGAGCGCACGCTCATCGTGGCCGACGACGATTCCTACGTGAGCTATCTTGAAGGTTGTACGGCACCGATGCGTGACGAGAACCAACTTCATGCCGCCGTTGTCGAGATTGTGGTGATGAACCATGCTGAGGTGAAATACTCGACCGTTCAGAACTGGTATCCTGGCGACGAGCATGGTAAAGGTGGCGTGCTCAATCTGGTGACCAAGCGTGGCGACTGTCGGGGCGAGGGTTCCAAGCTCTCGTGGACGCAAGTCGAGACGGGATCGGCCATCACTTGGAAATATCCGAGTTGCGTGCTGCGTGGCGACAATTCGCAAGCTGAGTTCTACAGTGTCGCCGTGACGAATCATTATCAGGAAGCCGACACCGGCACGAAGATGATTCACATGGGCCGTAACACCCGGTCGACCATCATCTCGAAAGGTATCTCGGCTGGTCATTCGCAGAACTCCTACCGAGGCCTGGTGCGTGCCACGTCGCATGCCGATAATGCTCGCAACTATTCTTCGTGCGACTCTTTGCTACTTGGTTCCGATTGCGGGGCCCACACTTTCCCCTATATGGATATTCACAACGACACCGCTGTCGTAGAACATGAGGCTACCACCTCGAAGATTTCCGAAGACCAGCTGTTCTATTGCAATCAGCGCGGCATACCGATGGAGGATGCCGTCGGTCTGATTGTCAACGGCTATGCTAAGGATGTGCTCAACAAGCTTCCCATGGAGTTTGCAGTGGAGGCACAGAAACTGCTCAGCGTCTCGCTCGAAGGAACGGTAGGGTAGGGCTGATCGGCACCCAACGAGTGGTTCGTGCAGCCCTATGTGAGAGCCGATTTCCTGTGGGGCCTCAGTGTTGAGGACGACGATTACATCATGTCGTCCACGACGGGCGGTTATAGCTATGGAACGCAAAGACACGTTGACCTGCCCTGGTTCAGCATCGGCCTTGTAGTGGGAGTCGACCTCTATCTCTTCTCATGCATTGCCTTGCAACTCGAATACGGTTACCGGTGGGGAATCGATGCCCTTGTCGATGGCCATTACACTGACGGGCGAAGCAACCGAACGGGCTTCCGCCATGCGCGCGTCAGTCGGCATGCCGTCTCGGCGGGACTGAAGGTAACGTCCCCCTTCTCGTTCAGTCGACGCGATGCCAATTCACTTAGGGATGTCGGACTTCCCTTCCTCTTCGATATTCTTGTCGGAAACTAAAGATTGCATAATTTTTAAAAACAACACCAAATATATATGTTAGAAGTTAAGAACCTCCACGCCACCATTGCTGGCAAAGAGATACTGAAAGGCATCAACCTCACGGTTCGCGACGGTGAGATACATGCCATCATGGGTCCTAACGGCTCAGGGAAGTCGACCTTGAGTGCTGTGCTCGCTGGCAATCCACTGTATACGGTTACCGATGGAACCGCCTTGTTCAACGGAAAGGACCTGCTTGCCATGAAACCCGAAGACCGGGCCAGTGAGGGACTATTCCTCTCGTTCCAGTATCCGGTTGAGATACCAGGCGTGAGCATGACCAACTTCATGAAGGCGGCTGTCAACGCCAAGCGCAAGTATCACGGACTGGAACCGCTGAAGGCTCCTGAGTTCATGAAGCTCATGCATGAGAAACGACAGATTGTGCAGCTTGACAACAAACTGGCCCGTCGCTCTGTCAACGAGGGCATCTCAGGCGGTGAGAAGAAGCGTAATGAAATCTTCCAAATGGCCATGCTCGACCCTACGTTGGCCATTCTCGACGAGACCGACTCGGGTCTTGATGTGGATGCCATGCGCATTGTGGCCGACGGCGTCAACAAGCTCTTCACGTCCGAGAAGTCCATCATCGTTATCACCCACTATGAGCGTTTGCTCGACATGATTAAGCCTGACGTCGTTCATGTGCTCTACAATGGACGCATTGTCAAGACAGCAGGTCCCGAACTGGCCAAGGAGATAGAATGTCGCGGCTACGATTGGATAAAGGAGGAAGTGGCAAATGAGCAGTGAACAGCAATACGTCGACCTCTACGAGCAGTCGGCGCAACTCATCAAAGACCATTCTGCCGCCGTGCTGAACGCACCGCGCGACAAGGCCTTTGACGATTTTCGCCGGCAGGGACTTCCCACACGCAAGGTCGAACGCTACAAGTATACAGACATGGAGCGGCTCTTCGAGCCCGACTATGGCTTGAACCTGCGTCGCATCGAGGTACCTGTCAATCCCTATGAGGCTTTCCGCTGTGGTGTGCCCAACCTCAGCACGTCGCTCTATTTCGTCGTCAATGACCAGCTCTACACCCGGGCCCTTCCCAAAGTGTCGTTGCCCGAGGGCGTCATTGTCGACAGTTTGTGCCGTGTGGCGGCTGAAAAGCCCGGATTCATCGCTGAATATTACGGTAAGTTGGCCGCTACGGCCGACGATTCGCTGACAGCTCTCAACACGATGCTGGCTCAGGACGGCCTCTTGGTTTACGTGCCCCGCCACGTCAAGATAGACCGTGCCATTCAGGTGGTCAACATCCTGCGTTCCGACGTTGACTTGATGGTCAACCGTCGTGTGCTCATCATCATGGAGGAGGGTGCCGAGGCCAAGTTGCTCTTTTGCGACGACAGTGCCGACGACCGCCGTTTCCTCACCACGCAGGTCATCGAGGCCTTCGTCGGAGATGGCGCCTCGCTCGACCTCTACTGTCTGGAAGAGACACATGTCAAGAACACACGCGTCTCGAATGTCTACATCGAGCAGCAGCGCGACAGCCGCGTCAACCACAATGTCATCACACTGCACAATGGCGTGACACGCAACATGCTTAATCTCGTGCTCCGAGGCGAGGGCGCCGAGTGCTGGTGTAACGGTGCCGTCATAGCCGACAAGGGGCAGCATGTCGATAACAATACGCTCATCGACCATGCCGCGGGTCATTGTGCCTCACATGAGCTCTACAAGTATGTGCTTGACGGACACGCCGTGGGTGCCTTCGCTGGCAAGGTGCTCGTGCGTCATGACTCGCAGAAGACCATTTCGCAAGAGACCAACCAGAACCTTTGTATGAACAAGGAAGCACGCATGTACACACAGCCCATGCTCGAAATCTATGCCGACGATGTCAACTGTTCACATGGCTCCACCGTCGGTCAACTCAACGATGCGGCCCTGTTCTACATGCAGCAACGGGGCATCAGCGCCCATGAGGCCAAGCTGCTGCTGGAACTTGCTTTCATCGGCGAGGCCATTGACCAGATCAAGCTGTCACCCTTGCGCGACCGGCTGCATCATCTCGTGGAGAAACGGTTCCGGGGAGAACTGGGAAAATGCGAAAATTGCGGAATGAAGAAATGTACGAAATAAGCAAAGTCAGAAAAGATTTCCCGATTTTATCGAGGAAAATATATGGTAAGCCGCTCGTCTATCTCGATAATGCGGCTACCACGCAGAAGCCGCTGTGTGTACTTGACGCCATGCGCGACGAATATCTTAACGTGAACGCCAACGTACATCGCGGCATCCACTGGCTCAGCCAGCAGTCGACAGAGCTGCACGAGGCGGCGCGTGAGGCGGTGCGGCAGTTCATTAATGCCCGTTCCACCGCAGAAATCGTATTCACACGCGGCACTACCGAGGGTCTTAACCTTGTTGCCGCGACCTATTCCGACGACTTTATGAGTGAGGGCGACGAGGTCATCGTCTCCGTCATGGAGCATCATTCCAATATCGTGCCGTGGCAGTTGCAAGCGGCACGGAAGGGAATCGTGCTGAAAGTCATCCCGATGACCGACGGCGGCGTGCTCGACATGGAGGCCTATGCCCGTCTGTTCTCAGCGAAGACCCGTATGGTGAGCGTAGCCCATGTGAGCAATGTGTTGGGGACGGTCAATCCCGTCAAGGAAATCGTCCGCATCGCGCATGAGCACGACGTGCCGGTGATGATCGACGGAGCGCAGAGCGCACCTCATTTCAAGGTTGACATGCAAGACATCGATTGCGATTTCTTCACTTTCAGCGGTCATAAGATGTATGGCCCGACGGGTGTCGGCGTGCTCTATGGCAAGGAGTCGTGGCTCGAGCGGTTGCCTCCCTATCAAGGTGGCGGCGAGATGATAGAGCATGTGAGCTTCGAGAAGACCACCTTCGAGCGTCCGCCGCTGAAGTTTGAGGCTGGAACGCCCGATTACATCGCTACTCATGGCCTGGCAAAGGCCATCGGCTACTTGAACTCATTGGGCATGGACAACATCGAGCGGCATGAGCGTGAGCTCACCGCCTATGCTTTGAGGCGGCTCCGGGACGTTCCCCGCATCCATATCTATGGCCCTGCCGGGGACGGTGCGGCATCTACGCCGCCTCTTGAGGTGGATCCGGCTCTCAACAGCCATGAGGCCGTCGTCAGTTTCAACGTGGGCGACATCCACCACATGGACATGGGTACGCTGCTCGACCGTCTCGGCATTGCCGTGCGTACGGGGCACCACTGCGCGCAGCCGCTCATGGATCGTCTCGGCGTGCTTGGAACCGTGCGTGCCAGCTTTGGTCTCTACAACACCCGTGAGGAGATAGATATCCTTGCCGACGGCATCGCCCGTGTGGCCGGAATGTTCTGATGTGTTTTGCCCTTCCCCTGCCATTACCGGGCAAGGGAAGGGTGAAAGTTTTAGCCTTTGAGTGCGGTCTTGCACATTAGCACGGTTTTCAAAAACCATGCCACGCACAGGGCGCGCAGCAACAGCGGCCCGTCGACCGGGAAGATGGCGAAGACCATGGCCACCTGCACATGCAGCAGTGAGAGTGTTTGGTGCCAGCTGAGGTTCCGTTCCAGCACGTTACTGTAGTAGTTGCGCAACCATTCGGCCGGTTTTTGCAGTGTCGCGGCAGCGTTTCTGATGATGTTCACGACATTCTGAAGGTTGAGGCTCTTCTCGTTGTGGCCTGTAAGAATCATGTTCTGTTCCATAGGAATGAATTATTATTGTATGGTTACTATCGTTTGTTTACGGCTGCAAAGATAGTCCTGAAAAGTGAAATGATATTTCAATCCAAATTTCTCAGTGTTAAATCCTAATTTCCTTAGTATTCTTTAACGAATCAATACTGCTTTGATGAAGCTTGAATCCCATTTCTATCATGATCTTGTAGAGGCTGGCTGCGATGAGGCCGGCCGCGGATGTTTGGCTGGAAGCGTCTTTGCGGCTGCCGTCATTCTGCCTCCCGACTACGACAACGAACTGCTTAACGACTCGAAGAAGCTTACGGCCGCCCGTCGCTACGAGCTCCGGCAGCAGATAGAACACGATGCCGTGGCGTGGGCCGTCGGTGTGGTGACACCCGATGAAATCGACAAAATCAATATTTTGCACGCCAGTTTTCTGGCCATGCACCGTGCCATCGACCAGTTGAGCGTGCGTCCGCAGGCACTCATCGTTGACGGCAACCGCTTCGACCCTTATCGCCCGCCCGTGGAGGGAACCGAAGGCGCGCGTGCGACTGACCCGTTGCCCCACACCTGCGTCGTCAAGGGCGACGGCCGTTATCAGCCCATCGCTGCGGCCAGCATTTTGGCCAAGACCTACCGTGACGATTACATGGACGACCTCGCCCGCCGCTATCCCATGTACGACTGGAAATCGAACAAGGGCTACCCGACGAAAAAGCATCGTGAGGGCATCCGACGTTACGGAATCAGCCCATTTCATCGGCGGAGTTTCCATCTGCTGGATAGTGAGCTCGACATTCCTTGGGAGGACTGACGCATGGAGAACAATCAGTATAGTCGGTTGCTCAACCTTATTCTTACGCTCGTCAAGACGCGTGGTGCCACTGCCGAGGAACTGGAGAAAGTCATGGGCACGACACGCCGCAATCTCTACTATTGTTTCAAGGCCCTGCGCAACTATGGTTTCACGCTCGTTCGCCGTGGCAGTTACTATCATCTCGACCCACAGTCGCCCTTCTTCCAGCAGATTTCATCGAGCATTAACTTCTTGGAGTCCGAGGCCGTGTTTCTCTATAAGGTTGTCAGCGTGGCCGAGAAGAACCAGATGACCTCGATGATACGCCGCAAGCTCGAACAGTTTTACGATCTCGCCATCTTCGCTGACAAGACCATGCAGAGCCGCATGGCCGAGAATGTGTCACGTCTCTATGAGGCCATCGACAAGAAGCGTGTGGCGCTGTTGCGTAACTACTCGTCGCCCCACAGCGGAACAGTGACCAATCGCCTCGTGGAGCCTTACCTTTTTCTGAACAATGACATCGATGTGCAGTGCTATGAGATCAGCTCTGGTTTGAACAAGACTTTCAAGATATCGCGCATGGAGGAGGTGATAGTCTCGCCCGACCTCGGCTGGAGCTACGAGTACATGCACAAGGAGGCTTACACCGACCTCTTCATGTTCACCGGCGAGCAGCGTCATCACATCCTGTTGCGGCTGGGACTTTTAGCCTACAACTTGATGCGGGAGGAGTATCCCATGTCCTACCGTTGCCTGACGCAGGACGACGCTACCCACTGGATCTTCGAGACTGACGTGGTGAGCTATGTTGGCGTGGGCCGCTTTGTGTTGGGACTGGCCACTGACATTGAGGTGCTGGCCGACGAAGGCTTGCGCGCTTATCTTCGCAGTCAGGTCAGCAAGATGCGTTTCTGACGGTCTTTTGCTTTCTGAAAGGCGTCCTTTCGCCTTCTGAAAGATGGTTACTTACATCCCAAGAAGCCTTCTTTCGTGTTGCCGAAGACCGTCTTTGGCAGTAGATGGAGGTGCTTTTGGCTTTGGGAAGATTGTCTTGCATGTGGCTGTCTGTCGTGTATTCAGAGATTTCTTGTCCGTTTTGGCTTTTTTAACGCAGTCGCCCTGCATGGCATCTGTGTGTGCCGCCGGGTGGCGGTCGTGTGTGGTGTGATTTGCAAAACTCACGTTTAATCCTTAAAAGGTAGACGAATAGGTATTTTCAAAGCGCGAATGGTTTTCGCTTTCGTCAAGCTTGGGCAGGTTTGCTTACGGTTTGCAACTTCCCCGATTGTGTTTGTTTTTGCTGAAATCATGCATTTATGATGGTTTAAACGTTAAAATACCTTTAAAACTTAACGCTCTTTCCCTCAATATTTGTTAAGTTAACGAAAAACCGCTAAATTTGCAAGGTGATGTTTCCAGCTACTGGATAAGTATCAAATCCACACTTCTGTTGCTTTTGGTGCGACATCATGAACATTAAGAGAGATAAAGTTAGAATCAATCGTTGTCAAGTAAGGTATGTGTATTCGTAAGGATAGGCAGACTTAGTACATCGAATATCTATTCAGTCGTAACATAATTATTTTAAAATACAAGAGAGATTTTATGGAAAGAAGACTAACTCTGATTTTGGCCTGCCTGTTCCTTTCTGTCGGGATGGCGCTCGCCCAAACGACGGTTTCCGGTACTGTGATTTCTCAGGAGGATGGCCAGCCGGTCATTGGTGCCTCTGTGATGGTCAAGGGCACGAAGACAGGCGCGGCCACTGATTTGGACGGTAAATTCTCGTTCCAGTCTCCGCAGAAGAATCCGATGCTTGAAATCACGTTCATTGGTATGAAACCCGTGACCGTGAAGGGAGCCCAAGACATGAAGATTACGCTGGAGCCTGCCGATGACCACGTCATCGACGAGGTTGTGGTTACCGGTATCCAGAAGATGGACAAACGTCTGTTCACGGGTGCCACCACGAAGATTGACGCCAACGAGGCCAAACTGGACGGTGTGGCCGACGTGACGCGTGCCTTGGAAGGCCGTGCCGCCGGCGTGAGCGTGCAGAACGTGTCAAGCACTTTTGGTACGGCGCCTAAGATTCGTGTGCGTGGAGCCACGTCCATCTATGGCTCGTCGAGCCCTCTGTGGGTGGTTGATGGTGTGATCATGGAGGACGCTGTCAACGTGTCGGCTGAAGACCTGTCGTCAGGTGACGCCACAACGCTGATCTCCAATGCCATCGCAGGCCTCAACGCAGACGACATCGAGAGTTTCCAGGTGCTGAAGGATGGTTCCGCCACCTCTATTTATGGCGCGCGCGCCATGGCCGGTGTGGTCGTCATCACCACCAAGAAAGGACGTGCCGGACACTCCGCCATCAACTATACCGGTGAGTTCACCTATCGTCTGAAGCCCAGCTATTCCAACTATAACATATCCAACTCGCAGGAGCAGATGGGTATTTATAAGGAAATGGCTGCCAAGGGATGGCTTGAGTTCTCGCAGGTTGCCAACGGCTCGTCGGCCGGTCTCTATGGTAAGATGTATAACCTCATGGATCAGTACAACGCGACCAACGGCCAGTATGGCCTGCCCTACACGCAGTCGGCCATGAACGCCTACTTGCAGCAGGCCGAGTTCCGCAACACCGACTGGTTCGACCTCCTTTTCAAGAACAACCTCATGCAGACCCACTCGGTCTCTATCTCTGCCGGTACCGACAAGGCCAACCTCTACGCCTCGCTGTCGGCTCTCTATGATCCGGGATGGACCGACGACTCGAAGGTGCAGCGTTACACTGCCAACGTCAATGCCTCGTTCAATCTGAGCAAGTGGCTCAGCCTCACCCTGCGCACCAACGGCAGCTATCGTGACCAGGACGCGCCGGGTACGCTCAACCAGAGTGTCGACGTGGTGAGCGGTGCTGTCAGCCGTTCCTTCGACATCAACCCCTTCAGCTACGCCCTCAACACATCGCGTACGCTTGACCCCAGCCAGACTTACACGCGCAACTATGCTGCGTTCAACATTTTTGACGAGCTCGACAACAACTACATCAACGTTCAGACGCGCGACTTGAAGTTCCAGGGTGAGATGAGCTGGAAGCCCATTCTCGGTCTGGAGGCCAACGGTATCATCAGCTATCGTGCCTACAACGCCACCCGCGACACTTACGTGCTCAACCGCTCGAACCGTGCCGAGGCCTATCGTGCCGGCGTCGACAACCCGAACGTGATGTACAACAACACCTATCTCTATCAGGATCCTGACAAGCCCAACTCGCTGCCTGTGTCGGTGATGGAGAAGGGTGGTATTCTCACCAAGAACGTCAACTCGGTCAAGCAGCTCACCTTCCGTGGAACTGTTAACTACAACCACGTTTGGGACGACACCCACATCATGAACGCCCTCGTGGGTATGGAGGCCGACCGTTCCGACTACGACGCCTCTGAGACCAATACCTATGGTGTCGACTACGACAACGGCCGTATCGTCGTGCCCAACTACCTGTTGTATAAGATGGCACAGGAGGAAGGCACGTCGCTGGAGAGCTTTAGTCGCAGCTGGGATCGTCGTCTTGCCTACTTCGCCAACCTCAACTATTCTTATAAGGGCATCTATGGTGCAAACTTCACTTACCGCTACGACGGCACCAACCAGCTCGGCAAGAGTCGTCAGAGCCGCTGGCTGCCCACATGGAACGTCAGTGCCAGCTGGACACCGTCTGAGGACGAGTGGTTCAAGCGCTGGGCCATGGAGAACAACAACTGGTTCTCTTATGCCAAGTTGCGTCTGAGTTATTCGCTCACCGGCGAGTCGACAGGTGCCTCCAATGCTCGCGCCATCTTCCGCGCCGACCAGGTGTGGCGTCCCGAGACCAACCAGCAGGAGACGGGCATCTTCTTCAGTCAGCCTGCCAACGAGGACCTCACTTACGAGAAGAAGCATGAGTTCAACATCGGTGCCGACCTCGGTTTCCTCGACAACCGCATCAACCTTGTCACCGACTTCTATTGGCGTAACAACTACGACCTCATCGGTTACATCCAGACTGAGGTAAGCGGTACGCAGACAGCCAACGTGGCCAGCATGAAGTCGCACGGTATTGAGGCCACCCTCTCTACAAAGAACATCATGAAGAAGGACTTCGCATGGAACACCGACTTCACGTTCTCGTGGGCCACGACCGAAATCACCAAACTGCTCGCCCGCTCGCAGGTCATCAGTCTTGTGCAGAGCAACGGTTATGCCATGGAGGGCTATCCGCACCGCGCCCTGTTCTCCATCCCGTTCGTCGGTCTGAACGATGAGGGTATTCCCATGATCATCAACGAAAACGGTGATATTACCACCACCGACATCAACTTCCAGGAGTATGACAAGCTCGGCTTCCTGAAATATGAGGGCCCGACGGAGCCCACCATCACCGGTGGTCTCAACAACATGCTGCGTTGGAAGAACTGGCGTCTGAACATCTTCATCACCTACAGCTTTGGCAACAAGCTGCGCCTCGACCAGAATTTTGCTGCCTCCTATTCCGACATGAGTGCCATGCCGAAGGAATTCAAGAACCGCTGGGTCGTGCCGGGTGACGAGCATGTGACCACCATCCCTGCCATCGCTTCCGTGCGTCAGTACTACAACAACACCTTGCTCGGCTATGCCTACAATGCTTATAACTACTCGACTGCCCGCGTGGCCGACGGTGGTTTCATCCGCATGAAGGATATTTCGCTGACCTACGACTTCTCGCCGAAGCTCCTCAAGCACATCGGACTCAACACGGCTTCTCTGAAGCTCGATGCTACCAACCTCTTCCTCATCTACTCCGACGACAAGCTTAACGGTATGGATCCGGAATTTGTCAACTCGGGTGGTGTGGCAACGCCGATGGCCAAACAGTTCACACTCACCGTGCGACTCGGCATCTAATGCTTATATATAATTTAATTAGGTGAGAAGTAAAGACAAACATTAAGAGTAACACATAAGGTATTTATGAAAACAATACGTTATATCGCCCTTTCGTTAGGCGCCGCAGCCTTCCTGCTTTCCGGATGCTCAGACAGTTTCCTTGACAAGGTGCCCGACGAGCGTGTGGAAATCGACACCGAGGAAAAGGTGGTCGAGCTGCTCAACTCTTCTTATCCGCAGGGCAACTACGGATGGGTGGGTGAGCTTTCCAGCGACAACCTCATGGACAACAACGCGCCCCACCTGCCTGCCAACCCCAATGTGGAGCAGGTGCTGGCCCACTACAATCTCGGCTCCTACAGTCGTGCCGACGACGAGATGTTCCGCTTCGAGCCCTGCGTTTCGAGCACACAGCAGGACACGCCGAGCTTCCTTTGGGAGACTTTCTACAACTCTATCCATTCGGCCAACTATGCCCTGCAGGCCATCGACAACATAGCCGCCAAGACGGGCATGACCGAGAAACTGCGTGTGGCACAGGCCGAGGCCCGGTTGCTGCGTGCCTACGACCACTTCATTCTGGTCAATGTCTTCTCGCAGGCCTACAAAGACAGCGTGGCCAGCTTGCAGGATCAGGGCGTGCCCTACGTCACTGTGCCTGAGACCAACACCCACACCCACTACGACCGTGGCAACGTGAAGGAGGTCTACGACAAGATTCAGGCTGATTTGGAGGCCGGCCTGGCCAACATCACTGATGCCAACTATGCCACCGCGCCCAAATATCACTTTAATGTGAACGCTGCTCATGCCTTCGCAGCCCGCTTCTATCTCTTCAAGCGCGACTATCAGAAGGTCATCAAGCACGCCGACGCTGTGCTCGGGACAGACTCGGCCACATTGCGCTCGCAGCTCATGGACTACTCTGGTTTCGACAGTTGTACCTATTCGAGCGACTACGGCCACGTCTATCAGACCGCTGCCGCCACCAACAACATCATGATCATCGACACCTATTCGGCCATCCAGCGTCATGCCCTTGGCTATCGCTATGGCTTGATCTCCGATGCTTCCCGCGACATCATGTTCCACAACTGCCCCATGTGGTCGGGCTATGTGGCCAACCCGACGGCCATAGTTGGTGGTTACCTCTTCTGGAGCGGTGAGGACTACGGCTACTTCTGCGGAAAGGCTGCCGAGCAGTTCCAGTATACCGACCGTTTGGCCGGCATCGGCTATGTTCACGTGGAGCGTCGCGAGTTCACACGTTGCGAGTTGTTGCTGGAACGCGCCGAGGCCAAGATCATGACAGGCGACTATAAAGGTGCTCTGAGCGACCTCATCGCCTACACCAAGAGCATGCAGAACTTCTCGCCCAGCAACGTGAAGACCTATCAGGCACAGGCTCGCATGACTCCGCTCGCCGCGGACATGCTTGACAGCTACTACAGCGGAACGCTGCGCACGCTCAGTTCCAACTGCTTCGCCAACTGGGACTTCACGCAGAACATGTCGTCGAGTTTCGTTGTTCCTGCCGAGGCAGTCAAGTATATGAACTGTCTCAACGACCTGCGCCGCTTCGAGACCGTCTGGGATGGCATGCGTTTCTTCGACCTCAAGCGCTGGGGTATCGAGTATGAGCACCGTATTGGTGCCGCCAACGAGATTATCCGGCTGACGTGGAACGACCCGCGCCGGGCCATCGAGGTGCCTGCCGACGCTATCGCTGCCGGACTCGCCCCGTCGCAACCCACCACCACTACGCCAAGTGGCACCAACTATACAATGCCCAGCTCTTCGTCTTACCAAGTAATCAAATAATATAAGGGAGAATTCTGTATATGAAAAAGATATTATATAGCTTGTCTCTGTCGCTGATGGCTCTCTGTTCTGTCACCTTCACCTCGTGCGATGACGACGATTTCACTGCGTCCATCTTTGACACTGACCCGTCAATCGATTATCTCGACAAGACGTCTTACACCTTCCCACTTGACACCTTCGTCAAGAAGGAGTTCCTGGAACCCTACAATTTGCGCTATGTCTACCGCATGGAGGACATTGGCTCCGACCTGCAGAAGAACCTCGTGCCTGCCGGCTACGAGCAGAGCTGCAAGCTCGCCGTGCTGAGCAAGTATCTCTGGTTCGATGTCTATAAGGACCAAGGTGGCAAGGACTTCCTTTCCGAGTGCTCACCCCGCATCATCCATATCATCGGGTCGCCGAGCTACAACCCCTCTTCGGGCACCGAGACCCTTGGTACCGCTGAGGGTGGACTGAAGGTGACGCTCTACAATGCCAACGCACTCGACGAGAACAACATCGCTTTGCTCAACAAGTACTTCTTCCACGTTATGCATCACGAGTTCGGTCATATCCTCGATCAGACTCACCTGCGCCCGAATGCGTTCAATGTGATTTCCAACGGACGCTATGACCCACAGAACTGGGGAACGACTTTCGATTCTATCTCGGCCACTCGTGGCTTTGTCACGCCTTATGCTTCGTCGCAGTCGGCTGACGACTGGGTGGAGACGCTTTCCAGCTATGTCTGCGATGACTCATTGCAGTGGGATCGCCTCATGAAGGCTGCAGCCATCGACTGGGAGGAAGTAAAAGGTACCTCCAACACGCCCGACTCGGTCAGACGTCTCATCGAGAATGGCGCTCATCGCGATTCCGTGGGCTATGTGCGCACGCTCTCCAACGGCGACATCGTTACCGACCGTAAGGTCATTGCCCGCAATGCTGACGGCACGGCTGCTCTCGACGAGAACGGACAAATCGTTTTCCTCTCGCAGGACAACATCGACGGTGCCGCCGTCATCCGCCAGAAGGTGCAGATGGTGCGCGAGTGGCTCAAGACTTATTTCAACATCGACCTCGACTCGCTGCGCAAGCAGATTCAAGAGCGCTCCTATGTCACCGACAGCAATGGCTACTTCGTTCGCGACGCACAGGGCAACCTCATCAATGCGCTCACCTATCCGGCCGCCGAGGATCCTTCCAAGACGCGCATGCAGGTGCTCATGGAGGAGATTGACAAGTATAAGGCTTTACAACAGTGATTATAAAAGAACAACTTATGAAAAAGATATTTTCCATTTCACTGCTCATGGGAGCAGCCCTGTTGATGACGGGCTGCTCCAGCGAGGAGGACGACCTCTTCTCTGAGAGTGCTGCTGAGCGCCTCAACGAGGCTAGTGCCGTCTACACCCAGCGCCTCGCCGCCTCTAAGGGCGGATGGCTCATGGAGTATTATCCCACTTCCAGCACTTTTGCCTATTCGGGACGCGGCTATTTGCTCGTCGATAAGTTCACCGCCGATGGCCAGGTCACCGTGGGCATGAACAACCTGTTCTCGAGCAGCCAGTATCGGGAGGTCACATCGGCTTGGCAGGTCATCACCGATGACGGCCCCGTGTTGTCGTTCAATACCTTCAACCAGAACATGCATATCTTCTCCACGCCGGAGGACATGCGCACGCTCGCTCCAGGCATCACGCCTACCAATCAGGAGCAGGATGCCACCGGCCAGGGTGTCGGTGTAGGTGGCGACTATGAGTTTGTCATCACCGATGCGCCCGAAAATGGTTCCTATGTCATGCTCAAGGGCAAGAAACGTGGCACCTATACGCGCCTTACTCCTATCCCCGAGGGCGTGTCGCTGCAAGACTATCTCAACGACATTCAGAACTTCGAGGCCAGCATCTTTGTCGATGGAGCCCCCAACCCCATCTACATGACGCTTGGTACGCAGGCCATGCAGATAGACTCGTCGTTCACGGGCATCATGCGCATTTTCCCGCAGGGGGCTGATCCCATCTCCACGCAGACGCTGCATCCTTTCCTTTTCTCGAAGCACGACGGCAGCTATTACCTGCGTTTCCGTGATGCCATCACCACGCAAGGCGAATCCACCGTGCAGGAGTTCCGCTACGATTCCATATCCGGCGAGTTCATCAGCACCGAGGACAACCTGTCGAAGATTTCCGGTTATCCGCGCGGACAGTTCATCAGCTATGCCATCACCAATGGTCACACGTTCCAGCTGACTACCAGCAGTGCCATGTCTGACAAGATGAAGGGTTATATCAATGCGCTCGCCGACGACTTCAGCAACCGTCGCGTCAATGGTCGCCGCATGAGTTTCCGCAACTTCACGCTTCATCTCCAAAATGACACCACCATTTGGCAGCTCAACTTCCGCACCACCACCAATACCAACCGTGAGTTTGTGTATGACCGGAAGGACAGCGTGCAGGACATTTCGTTGACCTACAACAAGCCCTACAACAATGAGGCCCAGACGTTGCTCGACCAGATGACGACGCTTCCTGATGTGCTGCAGGCGCTTTCGGGCGAGTTCACCGTCTCTGCAGAGGTGTCCAACTTCCTGCTGACACGTCTCCGTCTCACCTCGAAGACCGATCCCGACCTGTGGTTTGTCGTCTCTTATACGCGGTAAACGTGGTAAGGCATGGTTTTTGCTAAAGATAAAATTGTTATTGTATAGATTGTTTAATTAAATCAAGTAAGTAAGTTATGAAGAAAACATTACTTCTGATGGCCGCTGTCGTAGTTTCTTCAGTGGCTGTCGCTCAAACACCGGCGCGCGTGCAGATGGCACAGCGCACGCAGCTGATGGCCCCGATGGGTCTGAAGGCTGAACTCACGGCTACTGCTCCTGTCGTTGCCAAGGCTCCGCGCAAGGCACTCGGCACTGTTGGTGGCGCTGCCTTCTATGGCCGTCCTTCTGGAATCTACTATCGCAGCTATACTTCCAACTACACAGGCTACAGCATTCCCTTGCTGGCTTCGCCTCCTTTCGTTGATTACCAGTTCATCAACGGTAGTGCCGACCCTTCGGCCACGACGTGGTATATCAATGGCCGTGACGCCAGTGCCAACGCAGATGAGAACAACAACCTGTGGTTCAGTACTTCCGGAGCAGGCCTGTGGTATGCCCCCATCCTTGTCAACGGCAAAGACACCGCTTCGTTTGCCATTGCCGCAGATAACCAAACCGGCATCGAGTCGCGTACAGAGGGTGCCATACATCAGTCTTCCGACGAGGAGGCTTTTGGTGCCTTCGAGCCGAATTACGGCATCTTTATGGGTGCAGGCCGAAATGATGACGGCTCATTGAACTTCCTTTATGGCGACCAGTTGATTTCTTATGATGGAGGTACTTATCAAGAGTATGCCACTTATCAGATTTTTGACAAGCCCCTGTCGCCTATTTACATCACCGACCTTCACGCCATGTTCTGGAATGACAAGGGTGGAGATCTCATCCCGGCCGGCGATACACTCTTTGCCGCTATCTACAATGTGGTGACCGATCCCACAACTGGCTCAACGATGCTGGGCGACAGCCTCATCGCGCTCTTCACTGCTACGGCTGCCACCAACACGGGCTTCCAGCACACACAGGGTAGTGCCAACTACGGCTTTGTCAAGTTCCAGAATCTGCAGGACGATGGCTTTGGCTCTGTGGCCAATACGCCTGTCACCGTTGATCAGGCTTTCGCTGTCCTCGTGACAGGATATGCCGGCACGGGCAACAACTTCTTCTTCTCGCAGGCTCCTACCGCAGCTGTGAATATCTCGGGAAGCACTTATACCCCCGATGCCTCGTTGCTGCCCGCATCGAGAGTTCTCTGCTATAATACCGAGACCCTCGATGAGATCGATCTTGGCTATCGTTATCCCTACTATGCCTTCATTGCCTTCAATGGCTACCTCGATGCCATTGAGATTCCGGCTGACTTGACGGCTACCGACAGCCTTGGCAATTCCATTGGTTCTGCTCGCAACAACCTGCTCACTGCTCCCAACGAGGGTGGCATGGCTGTCAACGAGTTTGACGAGCCCCTCTATGTCTACAGTGCACTGCCTTGGCTCGACGAGAACGGCAATGAGAACTATTTCTATGAGATTGAGGAAGGTGACGATTCTTGGTTCACCGTCACACCGAACACGCAGAACTTCGAAACTTATGGCGTCAACCTGCTCAACATTGAGTGCGATCCGCTGCCCGATGGCGTCAATGGCCGTCACGCTGTCATCCACTATGAGGGCAAGGGTGTTGTGTCAGCTCCTGTCACCATCCGTCAGGGTGACGATACGACCGACGGCATCGCCGACCTGAAGAGCGACAAGAAGGCTGCCAACGACGGTGCCGTCTACAACCTCGCCGGTCAGCGTGTGAACAACAATGCCCGTGGTCTGCTCGTTAAGAATGGCAGAAAGTATATCAAGAAATAATATAGATCTCTCTTAAGAATTATTCTATATTTATTGTGTGGAGCCGTAACCTCGTGAGAGGTTGCGGCTCTTTTCGGTTCTTTTCAGTCTCTTTCGTCTGTTAGTCGGTTTTCTTTCATTTAGTTTGTTTTCAGACCTCGAATAGTTGAAAGTAGAACTTTTTTATTCTGTTTATTTTGAATTTTAATATATTTTACTTATCTTTGCAGTTGTATACAGATGCAGCCACGCATTGATGGGTGGTGTCAGGGAAAACAAGTAGTATTAATTTTATTCACATAAAAAACAAACAGTATGCGAAAATTTACGCTCTTCCTTGCATGTATGCTGGTCTCAAGCCTCGCCATGCATGCTCAGTTGTTCACTCAGCGCATGGACGCCAAGGCCATCCGCAGTCAGCAGACAGCGTGGGCTGCCAAACAAGGCAGCAAGGCTCTCCTGTCGGAGAAGGCCGCACGTGCGGCCCAGTCGCCTGTCAAGCGGTCGAAGAGTCTGCCCATCGTGTCGCGCGATGTGGTGTGGGACGCTTCCGGCTATGGCACGCTCTATGAGAATCTGGGGTTGGCCAGCTACGGTTTCATCCCCTTCTATGGCTATCTGATGAACCACTACAACCATGCGGCCCTCAGCAACTATGTGCTTGGCGAGGACAGTACCATCTGGCTCTACAATCCCATCACCACCATTGATGGTGGATATTTGAAGTTGGAGAAGCAGGCCGACGGCACTTATGTGTGCCATACGCCGCAGGCCATCTACTGCGATGACTGGATGGAAGACGCCGAGCCGATTTATGTCACCCGTCTGACCTTGCAGGACAAGGGTGAAGGCCCGTTCTATTATCCCGATTCCATCGGTCCTGACACCTACGCCACGGATATTTACTTCACGTTTGAGGATGGTGTCATCCGTCAGATCAATGTTGAGCTTGACGATTCGCTGCAGGCACCGAAGGAAATTCTTGCCGTTACCGATAGCGCCGGTGGCTGGTATGGCTACGGCGAGTCGTGCCTTGTCGTCAG
Organism: uncultured Prevotella sp.; assembly: GCA_964411005.1. GTDB lineage: Bacteria > Bacteroidota > Bacteroidia > Bacteroidales > Bacteroidaceae > Prevotella. The sequence continues at coordinate 15,702 of CAYPJA010000003.1, read as the reverse complement.
ACCCATCACCGAAACGCCCACTACGCTGCCTGAGGGACTCGTGGACAAGCCCTATATCCTGACCGACTCGCTCATCAACGACACCACGGGTGTCTACAGTTTGCGCAGTAGGTTGATACGTGTGGCTGAGGTGGAAGACACAGTTTACATGGCCGACCAGATGGGTGCAGGCTATTGGGTCAAGGGTGTGAAGCAGGCCGACGGCTCGTTGGTCTTCAAGTCGCAGTATCTTGGCATCAATGCCGACTACAACAGCCATATGTGGTTCAAGCCTGCGACTTTTGAAGTGACCTATGATGAGTCGTACGAGGATCCCTATTTCACCATCTATGCTTTGACCGACTCGTTGAGACTCACGCCGGCCGCCGACGGCTATGAGTCGGCTGTGCCCGCTGCCATGCTTATCAATGGTGCCGACGACGATGTCTTCATCGCCGATTCGCGCGATGTGCCGGCTCTGCGCTTCTTCGAGGAGAAGCCCGCCACACCGCAGGATCCTTATTTCAATTACTTCTCTCCCTTCGACACCGATTATAATTGGGGCTACTTCTCGTTTGTCATGTCGCCTTTCGATACAGAAGGCAACTTCCTTAACACCGACAAGCTCTACTATGAGATTTATATCAACGACGACGAGGAGCCATTCATTTTCTATCCTGACGAGTACGTGATGCTCACGGAGCCGATGACGCAGGTGCCCTATTCGTTTACTGACGTGAACGACATCTTCATCTATGAGGGTGAGCACACCGTCTACTATTATTTCGACACGCCCGACCAGATTGGCGTGCAGGTCATCTATCGTGGTGGCGGTGAGGAACGTCGTTCCAATAAAGTCTATTTCGACTATGCCGCCACACTCGGCATCAACGGCACCGGCCTCAAGGCTGACGGCCGGGCGCAGTGGTTCGACCTGCAGGGACGCCGTCTCAACGCTCCGCAGCACGGCCTCAACCTGAAGCGCATGAGCGATGGCTCTGTGCGCAAGGTGATGGTGAAGTAAGTGGGATGCTTAATATCGTCGCCTCGTAAGAAGCATTTTGGGTGATAAGTATTCTTAGTTTTATTGGGGGGATAGGGCCTTGTTTGCCCTTTCCTCCCAATTTTTCTTTGAAAGCGGTTTCATGAGAAAATAATGCCATTTCGTTGAAAACATATTTCATGTACGTCGTTTTCTTTATATTTTTGCTTTATACTTTTATAATACCAAACTTTTTTTATTATCAATTTAAATACCAAAGAAAATGAGAACTACCAAAAAAATGCAAAGTTTATCTCGTATTTGCGGGATAAGAAATTTCTATGGAGCTTGCTGTGCCTTCACATTGCTCATTCTTGGAGCAAGTCCTGCGCATTCACAGGACGTATTGGATAAGGTCAGTCATGACCAAATCAATTATAATGGTGAATCCCTGGGAACCACCCCCCCCTTATTTACTATAGATGGAAAAACGTCCATTCAGTCGCCTGAATATCAAGGGGAAGACAATGATATGCTATCTAACGTGCATATTATCGATGATGAATTGAATGAGATTAAGAGTATAGACATAAAACAACCGGACTTAAAAGATATAACAATCATACAAAAGAAGGGAGTTGAAAAAGTAGAAGAGAATGTTTCAAGTATTAAAATAATAACTGACTATGAAATTAGCGAAGATGACCCGTGGTATTCACAAGTCGATTTGAATAATGAAAAATATGTATTGAATTACTTTAAAATGATAAGATGTGATTCGGTTTGCATAGTAGGTGACCGCCATTATTTGTATAGCCATGACTCTTATGACTATTATGAATCCCGTGAATTTGGATTCAAATATCCTAAGAAATACTATTATTATTGCCCTGCTGGTGCGGAATACCCCGACTCTCTTGTGAGGTTGTATAGGGTAGACTGTCGTTATGAACGTCTTGGAGACTATTATATAACAAGCGAGCAAGAAGAGCCTCTTGAATCTGTACAATCCCTTTATTTTTACGACCTCAATGCAGGAGTCTCTATAGAAGATTTTTATGTTACACAGACATTGTTTAATGACGATGAAAAGTATGAATATATTCGCAAGACATGGGAACCTGTGACGACAACTCAGGATTACGTCGATTACTATGACGGTATGGTAGTTACGACCAAACATTATTGCACGGGCTTTGAGATTGTTTCAGAGGACGGAAAAATTCTTCAGACTATTAAGTTCGGCGCAAAGGCGAGATCTGCTGGTTGGGAAATTATAAAGTTAAATGATAAACTCTATTTACGTGTATACAGGTATGAGTTAGAGGGGGGGAGTAAACACGACTGGTATCGGATAACTCCCAGTTCTACATCCGGTCTGAAGCGTGTGAACGTACCACATGGATTGACAGTGATGCCGACGATGGCGAAGCGCCATGAGACCATCAATGTGGAAGTAAGGGAAAGTAATCAAGATAGAACTGTCAGCATTGTCGGTACAGGAGGACAAGTCGTCTGGCAGGGAACAATTCATGCCGGGCAGAAACAGTTGACGGTTCCTGCCTCTCGGTTGGCTAAGGGCGTCAATGTTGTCAATGTAGATGGAAGTAATGGCGAATCGGTGAAGGTCATCGTTAGATAAAGTCATCTTTTGTCTTTTCCTTTCGACAAAAGACAATCTTATAAGTTTCCTTTTCATACAGTGCGGCCATGCATACTTACCTGAATGGGTGGGTGCATGGCCGCTTCTTGTGAGGTCGGACGGTGTCAGACGCAGCTTCGAGAGCGGTTGGAAACGCAAAAACTGTGTGTTTCCTTTGCCCATGTCGCTTGTTTGTATTAACTTTGTAGACAAATTGTTAGGACATGGGGCCGTGAGATGTCCGATAGGAATACGCCCCACCGTTTATGCTGATAATATATTAACCCAAAGCAATCATAGATTATGAGGAAATCAATTGTTCTGCTTGCGCTGTGCCTGCTCATGTCCATCGGCGGCCAGTCGCAGCCCAATCCCAAACCGTTCATCATTCCCGAGCTGACATCGTGGACAGGAGCGGAGGGACAGATGCCGCTTTCTCACCGCATCATTGCCCGCAACGGCGGCAAGACAGTGGCGCGCATTGCCAACCAGTTGGCCACTGAGGTGGGTGAACTTCGTTTCGACTACGAGAACAGTAAGTTCGCCACCCAGCCGATGACGGTCGTCAAAGGCAAGCCCAAGGCGGGCGATGTGGAGCTGGCCATTGTCAAAGACAAGAGCCTCGGCGATGAGGGCTACCGGCTGACCATCGCCGATCACGCCACCATCGAGGCGCAGACGCCGACAGGTGTCTATTGGGGTACACGCACGCTGTTGCAGCTCATCGACCAGACGTGGGAGTCCATTCCCAAGGGAACTACCGTCGACGTGCCGCAGTATAAGCTGCGTGGCTTTATGCTCGACGTGGGCCGCAAGTTCATCCCTATGAGCTACTTGCGCAGTCTGGTCAAGATCATGGGCTACTACAAGATGAACGCCCTGCAGCTGCACCTCAACGACAACGGCTTCCGTCAGTATTTCAACAACGACTGGGCACAGACTTCCGCGGCCTTCCGCTTGGAGAGCACGACCTATCCCGGCCTCGCCGCCAAGGATGGCTATTACACCAAGGCCGAATTCATCGACCTGCAGAAGCTCGGCGAGAACGACTTCGTGGAGATCATTCCCGAGATTGACGCGCCGGCCCACGTGCTCGCCTTCACCCACTACAAGCCCGAACTCGGCAACGAGAAGTATGGCATGGATCATTTTGAGCTCTCCAACCCCGAGGTCTACACCTTCATGGACGGCCTTTGGAAAGAGTATCTTGGCGGCAAGGAGCCTGTTTTCCGCAGCAAGACCATCAACATTGGTACCGATGAGTATTCTAACGCCACGCCGCAGCTCGTGAAAGACTTCCGTACCTTCACGGCCTATTATATCAATCTGATCAAGAAGTATGGCAAGCGCCCGATGATCTGGGGCTCGCTCACCCATGCCAAGGGCGAGACACCCGTGCCCACAGAGGGTGTGCTGATGAATCTTTGGAGCAAGGATTATGCCAATCCCAAGGAGATGAAAGACCTCGGATACCAGTGTGTGTCCATCCCTGACGGCTATGTCTACATCGTTCCGGCTGCCGGCTACTATTACGACTATCTCAACACGCAGTGGCTCTACAACAACTGGACACCGGCCAACGTCAACGGAGTTCAGTTTGAGGAGAACGATCCGCAGATGGAAGGCGGTATGTTTGCCGTTTGGAACGATCATTACGGCAACGGAATCACCGTGGCCGACATCCACGACCGCATCATGCCGGCCCTGCAGACCATGACCACCAAGTGCTGGACGGGCAAGAAGACATCGGTGCCCTTTGAGGAGTTCAACAAGAAACGCCTCGAAGTGAGCGAGGCACCGGGCGTGAACGAGGCCGGACGCTTCCGTCCTTATTGCGAGGTGATGCAGTTTGGCGACGTTGCGCCGGGACAGATTCTTGCCAAGGGAACTAATGCCGAGATTGGCTTCGGTCACTGGGTTGAGTTCGATGTCGACTGCCAGCCAGAGGAAAAAGGCACGGTGCTGACGACCTACACCGGCAAGGAAGGCGACAACAGTTTTGGCACCACCTGCGAGACTACGTTCTATCTCAGCGATCCGCGCATGGGCCGTCTTGGCTTCTCGCGCGAGGGCTATCTCAACACGTTCAACTACACGTTGCCCAAGAGCGGCAAGGTGCGCATCCGGTTGGAGATGACCAACAACGAGACACGCCTCTTCGTCAACGGCAAGCACCGCCAGACACTGCGCCGCGAGCAGATGATTGTGTGGAACGGCAGTGGCAAATACGATTACCTGCCCGACGCTCCCTATGCGCCGACAGTCTATCGTGCCAGCGGTCACCCCACCATGTACTACAGCCAGACTCTCACCTTCCCGCTTGGCAAGGCCGGCAACTTCAAGAGCAAGGTCTCGAAGATGGAGGTGGGTGATCTGTAGAAACGCGTCGCTACCTTTTAAGAAGTATCGCAAAAGGCTCCAACAGCCTGTAGCCTAAAGTTATAACAAGAGAGCCGCTCCTCGCAAAGACGAGAAGCGGCTCTCTTGTTTTCTAATATCCTTGCCTTTGTGAAGGCTTGGTTAGGGCTTCATGCTTGTCTGCAAATTCCACCCCGGGGTCAGATTTGTGGCTTGCCAGATGGCTCTTCACTTCACCACCTTCTTCCCATCTACGATGTAGATGCCCTTGCGCAGGCCGTTGAGGGAACCGTTGCGACCGACGAGTTGTCCGCTGATGGTGTAGACGTTGCCGTTTAAGTCGGCCTTTGTGGTGACCTTCTCGATGGCGTCGGGCACGGGAGCGGTGTAGGTGGCTATGGCCCACTGGCACATGGTGTTGTCGTAGCCGTTGCGCGTTATCGACTTGTCGGCCCATGCCTGCGAGCCGGGTGTGACGGCATCGGTGCCCACCGACTGATAACCGGTCATGTTGATGGTGTAGAAACCGTCAGAGAGACGTGTGAAGGTACATGCTACACGGTTGTCGGCTGTGGCCGACATCGTCCACGCGTTGGTGCCTTTGGCTCCCAGATAGTTCTGGTGTACGCTTGCGGTGTCGGTCAGATACCAGCCGCCGTCAGTCTTCTCGAAGGTGAAGGGGTAGGGGGTGGCCGAGAGGGCGACGGCATCGTCGTTGCCGGCCTCGGTGGTCTCGCCCGGATTCAAGGCCAGATAGAGGTTGTTGCCCCGCTGTGTGAAGGTGTACATGGTTCCTTCCTTGGGCTCGTTGAGCGGTAACTGGGCATAGGCCTCGGCGGCAGCCGACAGCCTCAGGATGGCCGTACGCAGGTCTTCGGCGCTGGCGTCGGGATTGTCGAAGACGTTCTGTGCCTGTGCCACGGCGTCTGCGAAGGCGTTGTAGGCATCCTCGGAGATCATGAAGAGATCCTTGCCTACGTTGTCGACATCCTCAAGCGTCATGTTAGCCTCGTTGAGTGCGGCCTCCAGTTCAGTGCGTGCCACGTCGACTTCAAGAATGGTGTCCACCTTCACCTCGTCGAAGAATAGGTGCAGGTTGGCGTCAGAGCCCGAGTTGGGAGCCTGATAGCCGAGCGAGAAGCAGCCCTTCGTCGTGCTGTCGAGTGCAATGCTGATAATCTCAGTTGTCCATGCTCCCGTCTCATACACCTTGGCCGAGGCGAGAAACTCTTTGCCGTCAGCCGTGATGAAGCCGATGAGGCTCTTCACCGGACGCGTGGTTCCGCCGGCATTGTAGACCGGAATGGTCAGCTTGTAGTGGCCGGCCGGGAGCGTCACCGTGTCGGTATACTGTACGGTACCGGTCCACACGGCCACCACGCCGAGCGCGTTGTCGTCGGTGTTGCCGCTGGCGTCAGCGTCAGGCACGATGAATTTCGGGCCGCCGAGCCATGCGCCGCTGCCGTAGCGGTAGAGTCCGCCGGCACGTGCGTCGCCGTTCTCCACGCCGTAGGTCCATCCGTCCACGTGCGTCATCTGGCTGTGCTGAGTGTGGTTGGCTGTGGTGTCCTTGGCATAGGTGCATACGCCCGGCATGACAGGCGTTCCGAGATGGAAATCGAGGTTGTCTTCGGTTTGTGCCCCGAGATTACCGCTGACGGCCAAGGCCGCCATGAAGAGTAGAAAATGTTTCATAAGCTGTTCTGTTTTTATGTTTTTAATTGTTTGTTGGAACCGAATGTTCTTCTTTGACGTGTAAATATTACAATTGCAAAATTACTCAAAAAAACGCAATGCCATCCGTTTTGTGGGCTTATTTTCACGGCAACTGACTTTTTTTAGTTATCTTTGCATTCAAAATACTTCATTATTTAAAACACGCAAACATTATGGCAAAGAAAGCATTACTGATGATCCTGGATGGCTGGGGACTCGGCGTACATGACCGGGGCGACGTCATCTTCAACACTCCGACACCTTATCTTGACTATCTCAACGCTGTCAGCGCCCACTCGCAGCTCATGGCCTGCGGTGAGGATGTGGGCTTGCCGGAGGGCCAGATGGGCAACTCGGAGGTGGGACACCTCAATATCGGTGCCGGCCGCATTGTCTATCAGGACTTGGTGAAAATCAACCGTGCCTGCCAAAGCGGTGAGATCCTGAAGAACAAGGAAGTCGTCGCCGCCTACAGCTACGCCCAGAAGACGGGTAAGAAGCTGCACCTCATGGGCCTGACCTCCACGGGCGGCGTCCATTCGAGCCTCGACCATCTCTTCAAACTCATCGAGATTTCGAAAGAATATGGGCTGAAGAATACCTACGTGCACTGCTTCATGGACGGCCGCGACACCGATCCGAAGAGCGGTAAGGGCTACATCGAGGACGTGCTGAAGTGCTGCGATGAGAACGATGTCCACATTGCCAGCATCGTGGGTCGCTTCTATGCCATGGACCGCGACAAGCGCTGGAACCGCGTCAAGGAGGCTTACGACCTGCTCGTCGAGGGCAAGGGCAAGCAGACCGACGACCTGCTGAAGGCCATGGACGAGAGTTATGCCGACGGCGTGACCGACGAGTTCATCAAGCCCATCTGCAATTCGGCTGTCGACGGAACCATTCAGGAGGGCGATGTCATCATCTTCATCAACTTCCGCAACGACCGTGCGCGTGAGCTTACGCAGGTGCTCACACAGGAGGACATGCCGCAGGAAGGCATGCATACCATCCCGAACCTGCAATACTATTGCATGACGCCCTACGACGCCAACTTCAAGGGCCTGCATATCCTCTTCCCCAAGGAGGATGTAAGGGACACCTTGGCCGAATATATCTCCAAGAACGGCAAGCGGCAACTGCACACCGCCGAGACCGAGAAGTATGCCCACGTGACGTTCTTCCTCAACGGCGGCCGCGAGGAGCCGTTCCCCGGCGAGGATCGCATTCTTGTCCACTCGCCGAAGGTGGCCACTTACGACTTGCAGCCCGAGATGAGTGCCTATGAGGTGAAGGACAAACTCGTCGGCGCCATCAACACGCAGCAGTATGATTTCATTGTGGTCAACTTCGCCAACGGCGACATGGTGGGCCACACGGGCATCTATCACGCCATCGCCAAGGCTGTGGTGGCTGTCGACAATTGTGTGCGCGACGTGATCGAGGCCGCCAAGAAGAACGGCTATGAGGCCATCATCATTGCCGACCATGGCAATGCCGACCATGCCGTCAACGAGGACGGAACGCCCAACACGGCCCACTCGCTCAATCCGGTGCCGTTCATCTATGTCACCGACAACAACTCGGCCACCGTGCGCGACGGTCGTCTGGCCGACGTGGCTCCCTCCATCCTCCACATCATGGGACTGGAGAAGCCCGCAGATATGACCGGTGAGAATCTGATAGAAGATTAAGTTACAATCATGCCCCTTCCCCTCTTGAGGGGGAGGGGCGTTTTTTTATATTGACAAGAAATAACCATTCGTATGACTGTCCGAATCGACCCCACTTGGCAAGAACGGCTTGCGCCGGAGTTTGAGAAACCTTATTTCAAGGCATTGACTGATGGCGTGCGCGCCGAATACAGTCATCATGCCTGTTATCCACCGGGACATCTCATCTTCAATGCCTTCGACTTGTGCCCGTTCGACCAAGTCAAGGTGGTCATCATCGGTCAGGATCCCTACCATGAGCCGGGACAGGCCATGGGACTGAGCTTCTCGGTGCCGCAGGGCGTGTCCATGCCACCGTCGCTCGTCAACATCTTCAAGGAGATACACGCTGACCTTGGCACGCCGATGCCATCCGACGGCGATCTCACGCGGTGGGCCCGTCAGGGCGTGTTGCTGCTCAATGCCACGCTCACCGTGCGCGCCCATCTCGCCAACAGCCACCGGCAGCTTGGTTGGAGCCTCTTCACCGATGCCGCCATCCGTGCCCTGGGCAGCCGCGAGCATATTGTCTACATGCTTTGGGGCGGCTATGCGCGGTCGAAGCGCGCGCTCATTGACGCGCAGCGCAATCTCATTCTGGAGAGCGTCCATCCCTCGCCGCTGTCGGCCAACCGTGGCGGCTGGTTCGGTAATCACCAGTTCTCGAGCTGCAATGCTTACTTGAAGGCGAATGGAGAAACGGAAATAGCGTGGTAAATTTATGACGGCATTCCATATTTTTCAGATAGGCAACGTCATTGTCTCGCCCGACATCGTGACGGAAGAGTTTTGCTGTGATCTCGATAAATGCAAGGGGCGGTGCTGCGTGGAGGGCGATGCCGGCGCGCCAGTCACCATGGATGAGATTGGTGACATCGAGGATTCGCTCGATGTGGTGTGGCCGGAGCTGAGCGCTTCGGCACAAGCTGTCATCGACCGACAAGGTGTGGCTTATGCCGACCGCGACGGCGACCTTGTGACGAGCATCGTGGGACAGAAAGACTGTGTGTTTACCTGCTATGACGACATTGCCGATGCGGGCGACGGACATGCCATCCGCCAGTGCTGTCTCTGTGCCTTGGAGCGGGCTTGCCGCAATGGCAAGACGGCGTTTGTGAAGCCGGTCAGCTGTGCTTTGTACCCCATTCGCGAGAAGAAGTTTGACGACGACCTCTATGGCATCAATTACCATCGCTGGGATATTTGCCGCGACGGCGTGAGAAAGGGCCGTGAGCTGCATCTGAAACTTTATCAGTTTCTGCGTGAGCCGCTCATCCGCCGCTTCGGCGAAGAATGGTATCGTCAGCTCTGCGATGTGGCCGAGATGATGCTGAAGCGTGCTGAGACGCCTTGAACGGACGGTGATGTCGAAGGTTCGGACTTCCGCTTAGGGCGCAAGAAGTCGTTCTGTAACAATCGGCTGGCCCGTGTTAGATGAACGGTGATAGTTGGTTGGAAATCAAAAACTTACTCCTTGTCTTGCAAGAGACGGCTTCTTGCAACGCAGATAACGGCCTTTCGCATTGCAAGAGGCCGTCTTTTGCATTGCGACCAATCATAGAGCGTGAGGAAAAGTGGAAACTGGTGTAAGCTGGCTGATGAAGAGTGGGCGGTAGAACGATTTACATCGAAACGGCATGAAAAATATTTCGTGCTGAGAAGAAACTTTGAAAAGAGTGCCGGTTAGGCAGACAGAATGTGTTGGTCATTTCCTTTTCCTCTTGATAAATCCTGTTATATGCCTGATGAGGAAGCCTCCCAAAATGAATCCGCAAGCTACTCCTAATGCTTCTGTGATATTCATGATTAAATTATTATTATGGTAAATACATGGCAAACAGCGGCATCTTGTCTTTCCGGGGAAGAGCTTGTGTGAGCAATCAGCTCTTCCGGTAGGTTGTCGGATTCATGCCCATGTGGTCTTTGAAGTATTTGCCGAGAAAACTTTGGTTGGGAAATCCCATGTCCTCCGTGATCCGCTTGATGCTGTGGTCAGTGAATTTCAGTTGGTTGCAGATGTCCTTTATCACGTAGTTGTCTATCCAGTCGTTGGCCGTTTGGTGACTGGTGCGGCGCACTGAGTCGGAAAGATATTTGGGCGTGATGCCGAGTTGTCGCGCATACCAGAGCACGTGACGCTCGTGCTTGTAGTGTTTCTCGACCAGACGAAGGAAGTGGGAGAAGATGACCTCCGACCGCGTCTGCTTGCTCCCGATGTTGGTTTGCGTGCGGGTAATGGCGTTGCCTGTGTCGTAGAGCAGAGCCGTGCACAGCAGGCGGAGGACCTCATGACGGAAACGGTGGGTGGTGTCGGCCAGTTTCTTCATGATGAAGAAGTGGTAGTTCTTGAACGATACAATCTCATCTTGCGTTAGTTGGAACACGGGGTGAAACTTCGCAAACATGAGCAGGCTTGCCACGTTCTGGATGTTGGCTGCTATCTCGCGGAAGAAGTGGTTGCTGATGAGCATGCCGATGCCGCTGAAGTCGTGGCTCGCCATGCTGCGGGCAATGTATTGGTTGTGGCTGATGACAATCACTTGCCCTTCCTCGACCACCTCTTCCTTGGTGTCGACAGAATAGCTGATCTTTCCTTTCAGACAGAGGGCTACAAAGATGCCGTCCAGACGGTGCGGTTGTGTGGGCAGGGGCACGTCGGCCAGTTCGTTGTAAGCTATTAGGTCGTTGTCAAGATGCGGTCCTGGGGTCTGGGCGATGGCCAATTGGATGGTGATGGGGTAGCTGTTGTCCATATTTCCTTGTCTTTGTCGACAAAGATACATCTTTTTTTTGTCTTTTTCAACGAATAGATTAAAAATCAATCGAAGAAGACCTGCTTTTCGCCGAATAAGCCTTCAGATGGTGTTTGCGTTTAGGACAATCGGGAAAAGATGTGCTAATGCCATTTCCAGTCGGGCGTCCAAAGAGTTGTCGGGTAGGAGGGCTCGGCGTGTCGGCCGATGAGTTCGATGCCTTCCATTTTCTGAATCTGTTCGCGCTTGAAGTTTTTGTCACCGCAGACCATCACACGGCGGTAGACGCGGGGAATGAATTTGGTGAAAGCCTGCTCGTCCATGGTGCCGTTGCAGACGTAGCGGTTGCCACCAAAGAGCAGGAGTTGGCCGGGGCGTGCCTCGCGCATGGTCAGGCGCAGATGGCCGACAAAGGCTGTTCCGAACTCATAGAACGTGGTGTCGCCGGTCGTGTCGAAGTAGCGTTGGCTGCGGGAGAGCTGCGGATGGCTGTAGCTGTCGGGCGTCGTGGTGGCTACGGTCAAGGCCGGGGAGCCGTCGTCGACATGCTTGGGGGAGGCATTGGCAGCGCAGGAGGCCGTTACCCAAAGCGCACAGGGATAATCCTCGCGCGATGCCGAATGCCAGATGAAGGGGTAGGCCGTGGCGTCGAGTGCTTCAGTGAAGTCGCTACTGAGGCTGCGCGACGAGGGGCGGCTGAGCCAGGTGTCGTCGGTGGTGCAGGCAAAGGGGCGTCCGTCGGCCTCGATGCCATAGAAAGTGGCCGACAGTTCCTTGTCGGTGCATATGGTATCGGCAGGAAAATACTCGATAGTGATTGTGTTGCTGTCAGGTCGCAGGTAACCGGTGATGTCGTAGTCGGCACTGATGAGGCCGCCCCGGTTGACGACCGGACTGTCGGTGCTCACGTTGCGGCTGTTGACGAGGATGTCGACCATGCCGCCAGTGGCCACGAAAAGGCGTGCCTCACGTGGTTTCCCGTCGCAAGTGAAGGTGCGTCGGAACCAAACGCCTTGCGACTGATGGGGGCGTGGACAGTGAATCCAGCGGCAGCCGAACTGCTGGGCTGGGGAAGAGAGGGGGAGAGAGAGGAAGAAAAAAAACATCCACGCCCATGCCTTTGCGTGCAGGAATGAGCGTGGATGGAAGGTGTTATGACCGGATGTCCTACGCATCGATGTTGGCGTAGGCGGCATTTTTCTCGATAAACTCGCGGCGGGGCTCCACATCATCGCCCATGAGCATGGAGAAAATCTCATCGGCCTCGGCCGCATTCTCCACCGTCACCTGTTTCAGCAGGCGTGTCTTCGGGTCCATGGTGGTTTCCCAGAGCTGCTCGGGGTTCATCTCTCCCAGACCTTTATAGCGCTGGGTGTGGATGTTCTTGTCCTCAACGCCGTTGCCATATTTGTCAAGGAACGCTTGGCGCTGCTGGTCAGTGTAGCAGTATTCGCTCACTTTGTTCTTGTAGGAGCACTTGTAGAGTGGCGGCGTGGCGATGTAGAGGCGTCCCTCTTCGATGACTCGCGGCATGTAGCGGTAGAAAAGCGTCATGATCAGGGTGTCGATGTGAGAGCCATCGACATCGGCGTCGGTCATGATGATAATCTTGTCGTAGCGCAACTTGTCGGTGTTTGCCTCGAAGTCGCCTTCGCCCTCTACGCCAAAGCGCACGCCGATGGACTGGATGATGTTCATCACCGACTCGGCTTCGAACACGCGGTGACGCTGCACTTTCTCAACGTTCAGAATCTTACCGCGCAGCGGCAGGATGGCCTGATGGAAACGGTCGCGGCCCTGCTTGGCCGAACCACCTGCCGAGTCGCCCTCGACGAGGAATATCTCGGTGTCTTTCGGGTCGCGGATGGAGCAGTCGGCCAGTTTGCCGGGCAGTCCGCCGCCGCTCATGACGCTCTTGCGCTGCACGCTCTCACGGGCCTTGCGGGCGGCGATGCGTGCCGTGGCGGCGAGGATGACCTTGTTGCAGATGAGCTTGGCCTCGTCGGGATGCTCCTCCAGATAGTCGGACAGAGCCTCGCCGACAGCCTGCTGTACGGCTCCGGAGACCTCGCTGTTGCCGAGCTTGGTCTTGGTCTGGCCCTCAAACTGGGGCTCGGCCACCTTGATGGAGATGACGGCGGTGAGACCTTCACGGAAGTCCTCGCCGCTGATTTCTATCTTGGCTTTCTCGATTTGCTTGGAGATGGCGGGATCGTTGTCGGCATAGGCCTTCAGCGTGCGTGTCAGCGCGATGCGGAAACCGGTGACATGCGTGCCGCCCTCTATGGTGTTGATGTTGTTGACATAGGAGTGGAGGTTCTCCTGATAGTCGGTGTTGTACATGATGGCCACCTCGATAGGCACGCCTTGCTTTTCGGTCTTCAGATAGATTACGTCGTCGAAGAGGTGTGTGCGGTGACGGTCGATGTAACGCACAAACTCTTTCAAGCCTTCCTTGGCATGGAATACTTCCTGACGGATCTTGCCCGTCTCCGGGTCGGCGTGCATGTCAGTGAGCGTAATCTTGATGCCGGCGTTGAGATAGGCGAGCTCGCGCATGCGGCGTGCCACGATGTCCCATTTGAATTCGGTCGTTGTGAAGATGGTGTTGTCGGGCCAGAACTGCTGTCGGGTGCCAGTCTTGGCAGGGTCGCAGTCGCCCACCAGCTTGACAGGATAGAGTGGCTTGCCCTTCTCATACTCCTGCTGGTAGATGTGACCGTCGCGGCGCACCTGTGAAAGCATGTGTCTTGACAGGGCATTGACGCAGCTCACAACCACGCCGTGCAGTCCGCCACTGACCTTGTAGGAGCCTTTGTCGAACTTACCACCGGCGTGGAGCACAGTCATGACGACTTCCAAGGCGCTCTTGTGCAGTTTCTTGTGCTCGTCGACGGGAATACCACGGCCGTTGTCCTCCACGGTGATGCTGTCGTCCTCGTTGATCGTGACTTCTATCTCTGAGCAGTAGCCTGCCATAGCCTCGTCGATGGAGTTGTCGACGACCTCGTTGATCAGATGGTGAAGTCCCTTTTCGCTGATGTCACCGATGTACATGGCCGGACGCTTGCGCACGGCCTCCAGGCCTTCCAACACCTGAATGTTGGAAGCGGAATAATTATTCTCTGGGTTCTGAATTTCTGCCATTTTCTGGTTTACATCTTATAGTATGCAAAAGTACTAAAAAAATGGCAGAAAAAGAAACGTTTGTCCGCTAAAATATGGCAAAAAAGAATGCAGGCGTGGCCCGTTGGTGATTTGTGATTTTTTATGTAACTTTGCAAGTGAATATATCCAACGCCGTATTTCTGATGAAATCTTGTCGTACATATTTATGCTTGCTGCTCTGTCTGTTGCCTGCGGTCTTGCTCGCCGACGATTTCTTCGACGTGCGTGGCTTCACCTATAAGCGCGCGGCGCGCGGCGTGGAGGTGCGTGCGGACATCGATTTCCCGACGATGGGTGATGCCGTGGCGGTCGAAAGCGTGCGCCGCTGGATATGCGAGGTGATAGGCGTTGACGTGACGGAAACGGTTGATGAGCGCAATTTCGGCCGCATCCTGCAGCAGGCCTGCGACAGCATCTTTGGCAGGGAGGACAGAGGCAAGCACATCTTGCGCGTGACTTGGTCGTTTGAGGATCCTGAGGTGGTGACGTTCGAGTCGACGTTGACCGACGAGGACAGCGTGAGGTGGGTTTCGGAAGATGTGGCGACGTTCAGCAAGAAGGATGGCCGACGCATTCTGGCCAACGAGATTTTCAAGTGCGATGAGCGTCAAATCAAGAATCTGATGTGGGAGTTTCGCGGCGACTTGCCTATGGAGGCATCTAAGGCTGAGGAACTCTATGTGGGCGATGTGGGCTTTATAGACGGGTGGATTGTCGTCATCGGTCCAGCCGTCAACCACACGGGAGCTGCCTACCGCGTTCGTTATGAGAAGGCTGCGCCCTATCTGCGGGCTACCGGACACAGCGGCGGCTATTTTGAATGACGGCCGCACGGTCTTCGAAAGAAAAACACGGAATCTTAAAAGGAATGTCTTGTTTGTCTGAAGTGGCGGTCATGACTTCGGTCTCATCTGCTTTCTCTCAAGGTGTGAGATGAGGAGAATGATCTGACGGGACACGGATGGGGAATATGAAAAAGCCGCAACTCACGAGGATGTTGCGGCCTGTATGTCTTTAAAGATAAAAGTCCAACTGCGGATTTAACCGAGCTTGTTGACGTGCAAGGCAAGGCTTGACTTCAAGTTAGCGGCCTTGTTCTTGTGGATGATGTTGGTCTTTGCGAGCTTGTCCAGCATTTTCTGGACAGCAGGCAGTAACTTCACGGCCTCGTCCTTGTCGGTGGTGCCACGAAGCTTGCGCACAGCGTTGCGCATGGTCTTTGCATAATATCTGTTATGCAGCGTCCGGACCTTTGTCTGACGAATTCTTTTCAGTGCTGATTTGTGATTTGCCATCTTATATTTTTCTTTTTATTTTTTCTCTGTTGTTGCGTTGGTGGTAGTCCCTAGCAGAGTCGAACTGCTCTTTAGAGAATGAAAATCTCTCGTCCTAACC
>CAYPJA010000002.1:0-112205 GCA_964411005.1 uncultured Prevotella sp. | reverse complement strand
GTTGTTGCCCCTCGACGGTGACAGCACGGTGAGAAGCATAGAGTATCTCCCTGCAGAGCTTGTACCAAACAATCCCCTCAAGAAGGACAACATCGTTGACGTCAGGTGCACTGACCAGATCGGACGGGGATTCATTGTCGAGATGCAGATGATTTGGACATCCGCCTTCCAGCAGCGCGTGCTCTTCAATGCCTCGAAAGTATACTCACATCAGCTTGACAAGGGAGGAAGCTACAGCGACTTAAAGCCCGTGTTCTCACTCAATCTGGTGAACGACGTCTTCCGGCATGACACTGACGAATGCTATCACGACTATGGAATCGTAGACATGAAATACAAGGAGCAGGTCATTGAGGGCATTCATCTGATATTCATCGAACTGCCCAAATTCAAGCCACATTCTTTCAAGGAGAAACGCATGGCCGTGCTCTGGCTGCGCTACCTGACAGAAATCAACGAACAGACACGCAAGGCCCCGCAAGAGTTGCTGGACAACCCCGAAACAAGAAAGGCACTGGACATCGTCGAGGAATCTGCATACACCGATGTACAGATGGCTTACTATGACGACTTCTGGGATGCCGTAAGAATCCAGCGCATGTTCGCAGACGACGCCAAGAACAGCCTGCAGAAGGGATATGAGAAGGGGATGCAAAAAGGAATGGCACAAGGAATGGAGAAAGGTGCTCATGAGGAAAAAATTCGCAATGCAAAAAAAATGAAACAATTGGGCATGCCGACAGACACCATTGGCCAGATTACAGGGCTTGCCGCCTCCGAAATAGAAACACTATGACGTTTTCGTCCTTGTTTCTGACACTTGATTTAAGAATCCGGTAAAAACATAGTAGTTTACATAACACATGCCAAAGCTATCCTTCCGGTGTGCAAGAGATGGCCAATTGCTTCGCAAAAGACCATCTCTTGCGTTGTGAGAGGCCATCACCGACGTGACAAAAAGCCATTTCCTGCAAAGCGAAAAAGAGCCCATCCGAGCGATGCAGTCTGCAATGACTTGAAGTACATGCGCTACGTGCTCAACGACAAGCAGCACCGCAAGCATGAGCAGCTCATCAACGCAGCCCTCCGCAACCGCGGTCTCATCAAGCAGTCGCGGCAAGAAACGACGACAAAGGAAGAGGGCAATAAAGAAAAATAGAGTGTATTCGGGGAAGACCACGAAGTCATTTTGCTGACTTATGGTCTTTTTTTTGTATATTTGCGCCATGAGAACATTCGCGAACCGCACAGCCAGGACAGCAAGAGTTGCCGCCCTGCTGCTCACACTGCTGACCGTGTTGCCCTCAGCAGCCCAACGCCCGATGTGGCAGAAGATGTCGCCATTCGTACGGCAAGCCGCCTTAGAGGCCACGCAGCCTGTGATTCTACGCTCTGCCCCGACACGATCCCAAGCGCTGCCACACGCTGCCATCACCGCCTTTGTGCGCATCGGCGGCGACGGAACCACCCTGTTGCGGCGGTACGGATGCCGCGAGCTGATGCGCCGCGGCGATCTCTACATCGCACAAATTCCCCTGAAACAACTCGCGTTGCTGTCGCGCGAAAACGCCGTAAGCCGCATCGAGGCCGGCGCACGCCCCCACGCGCTGATGGACTCGACGCGCATGCAGGTCGACGCTCTGCCCGTCTATGCCGGCACCCGGCTGCCGCAGGCTTATGACGGAACGGGAGTCGTGGTGGGCGTACAGGACATCGGCTTCGACCTCACACACCCTACATTCTGGACACGCGACATGAGCCGCTACCGCATCCGTGCCCTTTGGGACCAGCTCTCGACCGACACCATAGACAGCTCACTGCCTGTCGGGCGCGACTACGTGGGCATGGAGAGCCTGCTCGCCCTCGGTTGCTCACGCGACGGACTCACACAGACACATGGAACCCACACTGCAGGCATCGCCGCCGGCAGCGGATACGACAGTCCTTACCAAGGCATGGCACCGGGCAGCGACCTCTGCCTCGTGGCCAATGCCACAAGCGACAACGTCGCGCTCATCGACTCGGCCGACTATTACAAGTACACCTACGCCATCGACGCGCTCGGCTTCAAGTATATGTTCGATTATGCCGACGCACAAGGACAGCCCTGCGTCATCAATTTCAGTGAAGGATCGTCGGAAGACTTCTACGGCTACGACCAACTTTATTATGCCATGCTCGACAGCCTTTGCGGTCCCGGACACATTCTTGTGGCATCGGCCGGCAACGAGGGCAACAAGCAGTCGTTCTTCCGCAAGGCTACCGGCGTGGAGCGGGCAGGATCCTTCATCCGTGCCGACGTCAATCACGTCAGCTTCACGCTCAAGTCGGCCCATCCGTTCACCTTCCGCTCCACCATCTACGGCAGTCAGCAGCGCACCGTCAGCATCGACTCGCGCGACATCGTAAGCGCCACCGACTCCACCGCCACCGACACGGCCACCGTGGATCGTCATCTCTACTTCTACACGGTTACGGCCTATCCGTGCAGCTACGACAGCACCGTGACCTGCTACGACTTCTACATCGTAGCCGGATCAGGCGGCTTCGGCTGGAGTCCGGCCGTTTCCATCGAGGCCGTAGGGGCCGACGCCGAGGTCTGCTTCTACGACGGGACAGGCAGTCTCTACGACAACGACCTCGACCCAACATTGAACGCAGGCGAAAAGAGCCACAGCATACACTCGCCAAGCAGCGCGCCGTGCGCTGTCTGTGTCGGAGCCACTTCCTATCGCACGTCGTTTGTCAACTACAAAGGCGAGACCCGTGTCTACGATCAAGGCACCAATGGCCAAGTGGCCGGCTACAGCTCCAAGGGGCCCACCTACGACGAGCGCATCAAACCCGACGTCGTGGCACCGGGCACCAACATCGTTTCGGCCTACAGCAGCTACTATCTGGAGAACCAACCCGACGCCGGCGACATCAACTCAGACATCGCCCACTTCGACCACAACGGTCGCACCTATGCCTGGAACAGCAACGCCGGTACCTCCATGTCTGCCCCCGTCGTTGCCGGAGCCATCGCCCTTTGGCTGCAGGCACGTCCGGATCTGACGCCCGACGGGGTCAAGGACGTGCTGGCCCATACAGCCAGCCACAACGACCCGTCGCTCACCTATCCCAACAATCAGTATGGTTACGGACAGATAGACGTCTACAAGGGTTTGCTCTATCTGCTGGGCGTCGACGGTATCAGTGGCATCAGCCACCGTCAACCATCGGCAGTGACCATCACACCCAAGAACGGGCACATCATGATGACCTTCAGCAACACGCAACAGGCCGATTTCGAAGTCGGCCTGTGGACAGCTGACGGCCGGCAAGTGACACGCCTGCGGATGGAAGGCGGCAAAAGAAGCTATGTTTTGCCCGTGGAAAGACTCCAAAAGGGCGTCTATGTGGTGCAGGTCGACGGCGGAACAGCCGCCACAACAGGCTCCGCACTAATCAGACTATGAAGTAAGAGCGAGTGATTCGTAATTCATAAAAAGAATATGGAAACAACCCTCTACATCAAGAATATGGTGTGCGACCGCTGCGTGACGGCCGTCGAAAAGACGCTGCGCTACCTGCGCCTCCATCCGCTGACCGTAGAACTCGGCGTGGCCAAAGTCGACACGTCCCTGACCGACAGGCAGCGCGACGAACTGAGACACCGTCTGAAGGCACTGGGATTCGAGCTGCTGGAAGACCGGCAGCAACAGACCATAGAGAAAGTCAAGAACGCCGTCATCCGTCTGGTTCACTACCGGACAGGACAACCTACACTGAATCTATCCGATTACCTTGCCCAGGAACTCGGCAGCGACTACAGCGCGCTGAGCAAGCTCTTCTCGGAGGTCACAGGCACCACCATCGAGCACTATTACATCGGCCAGCGCATCGAGCGCGTGAAGGAACTTCTGACCTACGACGAGCTGTCGCTGACACAGATTGCCTTGGAGATGAACTATTCGAGCGTGGCCTATCTGTCGGGCCAGTTCAAGCAGGTGACAGGCATGACACCCAGCCAGTTCAAGACCCTTCACCGCAACCAACGGAAACCTTTGGACAAGGTGTAGGGGAAATCTCGCAACATCCATCCATCAAAACATAACATCAAGAGATATTTTATCACTAACTTTGCAGTCAGAATCAAACAAAGGAAAAAAGATTATGACTACAAAGACTTTTGCCGTGAGCGGCATGAAATGTGTACATTGCAAAGCCAACGTGGAGAACGCTATCAAGGCTATCGATGGCGTCGAGAATGCCGAAGCCAGTCTGGAGGCCCAAAACGTGACCGTAAACTTCAACGACTCGAAGGTCACACCTGACCAAATCAAAGAAGCCGTAGAAGCCTCTGGACGCTATGAGCTCACGGAGGACGCTCAATGAGACAAACCATTCCCGTCATCGGCATGGCCTGCGCCTCTTGCTCGGCCAACGTGGAGCGCAAGCTCCGCTCGTTGCCGGGCGTGACGTCAGCATCGGTGAGTCTGGCCGGACGTTCGGCTCTCGTCGACTACGCCCCTGACAAGATTTCCCTTCAGACCATGAAAAAGGAAATCAACGGAATCGGCTACGACCTCGTCATCGAAAAAGACAGGTCGGTGGACGAGATTGAAAAGCGCGAATACGCACTACTTAAACGCCGCACCCTCCTCTCATGGATGCTGTCGGTGATGGGCATGTGCGTCAACATGCACTGGGTCAGCGTCGGCAACGCGTCGACAACCAACCAGATAGCTCTGCTCATCGCTTTGGCCAACATGTATTTCTGCGGTCGCATGTTCTATGTGACCGCCGCACGCCAGTTGCGGCACGGTACCGCCAATATGGACACACTCGTGGCCCTGTCTACAAGCATCGCCTTCCTCTTCTCTGCCTACAACACGCTTTGGGGCGACACCTCGCTGACCTACTTTGATTCATGCGGCATGATCATCACTTTCGTACTGACTGGCCGCCTGCTGGAAGAGAAAGCCAAAGACGGAACAGCCACAAGCATCCGACAGCTCATGGGCATGACACCCAAGACAGCTCGCATCGTGGAGGATGGCGAGGTGCGCGAAGTGCCCATATCAACCATCAGCGTGGGCGACGTGCTGGAAGTGCGCCCTGGCGAGAAGGTACCCGTAGACGGCGAGGTACTGTCGGCCGAGAGCTTCATGACCGCCGACGCAGCCTACGTCGACGAGAGCATGATTACCGGCGAACCCACCCCAGCCGAGAAGAAGAAAGGCTCCAAGGTTCTCGCCGGAACCATACCCAGTCAAGGCAAGTTCCGCATGCGGGCCCGGCAAGTGGGTGAGAGCACGGCACTGGCACACATCATCCGCATGGTGCAGGAAGCCGAAGGATCGAAAGCTCCCGTGCAGCGCATCGTAGACAAGGCGGCACTGGTTTTCGTGCCTGCGGTGGGTACCATTGCCCTGCTCACCTTCCTTGTCTGGCTGGCTGTCGGCGGCACGGCCCTGCTGCCCAAGGCCATCATATCGGCTGTCACAGTGCTTGTCATCGCATGTCCGTGTGCCATGGGCCTGGCCACACCGACAGCCCTCATGGTTGGCATCGGCAAAGCTGCCGACAAGCACATCCTCATCAAGGACGCTACGGCACTGGAACGCATGCGCAAAGTGAACGTCATCGTCACAGACAAGACGGGCACTCTGACCATTCCCAACAAGAGCATCGACTTCACCAAGGCCGACCACCTGCCGCTGGAGCAACGGGAAACCCTGAAGCCGCATGTACGCGAGGCCATGGAGCAACTGCAACGACAAGGCATCGACGTATGGATGATGAGCGGCGACAAGGAAGAAGCGGCTCGCTACTGGGCCGAAAAGTCCGGCATCGGTCACTATCAGGCCCGGTGTGTGCCGCAGGACAAAGAAAACATGGTCAGGAAACTGAAAGAGGAAGGCAAGACCGTGGCCATGATTGGCGACGGCATCAACGACACACAAGCCCTGGCCTTGGCCGATGTGAGCATAGCCATCGGCACAGGCACCGATGTGGCCATGGACGTGGCGCAGGTGACACTCATGACCGACGACCTGCAGGCACTGCCCTACGGCATCAAGCTCAGCCGAAAAACTGTGCACATGATTTGGGAAAACCTCTTCTGGGCGTTCATCTACAACATCATCTGCATCCCGGTGGCCGCAGGCGTGCTCTATCTTTTCTGGGAAAATCCGCCCATTCAGCTCACGCCCATGTGGGGCAGTGCGCTGATGGCTTTCTCCAGTGTGAGCGTTGTGCTCAACTCGTTAAGATTGAAATACGTATAAGGACGCAGGCGTTGCTCAAGTTTCCTACAGGCCTCTTCCGGGGAAAACTTGGGCAGGGCCTGCGACTTGATTAGGGCTTACGCTTATCATTTCCGCATTGATACCAATGGAGAAAGAAGGACTGAAATGATAAATCACGCCCGCACCGATGACATTGCTTCCCGGACAACCCATGCCTACGCCGAAGAGGCCACCTCCCCACACAGGAACATCCAGCACGCCGCCAAGGCCATTGATTCCGCCATAACCATAAGGGCCATAGCCATAATAGCGATAACGGGGACGATAATTGTTGGCCACTGAGAGTTGGCCGTAGACATAACCCTCCCAATGATCATCGAAGCGATAGCCCAGGGCGGCATAGAAGCCTGCATCATGATAGTTGTCGGAACCGTAATTGACATGGTTAAGATAACCACCCAGAGCCAGCCAACCTTGACTCAGCTTGCCAAACGGCTTCAGATAAGTCAAGTCGAGCGTCTGTCCAAAACCGCCACGGTGAGGAGCATGACCGCCGAAAGTGGCAAAAGCCGACAACGAGAGTGATGCGTTGAGCCCCTCATGAAGTCCCCAGCCATAGTTGCCTACGTCCGATGAAACCGCTGAGGTCCATCCTGCATGAAGCGTGTCTGGTCGCAAGACATCTGGTTGTTGCCCTGCCAACCCTTTATATAATAAGGTAGGAGCTGCCGAACGGGTCATCTGCTTCGGCTTACCACCATAGACGATGGTGTCAGTAGCAGTCATCAGCGTGTCACCAGGCAGCAACCAGTCCTCCCGCAGGTTCTCGGGCGAATGAAGCGGTCCTAAACCTATCTGTTGCGCATGGCTTGCCAAGGCGCACGCGACGAATGTCATTATGAACAAAAAATTCTTCATATACGACAACAAAGTTAAGAAAAAGAATACAGCCAAGATGCAAAATTAGCCTGTTTTACGATTTTTTTATTATCTTTGTGCACGCAATAAGAAAGTACGACTCATGGGATTTTTCAAGTCATTGTTCGGTGGAAAGACCGAAGAAACGGAACAGGAGAAGAAGCATGAAGAAGAGAAAGACTTCGACATGTTCAAATATGATGGTGTGCGCGCCTTGCGCACCAACCAGTTCGAGTATGCCATCAAATGTTTCCACAAAGCCTTGGAGCTGCACGACGACCTGGAAGTGCGCGACTATCTCTCACAGGCACTCATGCACCAGGGCGAGTTGTTCCCTGCCAAAGAGCAACTGCAAAAGCTGCATGAGGCTCAGCCCGACAACGTGGCCGTCCTCCTGCGTATGGCCGATGTCGACTATATGACCGAAAGTTACGATGACATGGCCGACGACTGCCAACAGGCACTCGCCCTCGATGCCGACAACACCCATGCACTATTTGCCTATGCACGCGCCTGTATAGGACTAAAGGATGACGCGAAAGCCATTGAACTGCTCACCCAGTGCATCGCCCTATGCGAGAAACAGGCCGAAACAATCGACAACCATGCCAACAACATCGGCGATGCCTACCTGCTGCGCGGACAAATCCGTCTACGGACAGGCGACACGGAGAATGCTGCGGCCGATGCCGAATGGTTGCTGAATCATACGCGCGACAATGAGGACGTGGCCCTGCTCGCGGCCCGCGTCGAGGAAGCCCGCGGCCGTCATGACGAGGCCATCCACCTCTATACACAAGTGATCAGCCTCAATCCCTTCTGTGCCGACGCATTCCGGGAGCGCGGAGTCATCCGCAAGGCCACCGGCGATAGCCAGGGGGCTGATGAGGACATGAAAAGCGTGCTCGAACTGAGTCCCGACCCCAACGGTGAGAATCTGCAGGAAGAGACCACCAAGGACATTCAGACCATCATGCAACACGCCAATGCGTCCATCGATCCCTTCGGCTTCGGTGGCATCAAAGGAGCCGGCGAATGACAAAAATGCAATAAAAACAAGAAAAAACATGCTTTTCTTTTGGTCATTTTACGGAAAAGCGTTACTTTTGCCAACAGAAACAAAGTCAACAACATGAAGCAGTATGCATCTTTCTATTATTACTTTTACTTTGCGATGAGTCGTGAAGCGGGAAGTTGCGTATAGATTTCAACTTAAGATCAGAGTAAGTTCTAACAACAAACAGAATAGACAACGGTCCCGCTCAAACAAGAGTAGGACCGTTTTTCGTTATGAGAAGAATAGCCATACAGGGCATCGTAGGATCATTCCACGACATTGCAGCCCACCAGTATTTCCAAGGCGCGCAGATAGAGGACATCTGCTGCAAGACCTTTGAGGAAGTGTTCAGCATGATGCGGCACGACGTCACCGTCACCGGACTGGTTGCCATCGAGAATACCATCGCAGGATCGCTGCTCCACAACTATGAGTTGCTGCGCGACTCGGGTATGACCATCGTTGGCGAGCACAAGCTCCACATAGAGCACTGCATCTGCTGCCTGCCTGGCGACGACTGGCAGACCATCACCGAAGTGCACTCACACCCCGTGGCCCTCATGCAATGCCGCCAGTTCTTATCCAGCCACCCGGAACTCAAGGCCGTTGAGAGCGACGACACCGCCGACAGCGCACGCTACATCCACGAACACCAATGTCGGGGATGGGCAGCCATCTGCCACGCCGATGCCGCACGCCTCTATGGCCTAAAAGTGCTGGAGGACAGCATCGAGGACAACAAGCACAATTTCACCCGCTTTCTCGTGCTGACCGACCCACGCAAAGCCGACGGCTTCCGGCCCGGTGAAGCCCCCGACAAGGCCAGCCTCGTCTTCTCACTCCCTCACCAGGAAGGCTCTCTCTCCAAAGTGCTCACCATCTTGAGCTTCTATGACATCAACCTCACAAAGATACAGTCGCTGCCCATCATCGGACATGAATGGGAATACCTTTTCTATGTGGATGTCACCTTCGACGACAAGACCCGCTTTCAGCAATCAATCACTGCCATTGAGCCTTTGACGCAAGCCTTGAAGATTCTGGGGGAATACAAGTCGTTCGAGACCTCCGGCAACAATTAGTCACATCCGCGAATCCAGCAAAAAACATTCCGACTTATGATAAAACCCGCTCATCGCGTCAGCGAAATACAAGAATATTACTTCAGCCGCAAACTGAAAGAGGTGGCCCGGCTCAATGCAGAAGGTCAGGACATCATCTCCCTGGCCATCGGATCTCCCGACATGCCACCGTCAGAACAGACCATTCAGAAACTGTGCGAAGTGGCCCGACAGCCCAACAGCCACGGATACCAGCCCACATCAGGCCTGCCCGAACTACGCAAGGCCATGGCCGGATTCTACAAGCGCACCTATGACGTCGATGCCGACTGGAGCACGGAGGTTCAACCCATCATAGGTTCAAAGGAAGGCATCATGTATGTCACCCTCGCCTTCTGTAACCCGGGCGACGAGGTGCTCATCCCCGACCCCGGCTACCCTACCTACACAGCCATCAACCGCATCTTCGGCACCAAGATCACTTATTACGACCTGCTCGAAGACAACGGATGGCAACCCGACTTCGACGCACTCGAGCGCATGGATCTTAGCCATGTCAAGGTGATGTGGGCCAACTATCCCAACATGCCCACCGGAGGCGACGCACGCATGGAAACATTCGAACGATTGGTCGACTTCGCCAAACGTCATAACATTGTCGTCGTCAACGATAACCCCTACTCGCTCATCCTCAACGAGCACCCCATGAGCATCCTGCAAGTGCCGGGAGCAAAAGAATGCTGCATCGAATTCAACTCAATGTCGAAGAGTCACAACATGCCGGGATGGCGTGTGGCTATGATGCTCAGCAACAGCCAGTTCATATCATGGATGTTCAAGATTCAAAGCAATATTGAGAATGGAACTTTCCGCGGCATACAGCTCGCCGCTGCCGAAGCCTACAACACCAACTCCGCCGAATGGCACCAACTGAACAACATTGACAACTATCGTCGCAGGCGCAATCTGGCCGAACAAATCATGACCACACTTGGCTGCACCTTCGATCCCAAACAGGTCGGCATGTTCCTTTGGGGACGCATCCCCGACAAGTATCAGGACGTAGAGGAACTGACTGAGCGCGTGCTGCACGAGGCACGGGTCTTCATCACGCCCGGCTTCATCTTCGGAAAGAATGGAAGCCGCTACATCCGCATCTCCCTCTGCGCCAAGGACGATAAAATCAAAGAAGCCCTGCGACGCATCAACCAGCTGAAATGGTAACCATCCCCCACTTCAACAACTATATTCCCAAGCATCTAAAAAACAAAACAAACATATGGAACTCGATTTACAACCTCTGAATTTACCAAGTGACAATGAGCGCCCCTTCGTCATTGCAGGCCCCTGTAGTGCCGAAACGGAAGAGCAAGTGCTGACCACAGCCCGGCAGTTGAATGCCAAAGGCTGCCACATGTTCCGTGCCGGCGTATGGAAGCCGCGCACCAAGCCGGGCGGCTTCGAGGGCAACGGCGAGAAAGCCTTGCCCTGGCTGCAACGCGTGAAGGAAGAGACCGGCATGCTTACCGCCGTCGAAGTGGCCACGCCCGAGCATGCACAACTTTCCTTGAAATATGGTGTAGACATTCTATGGGTGGGCGCACGCACTACGGCCAACCCCTTTGCCGTACAAGAACTCGCTGACAGTTTGAGAGGAGTCGACGTACCAGTGCTCGTCAAGAATCCGGTCAATCCCGACCTCGAACTGTGGATTGGTGCCCTGGAACGCCTCAACGGAGCTGGCATCAAGCGCATCGGTGCCATTCATCGTGGATTCTCCAACTATGACAACAAGATTTACCGCAACCTGCCCATGTGGCAAATTCCCATGGAGCTACACCGCCGCATCCCCAACCTGCCGTTGGTCTGCGACCCAAGCCACATCGGCGGTCGCCGCGAACTCATCGCACCTCTCTCACAGCAGGCCATGGATCTCGGCTTCGACGGACTCATCATCGAAAGCCACTGCACACCCGACAAGGCTTGGACCGACGCCAAACAGCAGGTCACACCCGACGTACTCGACTACATCCTCTCGCTGCTCATCATCCGCGACGAGCAAACCACCACCGAGGGAATCACACAACTGCGCCACCAGATCGACGAGCTCGACAACCAGATTATGGACACACTGTCGAGACGCATGCGCGTCTGCCGTGAGATCGGCACCTACAAAAAGGAGCACAACATGACCGTCTTCCAGGCCAATCGCTATAACGAGATCTTGGAAAAGCGCGGAGCACAAGGCACACTCTGTGGCATGGACGCCCACTTCGTGGCCCACGTCTTCGAACTGATTCATGAAGAAAGTGTACGTCAACAGTTAGCCATCGTCAACCAGAAATGAGAATACTGATTATGGGGGCAGGAAAGATGGGAAGTTTCTTCATCGACCTGCTCAGTTTCGACCACGAGGTGGCAACATTCGAGAAAGACCCGAAACGGCTACGGTTCACCTACAACTGCCAGCGATTCACCACCATGGAGGAGATTCGCAACTTCCGGCCCGAACTCGTTATCAATGCCGTAACGGTCAAATATACGATTCCAGCCTTCGAGGAGATACTGCCTTATCTGCCCACAGACTGCATCATCAGCGACATCAGCTCGGTGAAGACCAATTTGAAAGCGTTCTATGAGCAGACCGGCCACCGCTACGTGTCCACACATCCTATGTTCGGCCCCACCTTTGCCAATCTCAACCAACTCAGTGAGGAGAACGCCATCATCATCACCGAGGGCGACTACATGGGCCGCATCTTCTTCAAAGACCTCTACCAACGGCTCGGACTCAACATCTACGAGTACACCTTTGAGGAACACGACAAGACCGTGGCCTACTCGCTGAGCATTCCTTTCGTGTCGACATTCGTCTTCGCTGCCGTCATGAAGCATCAAGACGCGCCGGGAACTACCTTCAAACGTCACATGCGCATTGCGAAAGGCGTACTTTCCGAGGACGATTATCTCTTACAAGAGGTACTCTTTAATCCCTACACGCACGACCAAGTGGCGCAGATACGCACTGAGCTGAAAGACCTCCTCCAAATCATCGACGACAAAGACGAGGAAGGCATGAAAGCATATCTTGCCAAAATCCGAAGAAACGTATTGAAATAAAACCAGTCCCCCTCCCCCGAATCGGCCCTTGGAAGTCGCAGGCCAGACTTCCAAGGGCCGATTTAACGTCAGTATGTAAAATTACATAAAAAACTATAACGCAAAGATTTAAAAGACACTTATAAACTGATTATTTGTAATTTTGCACTCATAGCAAACGAAAGAAGATTATGAGGATTCCATCATACGTCATCATCGGCACCGATGGCAAAGTGTGGCTCAGCACCGTGCAGACGTACAAGTTGGAGAAAAACTGATGGAAATATTTCCCGACGACGCGAATTAAGATAACGTGATTAGGTATGTTCTACTCACTATTGCTGACCGTCTTCACCCTGCTCGAATGGAACGTAGAGAATCTATTCGACTGTCAGCACGACACGCTGAAGCAGGACGAGGAGTTTCTGCCCGACGGCAGTCACCACTGGACGCCTTACCGCTACTGGCAGAAACTAAACCGTATCGGCCAAACCATCATTGCCACAGGAAGCAGTGAGGACGACTACCCACTGCCCGACCTCGTGGCTCTCTGCGAAGTGGAGAACGACAGCGTGCTGCGCGACCTCACCAAGCGATCGTTGCTGCGAAACGCACGCTACGAATATGTGATGACCCGGTCGCCCGACGTGCGCGGCATCGACGTAGCCTTGCTCTACTCGCCGTTCACCTTCTCGCTCATCGCCCACCACAGCATCAGCATTCCATCTCTCCGGGGCATGAGGCCGACGCGCGACATTCTCTATGCAGCCGGCATGACTACTGGTGACGACACGCTCCACGTCTTTGTGGTGCATGCGCCCAGCCGCAGCGGAGGCGAACAGTCAACAAGGCGCTTTCGCCTGCACGTAGCCGATGTGCTCCTGCGCGCCGTCGACTCGGTGCGCAATGTTTCCACAAATGCAAAAATCATTATTACCGGCGACTTCAACGATTATGCCTCCAGCCCGTCGCTGAAACAGCTCGCTGCCCATCAGTTGATTGACGTGTCCAACCATGCCACCGGCACCCACGGCGCACGCGGCACCTATTGCTACCGCGGCCTTTGGAACAGTCTCGACCACATCCTCGTCAGTCCGGCGATAGCCGACAGTTGCCGAACCTGCTATGTCTTCGATGCTCCGTATCTGTTGGAACCTGATGACAAATATAACAGCGTGAAACCCAAGCGATGCTTTGCCGGCCCTGCCTATTTGGGCGGCATCAGCGATCACTTGCCACTCGTGGCCGTGTTTCAGCTATAAGTTCAGTCAATGAACCTCCGTACCACGTCGCCATAAGCGTCTATGCGACGGTCGCGCAAGAATGGCCACCACCGCCGCACCTGCTCGCAACGGGCCAGATCGATATCAATAACCGTCTGCTCTTCCTGTTCGGCGGAAGCCCGATAAAGCAACTCTCCCTGCGGACCAGCCACGAAGCTGCTTCCCCAGAAGAGAATGCCCTCAGCTCCATCGGAAGGCGCGTCGGGATGAGTCTGCTCGAAGCCCACCCGATTGACGGCAACCACAGGCAACCCGTTGGCAACGGCATGACCGCGCATGACGGTCGTCCACGCCTCGCGCTGCCGCTCCTGCTCCTCGTGAGTGTCACGGCTGTCATAGCCGATGGCAGTGGGATAGATTAGCAGGTCAGCACCTTGCAGAGCCATCAGCCTTGCAGCCTCCGGATACCACTGGTCCCAGCAGACCAGCACCCCAAGACGACCCACGCTCGTATCGATGGGATGGAAGCCGAGGTCGCCGGGCGTGAAATAGAACTTCTCATAATAGCCCGGATCGTCGGGTATGTGCATCTTACGATAAGTGCCGGCCACAGAGCCGTCACGTTCAAAGACGACTGCCGTGTTGTGATAGAGACCGGGGGCACGACGCTCAAAGAGCGACGATACGATGACAACACCGAGCTTACGGGCCAGACCACCATAGTATTCGGTCGACGGACCGGGCACGGGCTCGGCCAAGTCAAACTGGTCTACGTCTTCTGTCTGGCAGAAATACAGCGAGTTGTGAAGCTCCTGCAATACAATGAGTTGTGCACCTTGTCCGGCAAGTGTGGTCACACGTTCAGCCAGTCGCCGCATGTTGTCTTCGCGGTCGGCAATGTTGTGTTGTTGAACGATTCCTATCTTCAGATTTTTCATATTCTTTTCTTAGTCAAAATGACGGGCCACCTCGTCGGGTCCAATGACATTCTCGGGGAACTGCATAGTCAGGCAGTGGAGCGAGCCATACTGTCTGACCACGGTCGTGGCATCGATGCCCACCACCTCGCGGTCAGGGAAGGCCTGGCGTATGGTCTCCATGGCCTGCCGGTCTTTGTCGGGCTGCTTGTAAGTCGGCACGATAACGGCCCCGTTGAGTATGACGAAGTTGGCATAGGTGGCTGGCAACCGATCCTCGCCGTCGTAGATGGCATCGGGCATGGGCAGGCGTAGCAGCCGATAAGGACGTCCTTCCAGCGTGCGCAGCCCGCGCAGCTGCTCTTCCAGTTGACGGAAGTCGTCATATTGCTCATCAGCGGCATCGTCGCATCCCACATAGAGCAGCGTGTCGGCCGGGGCACAGCGCACGATGGTGTCGATATGACCATCGGTGTCGTCGCCGATGAGGCGCCCATAGTCAAGCCATACCACGCGCCGCGCATGCAAAACAATGCGCAACCGCTCGTCGATGTTTTCCCGGGTGAGCGGCTGATTGCGGTGAGGAGCGAGCAGACAACTCGACGTGGTGAAAATGGTGCCTTTGCCATCGCTCTCGATGGAGCCACCCTCCAGCACGAAATCGGTGTGGTTGGTTAGGGCCGCATTGAACACGCCACCAAAATAGAGTTGTAGGTTGATGGCATTGTCGAGCTCCGCAGGAAACTTGTCGCCCCATCCGTTGAACTTGAAGTCGAGCAGATGGTTGACCACATAGAGTCCCCGTCCCTTCTTGGTGGAGACCACGGTGAGCGCCCCGTGGTCGCGCGACCAAGTGTCGTTGGTGTCACATTCAAAGTAGACAACGTTCCGCAACAGATGCGGCGGAAGAGCCTCGGTCAGTTGTGTCTTGACCACCGCCACGTCCGGAGCCACGATGAGCACCTGCTCATGCTGTGCGATGACGCGTGTGAGTTCGATGAAGGTCTCTGTGATTTGTGGCAGATAAGGTGCCCAGTCGGTGCCCGCATGGGGCCACGTGAGTTCGATGCCGCTCTGTGGATACCATTCGGCTGGCAAGATGAAAGGGTATGGATTATGCTCTGTCATATCAGTCGCTGTTGTTGAGGGGTTGTCAATTGTTCTGCAAATATAACGCAAATCGAAGACAATGCAAAACTTTTTCCTCACTGTTTTTCCTCTCCCGATTATTTTTCAGGGGAGAATCCGCAAACCTCCTGAGATTGCCAAGCATACGGAAACAGGCAAGATAACGCAACCGGCAAGACAGACGTCAACGCCCCACAGACAAGACCTATGGCCGCCCCGCTTCCATTTAATGGTCATTCGCTTCGCAAGAGATGGCTTTTTGCAATGTCGGAGACGACTTCTCACAACGCAAGAGATGCCCTTTTGCAAAGCATTTGACCATCTCTTACCGCGGGAGTTTTTGATTCATCGAACTCAAGTTATAATTAGAAATCAATCACTAATCATAACCCGAAAGCCATAACCATGATTATTCCCCCGGACACCAAGGTACAGGTCATCGACACAAAGGATAAAAACAGGGAAACTCAAAACTCAGCGTGGGTCAGACACTGCAAACCATTTGGCCTCAAACTGCCGTTGGCGTGCTTGCGCTTCTGCAAGGAAACGCTGGTATTCGGTACTGTCGGGATGGAACGGACGATGAGCCAAAGCCTCACGGATGGGGCGCCATTCCTGCAACATCCGACTGGCCTCATCGGAGAAATAAACCTGACGGAACCGCTCGTAGATGTATTCGACGGTCTGACGGGAGGGGTGAAGCATGTCGGGCTCATAGAAGCGGTAATCGCGCAACTCATCGAGTACAATCTCATAAGACGGAAAATAAACCACGCTCTCAGTGGCAAGACCACTCACCAGCCTGTCGACCGCCAAGAGCAAAACAGCCTTTGAGAGTTGGCTGCCATGATAGCCGTACTTGCGGTAACGAATGGGCGACACGGTGACGATCACCTTCACCTGCGCGTTGAGCCTGCACAACACCCCCACCGCATCGGTGAGTGCCGTCACACAGTCGTCGACGGTCAACTCGCGCTCCTCAAACAACTGCTGAGGACGCTTGCGGCAGTTGTCAACAATATCGCCCGTCGCCTTCTCCACATAGACATGATTGGTGCCCAAGGTGAGCACGACCACGTCGGGCACAAGGTCGGCCGTCGCGCCATCCGCCCACCGACGGACGGTATGGAGCACCGAAACGGGATTGTACATCACGCCATAGGGATTGACCGTGGCACTAAAATGGTTGTCAGTAAAACACTGTCCGATGTGGTCGGCAAAGCAACTGCCCACAAAGAGCAGGCGGCTGCGGGCCCCGATTTTCCAGGACGACACGGGAATGTCTACAAAAGTCTGCAGTTGCATCATATCCGACACTATTTTCCAAGGGAAACTTTCAGTATTTCCGCATGATCGAAGGCCAACGGCGGCAACGCGTCGAGCGGAAACCAACGGGCCTCTGCGGCATCATCGGCACCGCAGACGGCTGGCGTACCTTCCACGTCGACGCGATAAGCAATGGTGATGACACGCTCGCGCGGGTCACGATCCACCCGCGTAAACGCCCCCACCTGCCACACGTCAGTCACACACAAGCCTGTCTCCTCGCGCAACTCACGCCGCGCGGCTTCGTCGGCCGTCTCATCGATGTTCATGAATCCGCCCGGAAACGCCCACATACCCTTGCAAGGGTCATGCCGACGCTCAACGAGCAAGAGGTAGTCGCCCCCCGCACGGTGGCCGAAGACGACGCAGTCGGCTGTCACCGCAGGGTGCGGATATTTATACCAAAAACCGTTGTTTGTTGTCATTGAATCACTATCCAGAAATCGGGAAAAGGCTCAGTTCAGCTCCGCGACACCTGCGTTCCCTCCGGACTGAGCGTCATGTCGACAAAGCGCGCGTTGGCATTCAGCCGATTGTCGTTGAGCGTCTGCCGGATGCGCACTGCCGCCTCGGGATCCTTAGCCACCATGTAGAGATAGCCACCACCACCGGCCCCAGGCAGTTTATAGCCCAGGCAAAGGTCATCGACAAGCGTTGTAAGCCGACTGACCTCATCCGGATTGGTGCCACTGTCAAGATGTTGGTTCTGCTGCCACGTCTTGCGCACAAGACTGCCCATCTGCCGGAAGTCGCCGCGCTGGATGGCATCATACATGTCGAGCGTGTGCTGCTTCATCTCACGCAACAGCAGCATCTCATCGTGAGCGTTTAGGAACATGCCCCGCACAATTTCGGCCAGAATCTTCTTGGCCGTACGCGTGATGCCTGTATAATATAATAGGTGGCAGGCTTTGTATTCGGGCTGCGTGAACAGGTCGGCCGGCAACCAGCGCACGATGGGACTCTGGTCGAAGCCCGGCTGCGTCTGCAGCAACTTGATGCCGTGGAGAAGGCCTCCGAACTGATCCTGCCAGCCACCGCCGGTGGTAAGCAGCTGCTCCAGCACGAGCGTGCGGTGTCCCGTCTCAGTCTTGTCCCAGCCCAGTCCGCAGAAATCATTGAGCGCACTGAGCACATTGGCAGCCAAAATACTGCTCGTTCCAAGGCCCGATCCGGCAGGAATGGCCGAGAGCAGAGTGACCTCGATGCCACATCCGAAATCGTTGAGTTGCTCTTCGAGCGAGGCGAACGTCTCCTGCGAGAACAACGGATGGAAACCGCAGAGCACGAGGGCGGCCTTGGGGATGGAGAACGGACTGCCCACATGGTTGTAGTCGGCCAACTGCTCATAGGTCTTGACCACCTCAGAAGCGCCAAGGTCGATGCTGCGCAGGATGATGACCGGCTCACGGCAGGGCTTGACATAGGTTTGTATGGGTGGCTGTCCGTTGAGTTCGATGGCCAGATTGATGACATTGCCTCCCTCCATGAGACAGTAGGGCGGCGTGTCACTCCATCCTCCCGCGATGTCGATGCGCACCGGTGAGCGGCCCCAGACAATCTGGTCGTCGTAGACTACCTTGTGGGGACGTTGCCTCTGCGTGAGTGCCGTCGACGTGAGACCGTCACGAAGCAACCCGAAGGCCTTCTGCCCAGCGCCCCGGAACATGGCGTCACTGATGCGCTTCATCAGCGGCTCGTCATCTCCGAGCGGCTCAGGCAGGGGTATTTGAAGTTCGTGGAACTCACGCGCGGCATCAGCGAGGTCAAGCTGATAGAACACGCTGTGCTCATGATTCTTAGCCAAGGCCGGCCACACGCGGGCACGGAAAGCCTTGCGCTGTGCCACAAGACGACGCAGGTTGGCACGGGCGGAGATTTGTTCGGCCGAGAGCAGCGACATGGGCTCGGGCCCACGGCCGTGCATGTAGGCTGAAAGGGCCTCGAAATCGGGGAAAAGCGGGAAACAGGGTGTGGTCTGTTCGGCACCGGCGAACTTGTCATAATAGCCATAGCGACGCAGGCACCAGGCCTTCTCCCCTATCGGAACTATGTCGAGACACTCGTCGGGAGCCAGCTCCACCGTCCAATCGTTCTCGGGAACACCGGTCACAATATTATCGCGCGTCAGCTTCCAGTGTTCACCAATGTAGCTGTTCTCGACCCATACGTTCTCATTCTGGTCTGTGAACCGAATCTGGGTGACGGCGTTCTGCACAAAAATGCTTGGCTGAGGCTTCAGCGAATGATGCATGATGAGGCGCTGGTCGTTGACAAGATTCTGGATGGAGACCATCGACGACAGCAACTCGTGCGACGTGCCGAAATGATAGAATTCGCCACCGGGCAGCGGCAAGACTGCCACACGCAACGAGGCTATCTCGTCGTCATGCTGACTGGGATGAGTGCCGAGGCAGCAACCGAAGGTGCCATAGAGGTCATAGTCGACCACCTCACCATCTTTCATAGAACGATCCATCAACACCCGGACAGCCCGGTCAGACAACAACCAAACTCCGATGTCGGTGAGATAATAGTAATCTTTCTGCAAGCGACCCAACGTCTCTACCGAAGGCTTCTGAAGCATGCTCTCCAAGACCGTCGGCGTGCGCCGTGCGGATACGAACACACCGTGATCCTTGGCTATTTCGGGACCAAGCCAGAGGCCGTAGCACACTACGTCAGCCTCAGGAATGGGCTGCAAAGGTTCGGTGGCACGGATGAGCACATCGCCACTGACAATCATCGTATGGAAACAGGCGGGCGCGGCGTTCATGATGTGCTCGTAGAACGGGACCTGCAACGACAGCAAATCCTGGCCAAGCCGCTGTCCGCGCTCCCACCGATAGACGGGAATGGGCGTAAGAATCTTGCCCGACGGCGCATAGGATGGCAACCGGCGGCTCTGTCCGCCCGCATGCAAGAGCAACCGACGGTCGGAAGCCAACCACGAAGCAAAGCCTGCGTCAGCCCCGGCATTCGACTTTTCGGCCTCATAAGCCTGCGTCAGCAGCCACGTGGAGCCGCCACCGGAGCCAAGTTTGTGGCACACAGGGTCATTGGTACAAAACCAGTCGGCATGTGAATTACCTGTAATATCGTGAAAGCTGTCCACCAGATTGGGTGGCAAAGAAAGCAGTTTCTTCATTTCTCTTGATGCTTATGTTTTTCTGTTATCGGTTGTTGCGTACGATCTTCTTGCCATTGGATATGACTATGCCGCGGTAACTGTCGCCAACACGCTGGCCTTCCAAGTTGAACGACGGCATATCATGATCGCTCTCCGGCTGACTCACAACGTGGTGGATGCCGTCGGTGACAGTCATGTCCTGCCGCACCTCATCGGCTGTCATAGCATAATTGTAGATGCGCAAGTCGTCGATGTAGCCGGTGAACAAAGGATCGGCACTGAACTGGCTGCGCCCCAGATAGTTGAACACAGGCCGCACGTCAGAAGGCTTGATGCTGACAGCCCTGTTGCGCCCGGCCTCCTCACCGTTGACATAGACCACAGCCTGTCCGCCACCGATGGTCACAGCCACATGAATCCACTCGCGACGTGAAAGATTCTGCTTGCAATCGACAACCTGCTCGTCACCGCCATTCTTGATGGCGAAGCGCATGTTGCTGCCGTTGCTGGGCGTCAGATACATATAGGCGTCAGTACCATTGCCAAAGTCGAAGATGCGCGACCAGCTCACCATCGACGATGCACGCCAGTTGACCCATGCTGAGACGGTCATGGCGTCCATATCGGCTATCTCATAAGGAAGACGCACATGATTATTGCCGTTGAGGAAGAGCGCATATGCACCGTTGTGGGCATTCTTAGTGAGGAGCATGTCGGCTGAGACACCATCCATCATGTTGACGGAAGCATCCTGCAATGAGTCTTCAAAAGTGTAATCGGCAACAAGGCCGCGAGCCCCCGTGGACGAAGCCGTGACGACAGCGGAAGCCTTCGAGAGATTGCCCGCCCGATCGATGGCCTTGATCTTATAATCGTAGGCTCCCCACTGACGGCAAGCATTGTCGACATAAGCCGTCGACTCCACCTTGCGGGCTATCACGTTCCAGTCGTCTTGCCCGGCCGTGGCACGCAGAATCATGTAGCCGTCAAGGTCTGCATCACTGTTAGCAGTCCAAGAAAGGGCCACCGACGCGTTCTGCGACTGTGCCGTGAGTCCTTGGGGCATGGCGGGAGCCTTCTGTTCGGCCGTCACACCATCGGGGACAAGCATCCACTGCTGACGCTGGCTGCGTGTGCCCGGCAACAAGGAAAACTGCAAGACGTTGACACCATCGCTCTTGTTGGTACTCTCGACTGTCAGATAGAGTCCACTCTCCCGATTGAGGATATAATAATAGCCCTCTCCTGCATACTGGAGATACCATTGCTCATTGCTGGCACCACCGGCATCATAGGATATGACGTTGGCCCCAGCCTCTTTCGAATTGTCGAGAACATTCATGTAAGCCCCGTTGGAAGCCGACCGAATATTGTAGAAACTATAGTCGCCACCACCGTTGACACGCTCGGGCACCGGCCCGACCGTCCACAACTGGGTGGAAAGATTCTTCTCTTGTTGCTGGGCAATATTGGTATGTCCGTCTTTCGTACCGAAGATACTGGCCAGATAGCCCGTGGCACGGTTCATCAACTTGTAACGCCCGTTGATGGCGGCAGGCGGCACGTCCTCACCGCTCGTAATGTCGATGACACGCTCGGCATTGGTCTGCCCCCTCTGATAGCCCGTACCACCGGGAATGTGCATATAGAACTCACGCGTCGGTCCCTGTCCGTCGAAATAGACATCCCTGTCCTTTGACACGAAAAGAAAACTTGACGACACAGCCTGTCGCTCACTGGAGCCAATAAAAGCCTTGACGGCAGCCGTCGCCGTGTCTTGATAGACCGACGCGGCCGTCCAGGCACCGCGGTTCTCGGCATAGCCGATACGGCGGCCGCTGTTACTGATGCGACAGAACTCACCCCGTGCCCGACTGTCGAAGCCCCACCAAATGCCGCACTTCATGCCATATTCGGCACCCACCATGGCCTCACCCACGTTGTGCAGTTCGTCGGCATAGGCATAGTTGCCGTCAGCAGTCACCTCTGAGAAGAAATTGGCATACGAGTCGAACGACCCGGCAAGTTGGTGCGTGTTGCCCCAACTGACGTAAGGTTTCAGACCATTATACCAAGAGGAAGCCTGGTCACAGTTGAGCGTGTTGCCACCCGTGATGGCAATGTCGGCAAAGCGCGGATAACCTTCCTTCAGCGTGCGGGCTATCTCCTTAAAGTCGCGCAGCGACCCTTGCCCCCACGAGCTGTAGTCGGGCTCATTGAACGGTGACACAGCAACAACCTTATGGCGCGTGTTCGTCTCCACCCACGCCACGCTGGCATCTATCAAGCGGGCCCAACGACCAACGTCGGCAACCCCATCCTTCACATAATAGTTAACGATTCCTGCCTCTTGATCCTCATTCAGCACCACATCTATCTTGTTGCCCATGAGGTCGACAAGCGCCATGCGCTGTCTGAGTGTACTGATCTGGCTGCTTGTCAAGGCCGAGTCGCCGAGCAACGGATAGGTGGTCTGGAAGGAGCCGCGGGCTATTGACAAGTTGTCCTTACCTATGAAGTTGATACCTTTCTTCATGTTCGACTCGCTTATCCATGCCACATCCAGCCCCCAGCGCACGGGCAACGACCTGCCAAACGAGCCTACAGAAAACGGCACCATGACATCGGCCGGTGTCTGCGGCTGCAAATAGAAGCTTGATGACCAGCGCTGCTGAGCCATCCCCACCTTCGACACAGCCATCAAGAAAACAAGTACGGATAATCGGAAGACCTTCATCGCCTATTCTTTTTTCGTAAGACTTGCTTGCTTCTGTCTTTTCCACTCCACGAACAGCCCGATGATAACGAGCAACAGGAGCACGCCATAAGATGCATAAGCCACGGCCTCGGTGCGGTCGACGCTCTTCGGGAAGAATGACAGTTCCACCTTGTGGGAACCGGGCTTCACCCGGATGGCACGAAGGACATAGTCGACCCGTCCGAGTTCAACAGGCTGCCCATCGACTTTGGCCTCCCATTCAGGATAATAAATCTCCGAGAAGACGAGCACGCCGCCCTTGTCTGAGTTGACATCATAAGTAAGGCGATTAGGCTCATAGGACGTAATCTTCACCACAGAGGTCTGTCCCTGCGGAACGGCCTGTCCGAGTTGTTCCTTGAACCGGCTATCAGCCACGGCCTCATGCCGGAGGTTGATCTTGCCGATGGTTGCTATCTCCTCATTGGCATTGCCCACATAGCGGATGTTATCGACAAACCATGCATTGCCATAGGCGTAGGGATTCTGCAAGGGCACCGTCTGACCGCCCTGCAACGGCATGATGAAATATTTGGCATTAAGCATGTTGATGACAGGCCAGATGGAATCGCCTGCAACCTTGGTCATATCACCCCCCGACTGAGCGATGGCAGGCATCATCTTCTGCATCTCGGGAGCGATGTAGGCCTCTATCATCTCTTGATAGCGACGCAGCTTGGCAGGATGGTAACCGCCGATTGACTTATGATAGAAAGAGGTCTCATTCTCGTTGAACGTGTTGGAAGCGAGATTGAGCACACGATAGTCGAGTCCCTTGTCCTGCAAGATCTGTCGGTCGGTTTCGGTCATGGGCTGCGGTGCCTCACGCTGGCTCTTCTCCACAAACATGTCGTCGTTCAGATAGCGCTTGTTGACCATCCACATGTCAATGAGACACAACACCGTGATGCTTGCCACCATGAACTTGGCATTAAGCTTCTTGACCTTATAGAGCAGGAGCAGCAAGGCACCAATGATGATAATCCAGAACGAACGCCAGCAATCGGCTGTGAAAATGCCCTCACGCACGCTTTGCAAGTTGACCTTGAAACCTTCGACAAAGGCCGCCGCCTCAGGGCCCTGCTGGGCGATGGCCGCAAACTGCTTGATTTCCTCATTGGAAAGGAAATCTGAATTAACCATTCCAGGGAAGACAATAAAGAGAACACAGAGGCCGGCAGTGAACGCCAACGACACATAGAACCACTTCATCTTGCGCGCCAACAGGTCGGGCTCGTCGACAATCTTCTTCAAGCACATCATGGCCAGCAACGGAATGGTGAACTCGGCGATAACGAGAATGCTCGCCACCGTGCGGAACTTGGCATACATCGGGATGTAGTCGAGGAAGAAATTGGTGAATCCCATGAAATTCTTACCCCATGAGAGCAAGATACTCAAAATGGTGACCGCAAGCAACGCCCACTTCATGGGGCCCTTAACAAGGAACAGGCTCAAAACAAAAAGGAACACGACAAACGCGCCCACATAGACAGGGCCACTCGTTCCTGGCTGGTCACCCCAATATTGTCCTACACTCTGATAGGCTTGACCATACTGCGAGTCGGCATCCTGCATGGCTTTCTGATTCATAGCCATTGGCACTGAGGCACCTCCTTTGGCATTGGGAACCATCAGCGTCCACGTCTCACTCTTGCCATAGCTCCACTGGGTGATATAGTCGCGATCAAGTCCGCTGCTGGTCTGGTTTGACGCATTCTTCTTGACTAGCTCACTCTTGCCTCGCATGCTCTCTTTCGAGTACTCCCAGGTATGATAAAGATTGCTCAGATTGATGCAAATACCAATGGCCGCGCCAGCCGCGCAAATCAAACTGCCCTTAAGAAACTGCATCATCTTCTGCTGACGAATGGCCGTGGCAAGGAATGCCAGTACCATAGCAATGATGATGAACAAATAATAATAGGTCATCTGCACGTGGTTGGCATTGACCTCAAAGGCTGCGAAGATGGCCGTGAAGATGAGTCCCCACAGATACTTTCCACGATAAGCCAGCACAATGCCCGCTATCATAGGGGGCAGATAAGCCAGCGCCCACACCTTCCAAATGTGTCCGGCGGCAATGATGATAAAGAAATAACTGCTGAAAGCCCACAAAATGGATCCAAGCACAGCCAAATATTGTCGGAAATTGAACGCACGCAACAGGATGTAGAAGCCCAAAAGGTAGACAAAGACATACCACACATTCTCAGGCAGCCACAGATGATAAGCATTGACAGCTCCCTTAAGCACATCCGTGCTATGATAGGACGGCGACGTCTGATAGGTGGGCATACCACTGAAGGTAGCGTTGGTCCAGCGAGTGCGCTCGCCCGTTTTCTGAAGATACTCCTGCGCCTCCTCACCGGCGCCACGTCCGGCCTGCGAGTCATGACGGTACAAAATGCGGCCATCCAGGTCGGCCGGCATGAAATAGGCCCATGCAATGACGGCAAAAAGGATTACAGCCAGGATGTCTGGCAAACATTTCTTCAATGTATTCATTGGTGGATGATTGTTTTGTTTGTTTTCGATTTTTCTGCAAATTTACAAAAAACTAATGACCCACACCCCACGAATCGTTGTTTTTTACTAAATTTGCAGTCAAAAAGAAAAAAGACCACATGAGAATAGGATTGATTGTCGCCATGGACAAGGAGATGGC
The DNA here is from genome assembly GCA_964411005.1 of uncultured Prevotella sp. GTDB lineage: Bacteria > Bacteroidota > Bacteroidia > Bacteroidales > Bacteroidaceae > Prevotella. The sequence continues at coordinate 86,684 of CAYPJA010000002.1, read as the reverse complement.
GCAACTGGAAAATCTGCTTTCCGACCGTCATGAAGACACCGTGGGACACCTGCGTTTCGTCTGCGGACGCATCGGCGACAAAGAGGTAGTGCTGCAAAAATGCGGCATCGGCAAAGTAAACTCTGCTGTCGGCACAGTGGAAATGATAGGCCGCTACCATCCAGACCTCATCATCTCCAGCGGCTGCGCTGGGGGTGCTGACTCCACGTTGCACGTCGGCGACGTGGTGGTGGCCACGGCCTGTTCCTACCACGATGCCTACTGCGGTGACGACTGTGAGTATGGCCAAATCATGGGGTTGCCCACCTACTACCCTACGGTAACCTCTACCTCCTTGGCCGACTACAACAAGCAATTGAAAGACCGCCTACACTACGGCCTCATCGTCAGTGGGGAATGGTTTGTCAACAGCCGCGAGAAGATGCAGGCCATCCTCGACCGCTTTCCCGAGGCTAAGGCCGTCGACATGGAAAGCTGCTCCATCGCACAGACCTGCTACCTTTACGGTGTCGACTTCGTTTCGTTCCGCGTTATCAGCGACGTACCACTTTGCGACCACAAGGCTCAAATGTACTACGACTTCTGGGACCGCATGGCCAACGGAAGCTTTGAAGTGACGCGCGACTTCATCAACAGTCTTCCATCTGACATACAAAAACAATGAACAAGATACCCTCCTTCACCATCAACCACAACCAATTGCTGCGCGGCATCTATGTCTCGCGCAAAGACGAGGTCGGCGGCGACGCTGTCACGACTTTCGACATCCGCATGAAAGAGCCCAACCGGGAACCTGCCCTACACGCCGGTGCCCTGCACACCATTGAACATCTTGCCGCCACCTACCTGCGCAACGACGCAGAATGGAAAGACCGCATCGTCTACTGGGGACCCATGGGGTGCCTCACGGGCAACTATCTGCTGCTGCGCGGCAACCTTGAGCCCCAAGACATCGTCGAACTGATGCGGCGTACGTTCCGCTTTATCGCCGACTTTGAGGGCGAGGTACCTGGTGCCGCACCACAAGACTGCGGCAACTGGCTGCTCCACGACCTGCCCATGGCTCGATGGGAAGCCCGTAAATATCTTAACGAGGTGCTCGACCACATCGAGCCCCAAAACATGATATACCCTCAAACCGACTGAGTCGTCCAGCTGCCTGCCGCTGAAAGACAAACAGACAGAAGGCACGCAACTTGACCACACCTTATATTATGAGTACCGCACAACCTTTCGCCCGCCACCTATATATCATGCCCAAACCGGCAGGAGCAGCCTGCAACCTGCGTTGCCGCTACTGCTACTACCTGGAAAAGGCATGCCTCTACCGTGACGCCAAGGGCGAGAACATGACCGATGAAACGCTGGAAACATTTATCCGGCAATATATACAAGCACAGACCGGCGAAGACATCCTCTTCGTTTGGCATGGCGGCGAACCCATGTTGCGCCCCCTGTCGTTCTACCGAAAGGCCCTCAAACTGCAACAATACTACGGGCGGGGCCGCCACATCAGCAACAGCATTCAGACCAATGGCACGCTTATCACCGACGAATGGGCCCGCTTCCTGCGCCAGCACAATTTTCTCGTCGGGGTCTCCATTGACGGTCCCAAAGAGATGCATGATACCTATCGGCAGGGAACAGGCAACAAGCCTTCGTTCGACCGTGTCATGCGCGGCATCCAGCTGCTTAACCAATATCATGTCGAGTGGAACGCCATGGCCGTTGTCAACAATATCAACGCCAATCATCCACTTGAATTCTATCATTTCTTCAAAGAGATAGGCTGCCACTACATTCAGTTCACGCCTATCGTGGAGCGCATCTTGCAACACAGTGACGGCCGCACGCTCGCCGACATCAACGACGAGAACTGTGAACTGATGTCGTGCTCTGTGACACCACGGCAATGGGGCGACTTCTGCTGTGCCATCTACGACGAATGGGTACGTCATGACGTTGGATCCTACTACATCCAACTCTTTGACGCGACACTCGCCAATTGGGCCGGTGTGGAACCAGGCGTGTGCACACTCTCAAAGAGTTGCGGTCATGCAGCGGTGATGGAGTTCAACGGTGACGTCTACTGCTGCGACCACTTTGTCTTTCCCGAATTTCTGCTGGGCAACATCCACCACCAGACGCTCTTCCAGATGATGATGAGCGACAAGCAGAAGCGTTTCGGACAAAAGAAATTGGCACTCCCCGACTCATGCAGGAAATGCCAATGGGAGTTTGCCTGTCACGGCGAATGCCCCAAGAACAGGTTCGGGGCCAACGGCGTCAACTATCTCTGCGAGGGCTATCGCCAGTTTTTCAGCCATGTCGAGGCAACCATGGACTTCATGAAGCGTGAGTTGGTCAACGGAAGGGCACCCGCCAACGTGATGAGCCTATTCACGCAACACGACTAACAATCACAGGTCAAACTTGTAGCCCACCGTTACCGTAAAGCACCGGTTGCGCACATCATCGCTTCCGTAATCTTTTTTCTTGTAGACTTTAGACAAGGGGAAGGCATAACGCGCCTCCAACACCACCTGTTGGTACTCATAACTCAGCCCGACAGGAACGGAGAAACGCGCCGTATGCATCGCGTGTTTTAGGTCGTAATCACCCTCCGTATTGGGTTCCCACTGACGTGCACCCGTCTCCGGATCAAACACATACGACTGCATCTCATAATGGAACTTATCGTCCACAAGGAAGCTGGCTTGCAGGCCAACACCCACCGACAGCCCCGTAGTCAGATACAGATGAGCCATCAGCGGCACGTCGATGTCACTCATCCGCTGATAGGAATCATGAAAGGCTGTATAAATGATTGGAGCAGAAGACGACTGATACTCACAGTCTTTATAATCAGTTCCCCGCTGCGTATAGAAAACGCCCAACGAAAGTCCCACTCCACGCGAAACCTGACACATCACATCAGCACCGCCGGTAAAGCCTGCGCGGTACTGCGACTTAGAAACATTTGCCCCACCGGCAGCCATGTCAATCTCGTCACCAGAGAGTTTCGCCAACGATACACCGACACGAGGAATGATGGACCACGTGCCCACCGGGCTTTGCGCATCAGCTACTGACGCCGTCAGCGCAAATACCAAGAAGAAAAGAAAGCGTTTCATAAGAAGAACTTTTATTTAATCTTCTTATGAAACGCTTTTCAGCTGATTATATTGCCTCTCTCTCGTTCCAATCTTCCTTCAAACGAAAGGGAATTGGCTTGGAGAGCTTACTTCTTACTCTTTATTGGCACGCTTACGCTCCAAGTGATCCATAATGATCTTACGCATGCGCATACTCTTAGGTGTGACCTCTACATACTCGTCGCCCTTGATGTATTCAAGACATTCCTCCAGACTCATGACAGTCTTGGGCACCACACGCGCTTTCTCATCAGAGCCACTGGCACGTACATTGGTGAGCTGCTTGGCTTTGGTGACGTTGATCACAAGGTCGTTCTCGTGCACATGCTCGCCCACGACCTGTCCACCATAGACTTCCTCACCCGGATCGATGAAGAACTTACCACGATCCTGCAACTTGTCGATAGAGTAGGCATAAGCCGTTCCGGCCTCCATGGCAATCATCGATCCATTGGTGCGACGCACGATATCGCCCTTGTAAGGCTGATATTCCTTGTAGCGATGCGCCATAATGGCCTCGCCCTGACTGGCCGTAAGCACATTGGTGCGCAAACCGATGATGCCGCGTGAGGGTATGTCGAAGGTAATGTTGACGCGGTCGCCCTCAGTGTCCATACCCGTGAGCTCACCCTTCCGGCGCGTCACCATGTCGACCATCTTGCTCGAATAGTCTGTCGGCACATTGATGTCGAGTTCCTCTATCGGCTCACATCTCACGCCATCAATATCCTTATAGATTACCTGCGGCTGTCCAACCTGCAGTTCGAAGCCCTCACGACGCATTGTCTCTATGAGCACAGAGAGGTGCAACACGCCACGGCCAGCCACAATCCACTTATCGGTTGCACCTTCCATGGTTGTCACTCGCAAAGCGAGGTTTTTCTCCAGTTCCTTCTGCAAACGCTCTCCTATCTGGCGGGAGGTGCAATACTTACCTTCCCGACCGAAGAATGGTGAGTCGTTGATAGTGAAAAGCATGCTCATCGTAGGCTCATCGACAGCGATAGGCGGCAACGGCTCCGGATTTTCATAATCAGCAATAGTGTCACCAATCTCAAAATGTTCCAGACCGATTACAGCGCAGATGTCGCCACTCCCCACCTCGTCTACACGCTGGTGGCTAATACCTTGAAAGGTATGTAGTTCCTTTATCTTGGTCTTTTCCTGTGAGCCGTCACGATGGCAAATGGTGATGTTCACACCATCCTTCAATACGCCTCGGTGCACACGTCCCACAGCGATGCGACCCGTATAGTTGCTGTAGTCAAGCGAGGTGATGAGCATCTGCGGTGTGCCATCAAGATGCTTTGGCGCAGGAATGACCTCAACGATTTTGTCAAGCAAGTAATCGATATTGTCCGTCGGTTTGTTATAATCGGGCCCCATCCACCCCTGCTTAGCTGAACCATAGACAACGGAGAAGTCGAGCTGCTCCTCTGTTGCGTTGAGGTCGCACATCAGGTCGAACACCATCTCGTAGACCTGTTCCGGACGACAGTTGGGCTTATCGACCTTGTTGACCACGACAATCGGTTTCAGTCCGATATGCAATGCCTTTTGCAGCACAAAGCGCGTCTGTGGCATCGGCCCTTCGAAGGCATCAACGAGCAGCAGACAGCCGTCGGCCATGTTGAGCACACGCTCCACCTCGCCACCGAAGTCGCTGTGACCCGGCGTGTCGAGAATGTTTATCTTGGTGTCCTTCCAAGTGATAGAAACGTTTTTCGAGAGAATTGTGATGCCGCGCTCACGCTCCAGGTCATTGGCGTCGAGCACCTCACCACTGTTGTCCTGTCCATCACGGAACAGCTTTCCCGCGAGCATCATTTTGTCGACCAACGTTGTCTTGCCATGGTCGACATGCGCTATTACTGCAATGTTACGAATGTCTTGCATCTGGGTATACCTTAAATAATCACTTTTTACCTTTACGACTGCAAAATTACAAAAATTTATTCACATACAATCCGCCACCTTTTATATTTTGGGCAACATACCGCGTTTTAATGCAAACGAAAGTTAAAACTATGTTTTTAGCACCCAGTCACGGGCATGGATATCAACGAAAAGTTGTAACTTTGCACCGCATTTTCGGAAAGTCCGATGCATTCGACGGCGCAGGCGGCGTGATTAAGGCCTGCATTGGCGCTTGAAGGATGTAATTGATGCACCGACACTTAATCAACATTACAAACAAATGTATCTCGACAAGACAAAGAAAGAAGAGATCTTCAGCCAGTATGGCTTCGACAAGAAGGCCACTGACACCGGTTCCGCTGAGAGCCAGATTGCCCTCTTCACCTATCGCATTGCGCACCTCACGGAGCACGTGAAAAAGAACCACAAGGACTTCGTCACCACTCGTTCGCTGACCAAACTCGTAGGCAAGCGTCGTGCCCTGCTCGACTATCTCTACGACCGCGACATCAATCGCTATCGCGCCATTATCAAGGCCCTTGGTCTGCGTAAGTAAGCAATACAAGAGAAACGTACAGCTCACAAGCTGACAAAACTACAACAGCGGCCCGCCATTCCCCCAAGGAAGAGGCGGGCCGCACTGCATTTACATAAAACAAAGAGACGAAAAAGGCTCAGTAGAAATTCAGCAGACGGTGAGCGAAGCAAATATCCATGAAAAAAGGGTGCTCTCACGAGTACCCTTTTCCTTTTAATGTGTAAGATGATATGTTATGTTATTGTAAGAGAGAGAGCTTATTATCGGTGGCTTGTCTGCCTTTCTCACATACAAAGATAAGAATAGTTTTTGAGACCAAGGACATTTTTAACACTATTTTATCATTATTTTTCTACTAAAATAATTTCATTCGTACGTAGATGACTTTTAATTTCAAACCCTAAAAGCTTTTAATCCAAGCTTTCTTGATGTAACAGGTTTGCCGTTTTACGCACATTCGACAGGTAAAAGACTATCATTTTATCAGCAAACAGACCTTAATCACTTGTAAATTGATATACATCAAGCAAGAAACGAGATCTTATCGTTTTAACTTATTTGTCAATAATTATATCATCAATGCTCGTTCCATGAGCAAAAACATCCAAATCAACGTTCCCCTTGATTCCATCAATACGCCCTCTATCCGTGATTTGCCAGATGTTGTGCTTGGCAGCCCCTTTAACAACAGGCTGTTCGGGACTGTATTTGGCAATGAACAGATAGAAACGGTTGAAATTAGGGGCAAGCGTCTCATTATAGAATTGGGCGTAGCTGTAAATGACGGGATACCGCCCATAATGATGACGGATGAGTTCAACATAGACCCATAGGCTGTCACGCACCTGCGCAGCAGTCCATCCTTTTACGCCGTCGCCCTCAACATCAACCATAGGCAACAAATCCTGATCGGCAACATCGCAATGACGAATGAAATGTCGGGCTTGCAGGCGTACTGAACTTCTGGAGGTAAGATAATGGTAAGAACCGACGCGCAACCCCTTAGCCTTGGCCTGATAGAAGTTGCGCTCGTAGAACCGATCGACATGAGTGGCACCTTCGGTGGCCTTGACATAGACAAACTGCAAACAGGTATCGCGCGCCACGCGGCTCCAGTCGATGCGCCCCTGATGATGGGAGATGTCTATGCCTTGATAACGGGTGCCGTCCACGCCACCGTGACGCTCCTCAGCGACAAGCCAAACCTGTCGCCACAGGTAACGAAAAGTATTTGGCATAAAAAGAAGCAAGAAGACTGTCAGCACAACTACAATCCCTGCAACCTTCACCAGCAGCAGGAACTTCCCATGCCTACGTCCACGACGAGAGCTTGCAGAACGTTTGTGTTTGGCCACTTTCAGCGCAGTTTAAACTGGATAGGCATAACACAAACCACATTGACAGCGCAACCGGCAACGGCAGCAGGCCGCCAGCGTGTCATGTTGATGACACGCACAGCCTCACGATCGCAAGCCGGCGACAACGGCTGCACCACACGCGGCTCACGCACGCTGCCAACACTATCGACGAGGAACCGCACAACGACCGTTCCTTCCACTTGTCGTTTCAGTTCGTCGACCGGATAACGAAGGTTTCTGCCAATGTAGGCAGACAACGAGTCGTCGCCCATCACGAAGTGAGGACGTCCGCCGCCACTATGAGTCGCCACAGGCTTCGCCATTGTATAGCCAAGAATGCTGTCGGACACCATCTGCGGATGAATGGGCCAAAGCTTGTTTCCAATGAGATAACGGGCATCCTTGGAAAGAAGGCCGCGCAACTTATCGGTGGAACACATCACACTGTAGACTTGCGGCATAAAGCGGTCCTTCTGCACATCATTTTCCCACTGGACAGTGTACAAAAGCATCTCATCCGAAGCAGCCATGCAGCCCTCGGGCACCTGCATGGATATATACTGATCACTATTCAGATCAAGTTTGAAGTTCCAAGCACCGTCTCGCCAACGGCAACGCCCCGATTCCCTAAACAAATCTCTCACGGTGAGCACCGTGTCCCGTGTGATGTCGTAGGTGATGTGACAGTCCCACACACGTGCTTGCTGCGACGATTTAGGGCCCGGCTCGACAACCGCACTCATCATGAAGGAAATGAAACGGCCAGGCACAGTGTAGAGATTGCGGAGAGCAAGGGTGACATAACAGAATTTGTCGTCGTCGGGAATGGAATCGAACTGATGTGTCACAGGCGTACCGAACTGTCGGAGAAAGTGGTCACGGACATCGGTGAGCCGATCGCCATCAGTCTGGAAGAGGTGGCGGGCTATGTAACGGCGAAGCTTGGCCACATTCTGTCCATCGACAATATTGGGCCATTCGAGGTCGAAATCAATGACATTCACCTCTCCTCCTTTCTGCATCAGCAAGTGCCCTTTCTCATAGCGCATATCATAAGCCGATGGCGTTCCTTCGCCAGTCGCCCCAAGCACGGAAAAAGACGACAGCATGAAAATGAAGGCCATCACATATCTGGCCATGCCTGTGATTGTGGAATAAAAGCTATTACTGTTCTTCTTCATATTTGGCTAAAAACCCTGTAAACGAAATATTGTCGCGGTTGACACAACTAACGTCAAGCGTAGCCTTGCCATTGTCGTATATATATAATAGGTAATGGAAAGTATCATTTCCATGGCTGACACGCAGGCTGACGCGTGTGCCTTCCTTGTCGCGCTTCGCCTCGTAGTTGGCTATCGGCGCATCAAATCTCAACGCCGATCCACCGCCGTAGGAAACGCTCCAAGCCCGACCAAAATAGGGAAGGACAGAATAGAGAGTGTCGCCCTTAACGTGAATATCATAGCCCGACTCCAAGGTGCGGTCGGCCATGCGTAGCGGATGACACGCTGTCATCACCACCCAATAATCGCGGGTGGCGACAGTTTCATTGATGGCCTGCTGCCTTTGGCCACGTTCTGTCGAGGTAGTTTTAGAGACGCCACATGCCGTAAGCAACATAAGCACAAGAGTATAAGAAAAAAACTTTTTCATTTTGCGGTTACTCCTTTTGATGCAAAGATAATGCAAACGGGCGGAATAGCAAAGAAAAATCCATTTTTCTTTGTGTTCCCAAGTGCAGTCCGGCTCATATGCGAACGAGCGGAACAACAAAGAAAACCAACAAGAACTACATAAAAAGGGAGGAGCCTTCTGCCCCTCCCTTTAATGACTAAAATGACGTAAGACTTACCTCACCACAATCTTCCTGGTTTCGCCTCCAGCCTTAACAATATAGCAGCCCGGAGCAACCTGCCAAGTGCCCCTCGTCACGGCCTGGGCAACAAGGCGTCCGTCAGTGGTCCACAGCGAGACAGCCTGTCCCTCTGCAGCACTCACCGCAACAAAACCTGGCCCTGCCTCAACGATTACCGACTGCCGCACAGCAGTGCTGATGCCTGTTGTGGTGACCGTAACAGGCGACGTATAGTCAGACTCACCCTCATCATAGACCACGGTGAGCTGATAGGCATAGTCACGTCCCTCCGTGACATCACGATCCGTATAGGACGTAGTGGCCATAGGCTCAGCATTAAGCAACACGCCATCGCGCCATACATTGTAACCGCGAAGACCGTATTGACGGGCAGGGGCGCCATCGGGCACGTAGGTGATGTCGTCAAGCATCAGCGCACTCTTGACCTCTGTAGCCACGATGGCAAAGTAGTTGACATCGGCAGGCAGATCGAAACTGTATTCCGTCCACTGCTCGGGAACATCAGTTTGCTCGGCGAGCAACGTGAAGTTGTCGGGATTGTCGTCGGTTGTGGATATATATATACGCAGTGTCTCCAATCCGTAGTCGTGGTTGTTGAGGCTCTTGGCGTTGACACGCACGGTCTGCGCTCCTTCATAGAGGAGCGGCGAGATGAGCCAGTCTTGCTTCTTCGATCCCGTATAGGGCGAGATAAGAATCTTATTGCCCGAGACACTACTCCAGCCATCGGCCTCGGTGGCACCTATCTGTGTTAGATCAATGACCTGGAAACTGATGGCGTCGCCGCTGTGCGGATAGGTAATCCAGTTGCCGTCCTTGGTCTGGAACTCCATTGAATACTGGTTGCCGCCCTTGTCGACAATAGTCCACGGTGTGAGATTGGAGATGGTGAAAGATTCGTAACTTTCAAAGTTGTCAGTGATGGAAGCCGGCGGCAACTGGTCAAAGTCAGGTGCCGACCAACTGAGCCCTACACTACTGCCGTTCCAAGCAGCAGTCACCCCTGTTGCCATGGGCAGGTCAGGCGCACTGACAGGAATGTCTGCACGCACGGTGTCGTTGATTGCATTCTCGTCACCCTCACAAGAGACGACAGCCATGAGGCGAATCAGCCCATGGTCGCGCACGGTGGGTTTAAGTGTGCAGGCAACCTCGGCACTCACGCCTGGCTTCAATCCCTTGCCCGCCACAGTAGCGAGAAGGATGTCACCATTGTAGAAACGCACGCTGTAGGCATCCACAGCCTTCAGACCGACGTTAGTCACCACTGCCTGCACATCCTTCTCGGTCTCGGCACGCAGCGATGTGGGAACCTTCAACCCTGTAGCCTCCAAATTGCAGTCGAGGCCGTCAATGATCTGAATGTTATCAATGCTGAGCTTGGCGGAACCAGGCACCCGCAGAGTGGCGAAGCCCAGTTGCACGTAGGCCTGTCCGGCAAACGGCGCAAGGTCGATGCCATACTGGCGCCATTCATTTTGTCCGCCATTGAGATCGATAACCGACACTGTCTGCGCCGAACCATCGGGACTATAAATGAGCACGCGAAGAGAATCGGCGACGTCCGAATTACTCATCCAAAAAGAGAGGGTGGGACGCAGCGTACCCTTCAAGCTAATCTTGGGCGACATCAGCCGGCATGGGGCCGCCTGGCCGTAGTTGGCATAGCTGATGGTGCCGAGATCAGAGTCCTGAGCATGTTCGTTGTAAGTCGGCATCCACGACTGTTCACCCATAATGGGGAACGAGGTCCAGTCGCCGTAAGAAACCAACCCGTTGGCAAACGATTCCTTGAGAGGCACGGCGTAGGGACGACCGGCCGATACATAGGGCGAGACCGTCTCTGCTCCCGTGCCTGCCGTCGAAGTGGCCGCTACACTGTAGCTCACCCAGCGCTGACGGTTGCCGAGATCGGTAATGGTATCAATTGCCGAGAGTGTGGCCGAAGAGGCTGGCACATCGAACCATCCGTTGCGCTTGACGGTATAAGTCAGCGATACGGGGTCGATATATCCGCCATGGGCACCCGTCGTCGGAGCATCCCAGATGACAACGAGTACGCCGTCAGCTGTCTCCAGAGCCTGCACATTGGCCACAGCCGCCGGAACATCAATACCCACATAGGCCGTAACAGTGGTGTCATTGCCCGCTCCACTAGCGTTAGCCACTTCCACGCGATAAGCATTGAGACCTCTTTGAACCGTGTTATCAGTATACGACAAACGCTTACCAGGCGATACAGCGTCACCCTGTTCGGTATAAATCAGCGAATCGTTACGATAAAGGCTGGCACGAGTGAGCCCCGTCAGCGGCTCTCCACCGATGGTGGTCACCGGCAGCACGAAACTGACATCAGCCGTAAGGGCACCCTGCGCACCGGGCGTCACCGTAAAGTCAGTCACGGCTGCAGGCGCGCTGGTGGATGTCATCTGCTCCACGCGGATGTTGTCGAGGTCGAAAGGCTGACTCATAGCGTCACTGGTCAGCCGGAAGCCAAGATAATAAGCCCCGTCGGCCGGCACTAAGAAGCGAGCCTCGAAGGTCTGATCATCAAAGCGAGTGCTCACATCGGTGACGGGCATCACGGTGGTGATCATATCCTCGGCTTCGGGCAGCGCGCCAAGCATGACACTGAGCCGATGGGAACGGTCCGAAAGACAACGGGCCGCAAAAGTCAACTTGTAGAAACCTGCCTTGCTCAACTGCACAGGCGGAGTGATGAGCCAGTCGTCTGATGCTTGTTCGGCGTCTCCGCCCACATGAGCGGCGCCTCCGCCCTGTTCCCAGCTCCAAGTCTTTCCGTCTTCGTCGGCATCGGTGATGGTGTAATAGTCGAAGTCGGCATGGCTGTCAAACCGTCCGTCGTAAGGAACCGACAGGGCCGGACCGGCTATCACGCGATTGGAGACAGCCACATTGCCCATAGTTCCGCCGACCTGTGGCGTCACGGTGAACCAGTGTTTGCCCAGTGTGTCAGCAGGCAGGTCGAGGTTTTCCAGTCTCGTTGCCGTCGTCGATGCGGCTATGGTCTGTCCATCGGGCTGTCTCACGACGGTATAGGTAAGCTTCGAAGTGTCTATCCAGCCGCCGTGCTCACCCGCAACGGGAGCCGTCCATGAGAGCGTGGCCTGCTGACGACCGTCTGCCGTGGTGGCCGTACGGCGCAGACGCAGGTCGCCGACGGCAGCGGGAGTGTCGGCGCCCAGCCAAAGTGAGACCACAGCCTTATCGCTGGAGCCCGCATCATTGGTTGCCGTGACCACCACCTTGCGCTGTCCTTTCTCCAGTGTCAGTGTCCTACTGACCTTGCTGCCGGGCTGCGCAGTGCCGGTCAGCGTGTCGCCGGAAACGGCGATGCGATAGCCGATTGCCCCGGCGAGAGCCGTTCCGTCGTTGGTCGTGGTAGGCATAATGAAGTCGACAGTACCTGTGAGAGCCCCTTGGGGGAAGTCGGCCGTAAGGGTTGTCACGGCCGACGGTGCCTTGTCGGGACTTTGCGGCAGGATGAAAAGACCTGTGATTTCCTCATTGCCCGGGAAGCTCTTAATGAGCGTGCAGGATGCGGTTTGAAGATTGATCTCATAGAGCGCCGATGACATATCCGACTGCATGGCTGCCCAATAGCACCGACCGGAAGTGGGGTCGACGGTGGCCGACTGGGCAAACATGGGGTTGAGACCTGTGGGCTGTAGATATTCCATCTCACCCGATGTCTTGTCGATGCGCACAAGCATGCCTGCGCTGATGCCATAGAGCGTACCGTCGGTCGCGCAGAACAGAGCCGAGAGCGTGCCCGACAGACTGCCCACACGGTCATAGCTGCCCGTCTCGGGCTGAAGGATGCCAAGCTGGGCTCCGCCGTCGACGAAGCAACCATAGACGTGACCCGTAGTGGGGTCGTAGGTCATGTCGAGGGTCATGGTGCTCATCGGTCTCGAATAGAGCAAATCCCACGTCTCGACATCGTAGGCGGAGAGCATTTGCAAATCGCCATTAATAGAATAGTAGACATCGCCGGCCAGCACACCGCCGCCCTGGGCGGTAAGTCCGGCTCCCGTCTTGACGGGCGTGAAGCCTGGTGACGGGCTGGCCGTGAACGAATAGATGCCGGGCTGGGCACCTGCGCTCCACTGCGTCGACGAGATGATGCTTCCGTAGACGGTCACCGGGCGCGCCGTCTGCGCCCATGCCGTCAAGCCGGCCACAATGGCAAGCACCGTTGCCACCGTGCGGAAAAGAAGTAATGGTTTTCTCATTTTTAATAATAAAATAGATAAGAAGAGAGCCGACACGCCATAAGCCTGCCCGACGACGTGCCGGAAATAAATTTAAAATCTGCCACAAAGATAGCAGAATCAGACGACATGACAAAGAAAATACTCTATTTTCTTTATATCCCTCTACCCACCCTCATTGTCTTAGTCCGGGCTGTCACAGAACAAGTCCGGACATGCCAAATCTTATCAAAGGAGAGAAAAAACGAAGCGGCGGTTCAAGAGACGGTCTCTTACAGTGCAAAAGACTGTCTCTTGCAGTGTAGGAGACCGTCTTTTGAACCGCAACCAACCACCTTTTACCATGCAAAGTGACATACTTTACTATCTTTTGACTTTTTCTTCATATTCAGACAGAAAGCACCACAACTTCATTAAAACGACAGCCGCCACGATTCTTTCCTTACCCTGCCGCTCCTATCGCAGCATGCGGGGGAAGAAAAGAATCGTGGCGGCGGATGGAAAAAGCCGACCTTAAGGAATCAGAAGGCCGCAGCTTTCGTCATTCATGCACAAGGGTTCCGATGTTCTCACCGTCAATCACCTTGCGCAGATTGCCATAGACATCCATGTTGAAGACATAAATGGGCAGATGGTTCTCTTTACACATGGTGGTGGCCGTGAGATCCATGACGCGCAGGTTGCGCTCATAAATCTGGTCGAACGAGAGGTCACCGAACTTGGTAGCGGTGGGATCGCGCTCGGGATCGGCTGTATAGACGCCGTCCACACGCGTACCCTTGAGCATCACATCGGCCTCAATCTCGATGCCACGCAGGCTGGCCCCGGTGTCGGTGGTGAAATAGGGGTTGCCAGTTCCGCCAGCGAAGATGCACACGCAACCCTGCCGGAGGGCCTCGACGGCCCGCTGCTTACTATAGAACTCGCCAATGGGTTCCATACGGACGGCCGTCATCACGCGGGTGTCGACGCCGATAGCCTCGAGCGCAGAGCTCAGTGCAAGCGAATTGATGACCGTGGCGCACATGCCCATCTGGTCGCCCTTGACGCGGTCGAAACCTTTCTGCGAGCCACTGAGGCCGCGGAAGATGTTGCCGCCGCCGATTACAATACCTATCTGCACGCCCATGTCGTGCACTTCCTTGATTTGCCGGGCATAGTCGGACAGACGCTCCGGATCGATGCCATAATGCTGATTGCCCATAAGGCTCTCGCCGGAGAGCTTGAGAAGAATGCGATTGAATCTTGCCATATGTTTCTATTTTATGTTTGTTTTGGATGGTTCTGTCGAACCGAGGGTGAAGGCCACTTCCTTGAAGGCATACTCGCGCACAATGTCCGCACGGTCACGAAGGATGAGATGGCCGTTGTCTTCCACCTCGACAATGGCAGCCTCGAAAGAGCCATGGCTGTCGCGGTAGGGCCAAAAGCCGTGACGACGATAGAGGGCGTCATGATAGAGCGCCGACACATCGCCATAGGCACCTTCGGACAAAAGGGCGTAGCAACGGCGGAACATCTTGACAAACTGCTGAAGCAGCTGCTCGCGGTCGATTTCATGGCCCACAATCTGTGAGAGAGAGACCGGATTAGGAGCCGAACCGAGGAAACGCGTCTGATTGACATTGACACCCACGCCGTAGATACAGTCCTTGATATGGCCGCCGCCAAGAGTGGTCTCGATGAGTGTACCGCTGACTTTAAGGTCATGCCAATAAATATCGTTGGGCCATTTCACGGTGAAGCCGTCGGCATAGGTGCTCAACACGCTCTGCAGAGCCACGCTGCCGACCATGGAAAGCAAATACTGACTGGCCACAGGCACCATGACGGGATGAACGAGAACCGAAAAAAGGAGATTCTGTCCACGCTCACTCTCCCATGTGTTGGTGCCTTGCCCGCGTCCTGCCGTCTGATAGTCGGCCACGACGACAGTCATGTCCTCGCCTTCCCCGGGCCGGTAATCGCGCAGATAATGGTTGGTGCTGTCAGTCTCATCGAGACGGATGATGCGGAGACTGCGGTCTGGCCGGGCTTTCGCAAACAGTTTTCGGATGGACATCATGAGGTTCGAGTGCTTGTCGTTGACATTTTATTGATTTGCCGGGCAAAAATACGCAAAAACTTCCATACTTCAAAAAGAATATTGTATTTTTGCATCATGGATCAGCAACAAACCGACATCCGGCTGATGAGCATGGCTCTGAAGGAGGCCGAGGCCGCTGCCCGTGCAGGCGAGATTCCTGTGGGATGCGTGATAGCGTCGGGCGAACGCATCATTGCGCGCGCCCATAACCTCACGGAGATGTTGCACGACGTGACGGCCCATGCCGAAATGCAAGCCATTACGGCGGCCGCCAACCTCACGGGTGGCAAGTATCTCTCGGGCTGCACACTCTATGTGACCGTGGAACCTTGCGTGATGTGTGCCGGAGCCATCGGCTGGGCACAGTTCTCCCGCCTCGTCTACGGCGCACCCGATGAGAAGCGAGGCTTCAGCCGGATGGCTCCAACAGCACTGCATCCAAAATGCACCGTCACGGCAGGGGTGCTGGAAGACGACTGCCGTCAACTGATGCAGGATTTCTTCAAATTGCGCAGATAAACGGACACAAACTGCTAATTCGTAACCAAAAACGACATTTCCAAATTAAAACAACGTTAAAAAGAATAAACTGTTAACCTAAATTATCTTTTAATTGGTTTATTTTTACTACTTTTGCAGCGATTCAACCCGGGCGAACGAGCAGAATCCACAGGCAGTACACCTTAGGCAAAGGCAAGACTGCACTTAATGTAAGAGATAAGAACGAATATATTTTTAATTTCTAAAACAAAAATCACTATGAGAAAAAAACTAATTGCCGCCCTGCTGATGGCATGCGGCATGGCTTCTGCGCAGGAGCTTACTTACGTGCCCTATTCGGAAAACGGGTATCTGACGGGATCAACCATTTCCAACAATGGCCGCTATGTTGGCGGCGGTGACCGCGGCGGTCAGGCCTTCATTGTTGATATGACCACAGGCGAACTGAAATATTTCGCTTCACCCAATGTCTTTGAGGAAGGCGACGACGATGTAGCCGCCTCCGTGTGCTTCATCACCGACGAGGGGGTCGGTGTGGGCTATTTGGAAGGCAGTGCCACACGCTTCGACTTCGCCACGGGCGAATACACCAAGTTGCGTGACGACCTCTCAACCATCAACTATACCAGTCAGGACGGTGCGTTCATGTGCGGCTACACCTACAACGAGGCCTACATCACCAATCCGTGCTGGTGGAAGGATGGCGTGATGAAACAGTTGCCGCAACCTGCCGCAAACCGTTTCGATTTCGGTACCAATGGTGCCAGCGTCGTCGCAGCCTCGGCCGACGGAAGAACCATCATAGGCTATATTGTCGACGACTTCGCCACCAATCCGTTGCTGGTATGGCATCTCGACAAGGGTGACTCCACCTACTCCGTAGAGCCTATCTGCAAGAACTGGTTTGACGGAACGTTCAATCTCGACGGTCGCCAGCCTTACGACTACTTTGAGGGTGCCGCCATCAGCGCCAATGGCAAATGGATTGCCTTGAACCTGCACGTGAAAGATCCCGACTGGACCCTCAACACCGGTATGACGATGGCACGCTACAACGTGGAGACCGACTCGCTGCAACTCCTCGACTGCCCCGATGCCGACGGAGATATCTATTATTATGCCACCGGCATCGCCAACGACGGCACTGTGGTGGGCTACATAGAAGAGAGCGGCTACATGCGTACAGCCGTAATCTGCCCCAGCGGCGAGACAGAGGTGGAGACCATGTCCGATGCTTATCCGGAAATCCCAGCCATCGCCATCATGGACGAGAACAGCATGAACACACCGTGCGCCATCACACCCGACGGCCGTTATATCGTCGGCTTCGGCTATGCCAACTTGACGGAAGATGACCTCTGCTTCGCCACATGGCGTATTGACACCCAGAGCAATGCCACGGGCGTGGAAAGCGTGGAGACGAAAAAGGAAACCAGCGATGCCGCCATCAGCACTTACTCAATTGACGGTACAAAAGTGAACCGCGCTAAAGCCCGTGGCGTGCTGATAGAAAAAATGGGCAATGGCGCCGCACGCAAAGTGGTGAGACGATAAACGCAACCAACCACTTCTGATCCAACCTTTACCAAGGGAAAAAGAAGGATTATCCAAAGAGCCGCTCCTCGTGTAGACGAGAAGCGGCTCTTCTTTTTCATTAATCTCCTTGCCTGTAAAGAAGGCTTGGCAAAGAATTACGGTTACTTCACCAGTATCACCAAATACTTGCTCGTCGACCAGAAGAGCTGAGGATTGGTAATGCGCAACACATAAAGCTTGTTGGCGTCACGCTCCAGCGTGTAGCTGCTGCCAGGATGCTGCGTCTTGATTTCGGCCCAACGCGAGTAGAGCTTAATCTCCTTGGTGTCGCGAATGTCTATCTTAGTGAAATAGTTTTTGTTGAAATTACCCTGCAACACACGGTTCTTCTCCATAATGCGCTGGTCACGCAACTCTTTCTTCGTGCCGAAGACATACCAGGCGGTATTGAGTTGCTTGTCCTGGTTATTGATTGTCTGCGTCTTCCGTGACGATTCCGTCTTGAGGTTAGACACATTAGAGTTCAAGTTGTTGATGGTCTCATCGAGCTCGGAAATATGTATGTCCTTAGCATCAAGCTCTGCGCGCAACTGCTGCAACTGCTGGTCTTTTTCCTCCAGCTGCTTGGTCAAGTCGTCAATGGTGGTCTTGAGAGCGTCGCCCTTGATGCTGCTCTCACGCAACTGCTGGCGCAATTTCGCAATGAGATCGCGATTGCGCTCCATACGCTTGGCGATGAACTGTATGTTCTCGCGAATCTGCTGAGTTTTGTTGGCCTTCTCACCGTCGCGTGCCAGCGTGACACGCCCTTCGGCCTCATTGATTTCACGGAACCCCTCCTGAATTTCATTCAGCGTTCCCATCATGTCGTTCAACTCGTTATCCTTCTGGGCAATAA
This sequence comes from uncultured Prevotella sp., assembly GCA_964411005.1. Lineage (GTDB taxonomy): Bacteria > Bacteroidota > Bacteroidia > Bacteroidales > Bacteroidaceae > Prevotella. The sequence continues at coordinate 68,584 of CAYPJA010000002.1, read as the reverse complement.
TCTTCTCCAGAGAATCATTTTGTGCATAGTTTTGCGCAACCGGATTCTGTTCCTTCTTCTCCTGGCAGCCGGGTAAAACCAGCGTAGCCAGACATGCGATAAACAACCATCTTTTCATATCGTTGGATTTTTATAGGTTTTCTTCTGTTTGGTTTCTTTCCTCTCTTCCTTCTGCTGATTTTTCTGTTGCTTTCTTTCCTTTTCCTTGCCTGCCACAACAATGACAATCTCGCCCCGCGGCTCATTGGCTTCAAAATGAGCTATGATCTCGCCAAGCGAGCCACGTACATGCTCCTCATGCAACTTGGAAATCTCACGGGCTACACTCACCTGCCTCCCCTCGCCAAAGAGCTCAGCTATCTGACGCAATGTTTTCAACAGGCGATAAGGCGACTCATAGAAAACCATCGTGCGATCCTCGCCTACCAAACTTTCGAGATGAGTCTGCCGTCCCTTCTTCTGCGGCAGAAAGCCCTCAAAGCAGAAACGGTCACATGGAAGTCCGGACGAGACCAAGGCCGGGATGCAAGCCGTGGCACCAGGCAATGTCTGTACGGTGATGCCCGCACGAGCTGCCTCGCGAGCCAGTAAAAAACCAGGATCGCTGATGCCTGGCGTTCCGGCATCGCTGACAAGAGCTATGGTCTGACCAGCACGCAAACGCTCCACGATGTATGCCGACGTACCATGCTCGTTATACTTATGGTGCGACATCAGATGGTTCTTGATACCAAAATGCTTAAGCAGGTTGCCCGACGTACGCGTATCCTCAGCCAACACCAAATCCGCCTCCTTCAGGATGCGGATAGCCCGGAGCGTCATGTCCTCCATGTTGCCCACGGGAGTCGGCACGATATATAGTATACCCATTTGGGCACAAAGGTAGGCCAAAATGCAGAAACCGCAAAATAAATTAGGATTTATTTGCTAATCATCGGCCAAGCATCACCGCCTCCAACCGCATGTATGAGGGTATACTACAAGAAAGTAGAACAGGAAGAAGAAACTTTTTTTGTAACTTTGCACCTTGATATGACAGAAGAAAAGACGGTGCCATCTTCGGTGCAAGCATTTTTGTAGCCGGTGCACATTCTTCGCCATCCCTCTGAGTAATGCCATCAAGCGCGAGACCATGACAGGTGAGAGCAGACGATTGTGACGAGTTAAAGAAGCAGAGACCGAACAATTAGTGAACGTGCTATTTTGTGATACAGAATATTTATTTTAACTTTGCACCCACTATGATGGAGAATTTGACGGGCGAGCTGCACCGCCCGGGCAGGATTGAAGTTATATGCGGCAGCATGTTCTCAGGCAAGACAGAAGAACTCATCCGACGATTGAAACGTGCCAAGTTCGCACGGCAGAAGGTGGAAATCTTCAAGCCGTCGATAGACACACGATATTCGGAGGAAGACGTCGTCAGTCACGACCAGCATGCCATCCACTCTACACCGATTGAATCGTCAGGAGCCATCCTGCTACTATCGGCCGATATAGAAGTTGTAGGTATCGACGAGGCACAATTTCTCGACGAGGGACTCGTTGATGTGTGCAACCAGTTGGCCAACAACGGCGTGAGAGTCATTATTGCGGGGTTGGACATGGACTATCAAGGAGTTCCTTTCGGCCCCATCCCTGCCCTATGCGCCATTGCTGACGAGGTGACCAAAGTGCATGCCATCTGCGTCAGATGCGGCGCATTGGCTTACATCAGCCATCGGCTGGTGCAGTGTGACCGGCGTGTAGTGCTCGGCGAACAGACTGAGTACGAGCCACTGTGCCGGGAATGTTACAAGAAAGCCATTGAGCAGGAAACAAAGTCACAGGAAAGTCATTGAGTTTTTATGAGACAGGAAATCACATTCGACAAGTTTATACGATACACTGTCACCGTGCTAATTATCGTGGCAGTGCTTTACCTTATTAATTATCTGAGCTCTGTGCTCTTGCCTTTTTTCATTGCTTGGTTTTTCGCCTATCTAAACTACCCGGTCGTAAAGTTTGTGGAAAACAAACTCCACGTGCGCATCCGGGCCTTAAGCATCATCATCAGCCTCATCTTCGTCTTCGCTGTCATCGGTGGGATCGTCTATCTAATTATACCACCAATGATAGAGCAATTTCAGAAGTTGGGCGAGATTATTGCCCGGTGGGTAAGTCAGTCATCTCAAACGCATACGGGCATAGTGGCCTACATTCAAGACTGGATTATCGAAAACCAGCACATGATAGAGAAGTTCTTTAAGAGCCGTGATTTCACCGATGCCATGAAGAGTGTGGCTCCAAAGCTGTTCAGTGTTGTTAGCCAGACAGCCAGCGTGATTATCAGCATCGTAGCATCGGTTATCACCTTGCTCTATATGTTCTTCATCTTGCTCGACTATGAATTTCTCACCGAGAACTGGATTCGCATTTTCCCCGTCAAACAGCGACCGTTCTGGCGAGACCTAAGCAAGGATGTGGCACGCGAACTAAACAACTATATACGCGGACAAGGACTTGTGGCAGCTTGCATGGGGGTGATGTTCTGCATCGGCCTAAGCATCATCGATTTTCCCATGGCTATCGGCCTGGGCATACTGATCGGACTTATGGATCTTGTGCCCTATCTGCACACCTTCGCCCTCATTCCCGCTGCTTTCCTGGCCATGCTCAAGGCAGCCGACACCGGTCAAAGTTTCTGGATTATCTTCGGATCTGTTGTTCTACTATTTATCATCATCCAGATTATTACCGACATGGTAGTCACACCAAAAATTATGGGCAAGGCCATGGGGCTCAACCCCGCCATACTGTTGCTGTCTCTGTCTGTATGGGGTGCGTTACTCGGATTCATCGGTTTCATCATTGCCCTGCCACTGACCACGCTCATCATCGCTTACTGGCAACGCTACGTGACGAAAGAGCAAGCAGTGGTGAAGCATGAGAATGCGGTTCCACCCGAAACTAAACAATAAGACTGCCATTGGCTGATACGAGTCCTCCCACTGGTTCAAAAATGTCACCATCTTCTTTCACCACAACCATTCTCGACTGGTATCACACCAACGGGCGACACTTGCCTTGGCGTGCTACTCAGAATCCTTATGCCATTTGGCTGAGCGAAATCATCCTTCAGCAAACTCGCATCCAACAGGGGCACGACTATTGGCTACGTTTCATGAAAACCTACCCGACCGTCAACGACCTGGCCACGGCAAGCGAAGACGACGTGCTGCGCCTATGGCAGGGATTGGGTTACTATAGCCGGGCACGCAACCTGCATGCGGCCGCACGACAAATTGTGGAAATGGGACATTTCCCAACGACCGTCGAAGGGTTGAAAAAGCTAAAGGGCGTCGGCGACTACACTGCAGCCGCCATCGCCTCGTTTGCATTCGGAGCAGATGCGGCTGTCGTCGACGGCAACGTTTATCGCGTGCTGGCTCGTCACTTCGGCATCACAACGCCCATCAACACAACCGAAGGCAAGAAGGAATTTGCATTACTGGCCCAAGAACTATTGGCCCAAGGGCATTCGGCCGACTACAACCAGGGACTCATGGACTTCGGTGCGATGCAGTGCACGCCACAGTCGCCACGATGCCTGCTATGCCCATTACAGGAGACATGCATAGCCATCCGAACAGGGCAGGTGGAAAAACTGCCCATGAAACAAGGAAAGACCAAAATCAAAGAACGCCATCTGCACTACATCTTTATCTACTGTAAAGGGATGATGGCAGTTCACCGGCGTGGGGCAGGCGACATCTGGCAAGGCCTGTGGGAACCACTGCTCATCGAGGATGCCCCCCTGCCAAATTTCGCAGCCCACGCCGCGCTGATGCAAAGCCATGTAAAGCACGTACTTACACACCGTATCCTCTGGGCTGATTTCTACTTACTCAACACTGACACACGCCCTGCATTACCAGCAGATTACATCTGGATCCCCCAAGCCGACTTTGAGCAATATGCCAAGCCACAACTCATTGCCAAAGAATGGGAAAGAATCAATTACAAATAGCTAATTGACAATTAATAAGACGCAGTACACGGTATGCCAAGATCTTCCACACGCACCTTGATGGCATCAAGCTCTTCGCGTGAGGCTTTGAGCAGGTGGGAGCCGGGCGTCTCACGATCAATCGTATAAATCATCACCTCCTCCGGCATAATGCTCTTCACGACATCTATCCATGGACCGACATAGCGCTCACCCGTATTGTCAACATCCTCGCCAGCATCGGTGGTACCCTTCAAAAACATGGTCTGTATGATAAGATGATGGTCAAACTGCTTCATGTTGGCTATGACATTTTCGACATTATAGGTCAATGAGACCGGGCAGTCCACCTTATTTATATAAGCAGAATCTACCGTGTCGAGTTTCAAGATATTGTTGTCAACCTTCAACAATGCCTCACGCACCTTAGGACGGTGAATGAACGTCGAATTACTAAGCACACTGACCTTAGCGTCAGGACAATAGCAATCGCGCAGCCGAATGGTGTCATCAATGATTTCGGGAAAGAACGGATTACCAGTGGGCTCACCATTACCTGCAAAAGTAAGCACGTCTGGATGCTCGCCATCCTCATGCATCTTGCGCAGTTGACGCTCCAGAGCCGTAGCCACTTCTTCGCGCGATGGATAGTGGCTGTGCGTGCGATGGTCGCGATTGTAGCCACACTCACAGTAAATACAGTCGAAAGAGCATATCTTGCCATCTGCAGGCATGAGATTGATACCCAAACTCAAGCCGAGGCGACGGCTGTGAACAGGGCCATATATAGGACTGGGATAGATAACCGTTGACATAAATAATTCTATTTTAAAAACAAACTTGTTGAAACGCATCCCCTTCCATCTCACAGACGAGCCATTCCCTGCCCTACTGAAACTAAGGTTGCGTTTGGCAAAGTTAATAAAAAACATCTTAACTAACATGCTTTTGCAGTCCGCTTTTATAGTTAATGCAAGTTAAACTCTCGTTTTTTCAAACGTTTTCAAGTATCTTTGCAACAAAATAGGAGCATTACGCCGTATTCACAAATGAGAAAGAAGCGAAATCGTGCCGGCAAGCGTTCGAGCCTGCAGGCAGTTACTCTGTGTATCAGCATTGCATTGGTACTTATCTTATTGGGCCTTGTTGTATTTTTTGGCTTCACAGGTCGCAACTTGTCACGCTATGTCAAGGAAAACCTGATAGTCACGGTGATGTTTGAGCAAGACATGACCACTCCCGAGGCACAAAAGGTATGCAAAAACCTACGCACACGCCCATACATCAAACAGATGACATTCATCAGCAAGGATGAGGCACTGAAAGAGGCGACACGCGAAATGGGGACAGATCCTTCCGAGTTTACCAATGGGGTTAACCCTTTCTCCAGCTCATTGGAACTCACCATGAAATCGGAATATGCCAATAACGACTCACTGGCATGGATATCAAAAGAGCTGAAAAAGTATCCCAAAGTGACTGAAATCAATTATCAGAAGGACTTCATTGATACGGTCAACCGCAACTTGGCCAAGATTGGAATTGCCTTGCTGGTACTGGCTGTACTTCTGACATTTGTATCATTCTCACTCATCAACAATACCGTGCGTTTGGGCATCTATGCCCGCCGCTTCTCCATCCATACGATGAAGCTCGTGGGAGCCTCTTGGAATTTCATCCGATGGCCGTTCCTCAGACGATCGGTCTGTATCGGCATCATCGCTGCCCTCATAGCCTGTACTGTATTGGGCGGTTGCATCTATGCACTCTATCGCTATGAGCCCGACGTGCTGACTATCGTCACATGGCAGGTAATGGCCATCACAGGCATCACCGTACTGCTCTTCGGAATCATCATCACTGCTCTGTGTGCAAACATATCAGTCAACAAGTTCTTACGCATGAAGGCCGGCGAGCTCTACAAGATTTAGAGAAAAACGACACTTGATGCCAGTTCATATGTTAATATCAAAATAGATTACCCTAATTCATACAGTTTTCAAAAGATGGATAAAAAGAATTTAGCTCTGGGCCGCACCAATTTCATCCTACTGGCCATAGGCATGCTGATTGTCATCATCGGCTTTATATTGATGAGCGGAGGCGGCTCCACCGAGCAGACCTTCAATCCAGAAGTCTACAGTGCGCGTCGCATCAAGGTTGCACCGGTGGTATGTTTCATTGGCTTTATCTCCATGATTGGAGCCGTGATGTACAGGAAGAAAGACGACCATAAACCAACAAAAATTTAATAAACAATGACGCTCCTACAGACCATTATCATCGCCATCGTCGAAGGACTGACTTAATTTCTGCCTGTTTCATCGACAGGGCATATGATTATCACACAGAATCTACTGGGAGTGGAACAAGGCAATCCTTTCGTGCATGCCTTCACGTTCATCATCCAGTTCGGAGCAATTCTCTCTGTGGTCTGCCTCTATTGGAAGCAATTCTTCCGCCTCGACCATTCGCCTGCTCCCGCCGGCAGTAACGGCTGGCAGCGCTTCAAGCACAAATGGTATTTCTATTGGCTACTCTTCGTAGGAGTACTGCCCGCCGTGTTCATCGGCCTTGCAGACAAAAAGAGCGGCCTGCTCGACTGGCTACTCGACAGCGTTGAGGTGGTGGCCGTAATGCTTGTGGTGGGCGGCATTTTCATGCTTTTCTGTGACCGTATTTTCAACAAGGGTTCCGAGCAGAACCAAGTCAACGAGCGCCGGGCCTTTAAGATAGGCTTATTCCAGTGCATCTCTGTCATTCCAGGCGTAAGCCGCTCAATGGCTACCATTGTAGGAGGCATGCAGCAAGGCTTGACACGCAAGCGTGCCGCCGAGTTCTCTTTCTTCCTTGCCGTGCCCACCATGGCTGGTGCCACACTGCTCGACCTCATCGAGATGTTTGACGAGGATGCAACATGGGTTACCGGTGAAAACATATTCCTGCTCATCGTAGGTTGCGTCGTCGCATTCATCGTCGCCATTTTGGCCATGAAATGGTTTGTCGGTTTCCTCACAAAATATGGTTTCAAAGCCTTCGGTTGGTATCGTATTATTGTGGGAGCCATCATTTTGGCCCTGTTGCTGACAGGACACTCTCTGTCAATGGTTGACTAAGCTTATCCTAAGGAAGTGAATAACAAACATCACTTCCTAATAGACAAGAAAAGAATGGACTTCATCAGAGGAGAAATAATCGCTATAGACAAACCCTATCGCATGTCAAGTTTCGGCGCATTGGCCCACTGCCGCTATGTGCTCTCACAGAAACTCGGACAAAAAGTGAAGGTAGGGCATGCCGGCACCCTTGACCCGTTGGCCACAGGTGTGCTAATTCTATGCACAGGCCGCTGTACCAAACAGATAGAAGAACTGCAAAGTCACACCAAGGAATATACAGCGACTCTTCAACTCGGTGCCACAACAGCAAGCTACGACCGTGAGCACGACGTCGATGCGACCTATCCAACCAGCCACATCACACGACAACTCGCGGAACAAGCTCTAACAGCCTTCATTGGCGACATCGATCAGGTGCCACCTTCCTACAGTGCTTGCAAGGTCAACGGTGAGCGCGCCTATCGGCTGCGCCGGTTCGGGGAGACAGTCACTCTAAAACCCAAACGCATCCACATTGAAAGCATAGATCTTACAGCCTTCGATCAGGAAACGATGCAGATGAGCCTGCACGTGACCTGTGGCAAGGGCACATATATCCGAGCACTGGCCCGAGACATCGGACGAGCACTCGGCAGCGGAGCCTATCTCACGGCATTACGCCGTACACGAGTGGGTAATGTCAGTGAGACCGACTGCATCCCCTTCGGCCAGTTCGAAGAATGGGTCAAAGAAAAGGTCGGATCAGACACTGAAAAATAGATTTCAAATACACTTCACTTTTTTACATAATATGAAGCTATCACAGTTTAATTTCGATTTACCCAAAGAATCAATAGCCCTCTACCCACATAGTTTCACACGCGAGTTCACTAACGACGACGGCACCAAAGAGTCATTTCGTGTAGTCAGACGCGACGAGTCTCGTCTAATGGTGCTTCACCGCCGATCGGGCGAAATTGAGATGTACAAAAAAGACGCCAAGGGACGGCCTGAAAAAGGAAATTGGCTACAATTCCGTGATATGATCGACTATTTCGGTGAAGGCGACACTTTCATCTTCAACGACACAAAGGTATTCCCCGCCCGCCTCTACGGCACCAAGGAGAAGACCGATGCCAAGATAGAGGTATTCCTGCTGCGTGAACTCAACGCCGACCAACGTCTTTGGGACGTGCTTGTGGAGCCCGCCCGCAAAATACGTATCGGCAATAAACTCTTCTTCGACGACACCTCAACCATGGTAGCCGAGGTCATCGACAACACCACATCACGCGGCCGCACCCTGCGCTTCCTCTACGACTGCCCACACGACGAGTTCAAACGCGAGCTCTTCTCCCTCGGCGAGGCCCCTTTACCTGAATATATACTCAACGGACGCCCTGTCGATGAAGACATGCGTAACATGCACGTCACCTCGCATGCCGTTCCCGATGACCTCGAAGCCTACCAGACCATCTATGCCGCCAGTGAAGGCGCTGTTACCGCACCGGCCACGGGACTTCATTTCACACGTGAACTTATGAAGCGCATGGAAATCAAGGGAATCAACCGCGCTTTCATCACACTACACTGCGGACTGAGCTACTTCCACAACATCGAGGTGGAAGACCTCACCAAACACAAGATGGACTCTGAGCAGATGCTTATCGACAAGGAAGCCTGCGACCTCGTCAATGCCACCAAGCAAGCAGGGCACCATGTTTGCGCTATCGGTGCCAGCGTAATCAAAGCCACTGAGACGGCTGTCGGCACCGACGGGCTGCTCAAGGAATATGACGGATGGACCAACAAGTTTATCTTCCCACCTTACGACTTCGGACTCGCCGACACTATGATAGTAAACTTTTATCACCCACTCTCCACCTTACTCATGGAGACAGCTGCCTTCGGCGGCTATGACAACGTGATGGAGTGCTACCGCCGTGCTGCCAGCGAAGGCTATAAGTTTGGTTGCTTTGGAGACAGCCTGCTGATTGTCGACGATTGACCACAGAAGAACTGAACGGCATTGATTCATATCGTTTATCTCAGTCTTGGCTCCAACCTCGGTGACAGACAGAAACACCTACGAGACGCATTAGTCCTGCTTGAAAACGAAGTGGGACATGTAGAAGCGGTATCTTCATTCATCGCCACTGAGCCATGGGGGTATAAAAGCAACAACCAATTTCTCAATGCCTGTTGCCGGTGTCTGACCACACTGTCGCCCGTTGCCGTACTGCACGCGACGCAAAGCATTGAACGTCGACTCGGACGCACACACAAATCGAGCAGTGGAGTCTACCACGACCGTACCATCGATATAGATATTCTGCTTTATGATGACCTCCGCGTCGACACACCGGAACTAACTATTCCACACCCACACATGTACGAACGTGATTTCGTCATGAAGCCCTTGCGAGAGATAGAAAAAGTTAGTAGACAAAGCAAAGAAACAGGGAGCCCAAACACATAAATATAGATTAATATTTGAAAGAGCCGTTTTCGTTTTAAGCGAAATACGGCTCTTTACTTTTGTCACTAATATCTACCAACCAACTCAGTTCACCTTGTAAGTCATCTTCGGATTCCCCTCAACATAACTGATAAACTTTGCACTTAGGCTGACAGGCGGCATTTGTGAGCGCAAGAGAATACTGGTTCCATGCTCCTTGTCGACGACCTGCAGGAAAAGTTCAGTTTTTCCGCCTCGGCACTGCCCTGCCATCGTCGCGATGTCATGAACTACGGTCTCGTCGATATCGGCCGCAGCGATGGTAATGGTAAACTTATCTATCCGGTTATCCTTGACTGTTTGCAAATACTGTATATCACTAACGTGGAAGTTGATGTAATCACTACCTTGAAACTTCTGCTGGCACTGGGCAGTGAGAAGCACAGTGCAACCTTCATCCAGCATACCCCGCCAACGTGCCCAATCTTCCCCGAAGAAAGCAATTTCACCCGCGCCTTCAAAATCTTCAATGGTTACAAATCCGCAAGGCTTTCCTGTCTTAGTAAACGTCGACCGAACGGCAGTGACGATACCTCCAAAGACAAGTTGTTGACGTTTCATCAGTTCTGGATAGTTGGCCCGTACTACCTCCTGGCATCTCGTGTTGCACATAGCACCTAACACAAGGCGATATTCATCGAGTGGATGAGCCGAAATGTAAATACCAACAAGTGCGCGTTCACGGTTGAGTTTCTCAATAGTACTCCACGCTTCAGTCTTCGGCGGCTGCGGATAAGCAATCTCAACAGCCTCCTCCTGGCCGAAAAGCGAATTGCGCGCACTCTGTTGCTCACGCTGATAAAGTTGTCCATAACGTACAAGCGTATCAAGGAACGTTTCGCCTTTGAGACCAGTAGTAGTCAGATACTGCTCACGGCTAAGCCCAAAACAGTCGAAACCGCCACTGAGCACAAGACTCTCAAAGGCCTTACGGTTGACACAGGTGTAATCAGTGCGTTCTGCAAAGTCGTAGACGGTCTTGAATGGGCCATGCTGCAGGCGCTCGTTGACTATAGCTTCAGCAGCCGCAGTCCCCATTCCTTTGATGGCGGAAAGGCCAAAACGTATCTCCCCCTTCTGGTTGACACCAAAAGCAGCATAGCTCTCATTGACATCGGGACCCAAAGTGATAACTCCCATAGACTTGCATTCTTCCATGAGTTTGGTAATCTCGCCGATGTCGGAGAAACGGCGCGTCATCAGCGCAGCCATATACTCTGCCGGGTAGTGAGCTTTCAGATATCCCGTCTGGTAAGCCACCCAACTATAACACGTGGCATGCGACTTATTGAACGCATAGGAAGCAAACTTCTCCCAGTCACCCCAGATTTTCTCCAGCGTTTTCGGGTCGTGTCCGTTGGCCTGTCCCTGTTTGACGAACTTCGGCTTCATCGCATCAACTATAGCCTTCTTCTTCTTACCCATGGCCTTACGCAAGGCATCGCTCTCGCCACGAGTGAAATTGGCCAACTGCCGACTGAGTAACATCACCTGCTCTTGATAGACTGTAATTCCATACGTATCCTTGAGGTATTTTTCCATGCAAGGAATGTCATACTTGACCAGGCTGGGATCATTCTTACGTTTGATGAAATCTGGTATATAGTCCATAGGCCCCGGGCGGTAAAGAGCATTCATAGCGATGAGGTCTTCAAAGACCGTCGGATGAAGCTCACGCAGATACTTCTGCATGCCGGGCGACTCAAACTGGAAAGTTCCGATAGTCCGTCCCTCCTGATAGAGCTTATAGGTAAGAGAGTCGTCTATAGGAATATGGTCGAGGTCTACGTCGTCACCAGTCGTCTGCTTAATGACCTTACAGGCCTCCTTTAGCTCAGAGAGAGTCTTCAGGCCAAGAAAGTCCATTTTGATAAGTCCGGTCGACTCGATGACATGGCCGTCATATTGCGTCACCATACACTTGAGTCCTGAGAAATCAGGATCATCGGCTGTCGAGACTGGTACCCACTCACTGATTTTGTCACGGCAAATTATGAAGCCGCAGGCATGAAGACCCACCCCTCGAATAGTTCCTTCGAGCATTTTTGCATACTTGATGGTATTGCGTAGCCGTTCGTCGGGAGAAACCTCAGCCTCCCGCAGTTCGGGAACATACTTGATGGCATTGGGAAGATTCATCTTGGCGTTTTCTGGCAAACGGTCAGGTATGGCCTTGCACAGACGGTTGACAACATCAAGAGGCACACGCTCCACACGTCCCACATCCTTGATAGCGTTTTTTGTAGCCATGCTGCCATAGGTAATGATATGGGCACAGTTCTCGTGGCCATATTTGTCCATCACCCAACGCAACACACGTCCCCGCCCGTCATCGTCAAAGTCGGTATCAATATCAGGAAGATTGACACGGTCCGGATTGAGGAAGCGCTCAAACAGCAAGTCATACTTAAGCGGGTCTATCTTAGTAATGCCCAAGCAATAGGCTACAACCGAACCAGCCGCACTACCACGCCCCGGACCGACCCATACGCCAAGTTCATTGCGTGCGGCATTGATAAAGTCCTGCACGATGAGAAAGTATCCGGGGAAACCCATCGTCTTCATGACGTGCAACTCAAAGTTTATATGCTCACGCACGCTGTCGGGAACGGGGTCGCCATAAAAACGCTTGGCTCCCTCATAGGCCAAATATGCTAAATAGTCAGCCTCAAACTTGATGCGATACATCTTCTCATAACCTCCCAAGCGCTTGACAACATCCTGTGCCTCGTCGGGCGGTAGAGGATTCTCACCATTCTCATCACATGTAAACTCATGATAAAGGTCCTCTTCCGTAAACTTCCGATGCCACTGTTCCTCTGTGCCGAAACTTTCGGGGATGGGAAAGAAAGGCATGATGGGCCCATGATCGATGCTGTAGTTCTCAACCTTGTCAAGAATCTCCAAAGTATTAGAAAGAGCTTCAGGCACATCTGCGAAGATATCATTCATCTCCTGCCTTGTCTTGAACCATTCCTGTTTGGTATAGCGCATACGTGTGGGGTCGTCGAGATCCTTACCCGTAGCCAGGCACAACAAATGGTCATGAGCCTCAGCAGTCTCTCTGTCCTCAAAGTGGCAGTCGTTTGTGCAGACTACCTTGATTCCGTATTCCTTAGCCAACTGCAACAACACACGATTAGCCTTCTGCTGAAGAGGAAATGTCTCGCGATTGGCAGCTATCGACGGATCCCACACCTCATGACGCTGGAGCTCCAAATAGTAGTCGTCGCCAAACACACGTTGATACCACTCGCAAGCCTCCCGTGCCCCGGCAATATCGCCCTTGATGATTTTCGCCGGAACCTCACCGGCAATACAGGCTGAGCAGACTATCAAATCCTCATGATATTTTTCCAAATCGTAACGGTCGGTACGTGGACGCGTATAAAAACCATCCGTCCACGAATTGGAGACCAGTTTGATGAGATTTTTATAGCCATTATAATTTTTTGCCAGCACGATAAGATGATAGCGTATGTTATCACCCTTACTCTTGTCCTTGCTCTCCTTGTGATCATTGGCCACATACATCTCGCAGCCAAAGATAGGTTTGAAGGCAGGTTTTCCTTCCTTGGCACGACCCTTGTTGACCTTGGCACAATAGTCAGCCAACTCCTTGATACCGTACATGACGCCATGATCCGTAATGGCCATACCTTTCATTCCGTCGGCAATGGCCTTGTCGACCAGATGAGGCACTTTCGACTGTCCGTCAAGAATGGAATAATGAGTGTGAACGTGTAGATGAACGAAATCTTCCATAATTAATCGTCAAAGTTACGGCTAAAAACCGACATAACCAAAAGTAAAAGGATAAAAATTTGCCGATACCGCAAAAAAACATTACCTTTGCAAGGTTAATTTGCACACTCCAATTTCTCATGGGAAAAAGAATAAAGAAAATAAAAAAGATACGCATCCACCGCGAAGGAACCAACACCCTTGTCTATAGCCTAATAGCCATTGCTATCGTGGCTGTCGTGCTGTGGACATGTATAGACAGTAAATGGCCTTTTTGGATTTTCCTGGCCGTCTTTGGTGTCATCTATGGCATTGTACTGAATTTCTATCAATGCCCCATTCGCTATCTGAACATCAATGACACCAACAAGATAGTCGTAGCTCCGGCCGACGGCAAAGTCGTCGTTATAGAAGAAGTGGAGGAAAACGAATATTTCCATGACCGACGTCTGCTCATCAGCATTTTCATGAGTCCCTTCAACGTGCATGCCAACTGGTTTCCTGTGGACGGGCGCGTCAAGTTTGTACATCATCAGAACGGCAACTTCCATCGCGCATGGTTGCCAAAGGCCAGCGAGGAAAATGAACGGGCCGACACCATGATCACCACAGCCGACGGCACAGACGTGCTATGCCGGCAGATAGCCGGAGCCATGGCCCGCCGCATCGTCACCTATGCCAAGGAAGGCGAGGAATGTTATATCGACGAACACCTTGGCTTCATTAAGCTCGGCTCAAGAGTGGACGTTTACCTACCTTTGGGAACAGAAGTCTGCGTGAAGATGGGACAGAAAACCACCGGAGACCAGACTATCATCGCCAAACTCAAATAAGAAAGGAATCAACAACGGACTGCAAATAGCAGAACGTCTTTTAAGGTATAGAAGTATGAGCGAACAGAACACATCAAATGCCTCCACCACGAACAAAGGAAAAGGCTTGATAAGACACATTCCCAACACCATCACCTGTTGTAATCTTGTCTCAGGCTGCATCGCCACCACTTTCGCCTTCAACGGCAATGCACAGATGGCCCTTGTATGGATTATCATTGGAGCTGTCTTCGATTTCTTCGACGGCATGACTGCCCGCCTGCTGCATGTGCCCTCCCCTATCGGCAAGGAACTCGACTCACTTGCCGACGACATCACCTTCGGCGTAGCTCCGGCCACTATCGTCTTTGCCGAACTGGGCGTCCTTGAATATCCTGATTTCCTGGAGCCACTACGCCCTGTGTTACCCTATTTTGCCTATATCATGGCCGCCTTCTCCGCAATCAGACTGGCCAAATTCAATCTTGACGAACGTCAAACCACCTCTTTCATAGGTCTGCCTACACCTGCCAACGCACTATTTTGGGGGTCTCTCATCATCGGCGGATGCAAAATCATCGAGTCGGAACCATTAATGGTAGTGGCTTTAATGGTTCTTATCTGCATCAGTAACGGTCTAATGGTGTGTGAATTGCCTATGTTTGCGCTTAAATTCAAACATTGGGGGTGGCATGGCAACGAAATCAAATATACTTTCGCGGCCATCGCCTTGGCTTGCCTGCTTGTTTTCGGACTGCTGGAAGCCTGGTGGATCATCATCACGCTATATGTTCTCATTTCGCTCTTCCACTATCTGAAGAAGAAATAGTACACTTTTTCAATAAACACTCTTTCTTATGGCAGCCTTGCTCCATCTGTTTTTGTTTATTCTCGTAGGCCTGCTCATCGCAGGTGGCATCCTGGTATGGATTATATGGAGCACGGTGCGCAAGGCTACACAAAGCCTAAAAAGACCATATAAGAAAAAGCCCAAGACCGACGAAAACATCATAGATCGTCGCAATCCCGATACCGCCAATCGGAAAATCATCCCAAAAGACGAAGGTGAATATGTCGACTTTACGGAAGTGTAACACCATATTCAGAGGAATGAAAGCCGCGACAACGAAAGACACATTCGATACCAGTCTTTCGTTGTAGTGCTTTTATTGGCATAGGATTTGCATATACCACAATAAATGATTAATTTTGCATACTACAAATAAGGCTTGGAAACGCTGCAAACAAAAAATATCACATATCAAACAGAAGGAACAAAACAATGGAAGTAGAAATTACAACCGCTAATTTTGAGAGTTACAAGAACGGTGAGCTGCCGTTGGTTGTCGACTTATGGGCTACGTGGTGTGGCCCGTGCCGCATGATCGCCCCCCTCATTTCTGAGCTTGCAAAAGAATATGACGGAAAGATTGTCGTCGGAAAGTGTGATGTTGAGGAAAATGATGACATCGCCATGGAATATGGCGTGCGCAACATCCCCACCATCCTGTTCTTCAAAGGCGGACAGCTTGTCGACAAGTTTGTCGGTGCTGCCAGCAAAGACAAGATTGAAGAGAAATTCAAGGCATTGCTCTAAGACTGCCCCTAAAGAGAAAAAAAGAAAGAAAAGCAAAGTTACTGCGCGTGCACATAAGCAACACAAAAGTAACTTTGCTTTTTATGAATGGTTCATCCCATAAGCATTATGAACCCACTTACCGAACGCGCCACCTAAGGCCGTTTAAAAACTCACTAAGCGACTCCCGTCCTCTTCTGCCGAGATGGTCACTTTCACAGCGTCTTCCGGAAGAATATCCTCGATAAGTTCGGGCCATTCCAAAAAGCAGACGGCACCACTGTAGAAATAATCCTCATACCCCATGTCATAGACTTCCTCCATCTTTTTGATGCGATAGAAGTCGAAGTGATAGATGGTATCGCCTGTTGTATCGGAACTATACTCGTTGACAATGGCAAAAGTAGGTGAAGTGATGACATCCGTAACGCCCAGTTCCTCACAAACGGCCTTGATGAATGTCGTTTTTCCTGCCCCCATCTTGCCATAGAAGGCAAAAACATGCCCCCCACCCATATTTCGGACAAATTCCTTGGCGGCGTCCCGAATGCTTTCAAGTGAATTAATTGTTATTCTCATACTCTTATATTGCTGGCTATTTTTTTTCTATTACCTTCTCCTACTACTCAATGTAATCAAAGGGATAAGCATCTCTTCCATGGAGATCCCTCCGTGTTGGAAAGTATCCTTATAGTAGCTCACGTAGTAGTTGTAGTTATTGGGATAAGCAAAAAATGAGTCACCCGTAGCAAAAACATAAGTAGTGGAAAGATTGGGCGCAGGCAACTGCGCCTTATGGGGCTCACGAATGGCAAAGACCTCCTTGGGATTATAACTGAGATTCTTGCCCAGCTTATAGCGTAAGTTTGTATTGGTGTTGCGGTCTCCCACTATCTTGACCGGCTTAGAAGCCCGGATAGACCCGTGATCCGTGGTCAGAATGATTTTATACTCGCTGCCGGCAAGACGCTTGAAAAGCTCTGATATGACCGAATGTCGAAACCAACTGAGCGTAATGCTCCGATAGGCACTCTCGTTGTTGGCCAGCTCACGCACCATCTTCGACTCCGTCCGTGCATGGGAAAGCATATCAATGAAGTTGACCACTACCACATTCAGGTCATTCCCACGTAGCGTATTGAGTTTTTCGAGAAACCGTTCTGATCCCGTCGAGTCATTTATCTTGTTGTAAGAATAGCTGTCATGACGACGATAACGATCTACCTGTGTCTGAATGAGCGGCCCCTCGTTCAGGTTTTTCCCTTCTTCCTCATCTTCGTCTACCCAAAGATCGGGGAACATCTTTGCTATCTTGTCAGGCATCAGACCACTGAAAATAGCGTTGCGAGCATACTGCGTGGCGGTAGGCAGGATGCTGATATACATATCCTCCTCAATATCAAACTGGTCACCTATCTCCTGAGCCAGCACCCGCCACTGGTCATAGCGGAAATTATCAATGACAATTAGGAAAACCTTCTCACCCTTGTCTATGAGCGGAAATATTTTCTTCTTGAAGATGTCAGGACTCATAAGAGGACGTTCCTGCCGGTTGCGCTCGTCCACCCACGTCATATAATTGTTCTTAATGTACTTGGCAAATCCATTGTCAGCCTCCTCTTTCTGCATCTTCAGCATATCTGTCATTTGCGAATCGGCCGAACTGAGCTCCAACTCCCAGTGCACCAACCGTTTATAGACAGTTTTCCAGTCGTCAAGGGTCTTCGCGTCATCAATCTGCATTGCTATGTTCTGATAGTTCTGCTGATAACCGCTCTGCGTCACTTCTGTCACAATCTCCTTGCGATGAATATTCTTCTTTAGCGTCAGCAAAATCTGATTAGGATTGACGGGCTTAATGAGATAATCGGCGATTTTGGATCCAATGGCCTGATCCATGATGTTTTCTTCCTCGCTCTTGGTCACCATCACCACGGGGGTAGCCGACTGTATCTCCTTGATACGTTGCAAAGTCTCCAGTCCTGTCAGCCCTGGCATCATTTCGTCAAGCATAATCAAGTCGAATGTACGCTTGCCGCATTCGTCGATGGCATCAGGGCCATTGCTGGCTGTCACCACCTCGTAGCCTTTCTTCTCCAAAAAAAGGATATGGGCCTTCAAGAGTTCTATCTCATCGTCAACCCATAAGATGATTCCGTTGCTCATAATATATTTGCTCCTTTGTCTTCTACTTTAAAATCCATCGAGATCATAATACTCATCCTCCAAATCGTAGCTGTCTTTCCGCTTGTCTTCTTCCTTGTCCTTACCTGTGCCAAGACCGGTGTCATCGTCAAAGTAAACAGCATCATCGGTCTGCTTAGTGGGAGTTGTGGGAGTGTCTGGCTCAACAGGCTTGACAGGATCTACAGGTTTCGTTGGACGCTTGGCGGGCTCTGTTGGACGCTTGGCGGGCTCGACTGGCACCGTAATTGTTGTGTCACTGTCTTCCTCTATAGACTCTTGCTGTTCAGCAGGCACCGTGATGATCGTGCCGTCGTCTTCCTCTATAGGCTCTTGCTCGACAGGCACCGTGATAGTCGTGCCACCGTCCTCCTCTATAGGCTGTTGCTCGGCAGGCACCGTGATAGTCGTGCCACTGCCCTCCTCAACAGGCTGTTGTTGCTCGGTAGGCACCGCGATTGTTGTACCCTGTTGCCCTTGCTGTGCCTGCTCACCCTCTTGCTGGAAGTCCTCGATAATAGTTCCGTTGTCGACCGGCGATATGTCGAGACCATTGTCAATGAACGTACCGTCTTGCAACATGTTGTCAATGTCGGTCTCCGTGGGCAATGACGTATCGCGCCGCGGACGGGTAATAACCTCATCAGGTTCGGTCAGCCATTCATAGGTAGATACTTTCAATGGCGCAAAATGCTCGGAATAGAACTTTTCGTAGTCATTATAGCTGAACTGCTGCCCAAGCAATGGCAGATTGATATCACTCACGATATAGGTTCTGCTCTTGCCTATGGCGCTCACAAGCCCTTTCTGCTCATAAAGATTTCGTACATACTGCAACGCCTCGTCATAGTTTCTGAAACCGCTGACCTTCATGCGACGCAGTCCGCCATCCTCGTCGATAGTGATATCAAAGTCACGTACAATATAGCTCGTAAAATTATATCTTGCCAACTGATAGAGCAACTGATTCTCATTGACCGAGTCAGGGATGTAGACAAACATAAACGTGAAAGGAGTCAACCGTTCGTTGGAGAACGTCTTGGCCTTGATGGAGTCACTGTCGGCCAAGACAACGGCACGCCGTTCCCACACGTCGCCAAGATCAAACTTGCCGCCCTTGAGTTGACGTCCTGCATTGACGCCATTGATAATCATACCAGCCATTTCGGCCAGTCCGCTCTGCGGATAGTTGCGCACCAGGTTGTTCATGTCCTCAAGACACCCGCTACCATCACCGTTGTTGAGTTTACCCAAGCCACCGATAAAAATAAACTTGTCGCGGTTGGCTCCCATGGGGAATCGCTCTGCCGACAGACGCGTGTTGCCATCTACCTCTGCATAACGGTCTGCCTTGAATGCAGCATAGGTGGCGGCATAGAGCGAGTCCTCGATATGCACACCGAGACGGGCGTTCTCGGCAAAATAAGGGTCAGTGAGCAACGCCGTCCATTGGCTTTCCGGATATTCTTCCTTAAGCCTGTCCACATAGGTCTGCGCTATAGCCGTCTCTCCCTTGCGCGAATAGAGCAAGAACAGATGATAAAAGACATCATCCATATGCTCATAGGTAGGATATTGGACTGCGAGCCTTGTCAGCGCCTTTTCCGAGAGCGGTAGATTGTCGAGCTTATCCTTGAAGATGACACCGCTATGATACAGACCGTCCATGATAATGAGATTGCTGGCATCGACCTGTTCTTCCGTGAAAGGAATCTGCGCCAGATAATACTCTCGCTTATGTGGATCGTTCTGCGCCGAGTCCATAACCTGCTCGATGGAGTCTTGGGCAGCCTCTGCCTTGGCCAGCGAATCCTGCTGCTCCGGCGTAAGTTCGGGTTCCTCGCTGTTGAGCGCGCCCACAACGGTCTTGTTGACTCGCTGCCAATTGTCAACATTCTCGCGCTTCCCCCATATTTTCTGAAACTGCTGCTTGCCTTGATTGACCGCCATCTGATTATAAAAATACCACAATCCATTCTTGTTCGTCACATTATTAGTGGTATTCTGCGTTCGGTTTCGGATGTTCATGCCGCTATTGCGCTGCTGCACAGCCTGCGCGTTGGCTTCGGCTTGACGGTTTTTCTCCTCCTTCTCTTTCTTTTTCAAGGCGGCTATAACGCGATCGATGGCTGCATTGCGGTCTTTTTCATTCATTTGGGCAAGATTCTGCAACGAATCTTGCAGATACACGGCATCCGTGTAAGGCACCAGCTCATCAAGCACTTTCGACCGATTGGAGAGCTGGTCATAGTCGGGCCGCTCCTTGTCAAGCAGGCCTATAGCTTCTCCATAACACCGCTGCGCGTCACCAAACTTCTCCTTGTCCCAATAGAGATCACCAAGTTTGAGCAAAAGCACGCCCTTTTCTATGCCCGAGCGAGTTGCCTTCTCGTTGCCCGTCTCATAGGCATAAATGGCATGCATAGTGTCTTTCTGTGCCAGATAGATATTGCCGATGGCATAATAGACCTGATCCAAATAGTCTTTATTGTTATCGGAACGTGCCATACGGCGCAATCGGGCTATCATCTTCTTGGCCTGCGATCCGGCCATCACCTCCGTCTTGGCAATCTGCGCATTGAAGTCGAGCTCATAAGGCGGATTCAGTCGGCTCACCCGGCTATAGGCCTTATAGGCCAATTGCTTGTTGCCGGTCTGCTCATAGAGCTGCCCGAGCAGAAACCATTCACGGGCTTTCTGCTTACGTCTCATCTCATGCTTGATGACTTTCCGCAGATAGGGTATGGCCGATTGATAATCGCCAGCATGGATGTAATAGTCGGCATAGGTATAATCCCATTCCTTTCTCGCGCGCCAGTGTATGCTGTCACGCCGCATGTTTCGTATGACATCTTCGGCATCATAAAGCCAGTCCTGCTCAATATAGCACTTGGCTAACCACGCCCGGGCACGCCCGTAAATAGCCGGTTGAGTCTGGTAGAGACGGCTCATGTAAGCAAAGGTGGAAGCCGCGCCATCGAAGTCGCCTTCATAAAACTGTGAACGGCCCATGAGCAGCCACGCTTTCCACAAGAACGGATTATACTCCCGACGGTTCAGCCATTCAAGGTCTTTCGGAGTCTTACGTCGGTTCTTCGTCCATTCGGGCCGTCGTGTGATGCTATGCAGCTTGATGGCCTTCTGACATTTTTCAATAGCTTTGTCAAAATTACCTTTTCCCAACTCACGACTAGCCTTGTTGCCCACCGTATAGAGTGGAATCATCTCGGTATAGTTATCCTTATTACCCTGTTCCTTCTCCATTGAGCCGTCAATATAGGCCAGCGTACCATTATAATAGGTATTATAGCGGGCCGTGAACGACTGCCACCAGCGCGTACGCGCGGTGTTCTTGTTCGTGGAACAGGCAGCCAGCAGCAACAGGGCCGCCAGCAGCAACGGGATGATATGTCGGTTTCTTGATTGCAAGGATTTTCCCTTCATTTAGTGACATGCGCACAACGTCGCTTTTATATAACGCAGCAAGTACCTCTTTTATTGTCTCTCCTGCGCCGGGTATCATTCTCCGCAGGCAAGTTGTATGAACTCGTACTTGATCTGGTCGGGCATATTGATACCTCGCAGTGTGAGACTGCGGCCCCAGTCCTTCACCTCGTCAGGACGCATAGTGTACATAACGTCGGCAAACTGTGAGACCTCGTCGTCAGTATATTGGTCTGACGGACGTCCCTTGAAGGCATCCAGTTCCTCGTCATCGTAGTATTCTATATCCTTCGTTGCCGCCTCCATCATGCATTCCTGCTCACACCTCGGGTCATTGCCTCCGCATGTCGCACACGAAGCAGCCTCCGACTTCGTGACCGTCACTTCATCACCACGCCGCTGAGAAACCACTCCCAACACGGCAGCAAAGGCACCCAACACAACAAGAGCTAAAACGAGATACAACATCTTTCAGTCATTTTTTTAGAAAACAGTTTCAGCCCACCCGGAAGCCAGCTTGTCGCAAGTCGTCCCAAAAGCGGGGATACGACTTCGAGACCACTTCGGGATTATTGATTCTCACTTGTGGATGCACCAGAGCCAGCGGCGCAAAAGCCATAGCCATGCGATGATCCTCATAGGTGTCTATCGGTTCCCACGTGGGCTCACACCGTCCACCTTCCCAAATGAGTTCGCAGTTGTCATGGTCGCGTACCACTACACCAATCTTACGCAATTCCGTCTTCAGGGCTTCGATGCGGTCAGTCTCCTTAATCTTAAGACTGCCGAGCCCTGTAAAATGGAAATGGATGCCCAGTGCCGCACAGGCAACAACTACCGTCTGTGCAAGGTCGGGCGCGTTGATGAAGTTGTATTCCAGTCTTGGAACCGGTGCAAAACTCTTACCGAGAGTCACCGTCGTGGGGACTCCATGCTTCGAAGTGCCGAAACGCGAGCGCACACCAAGCAGTGAGAAGATATAGCGAACGACGCTGTCACCCTGCTTCGAGCCATCCATAAGTCCTGCGAGCACCACCCGTGCATCGCGATCCTTGCTGAGTGCCATCAGCTCATACCAGTAACCCGCTGCACTCCAGTCGTTCTCAATGAGATAAGGGCGTTGGCGGTACATGTGCGACTTCACCGTAATGGTGTCCACATCAGTCCATTCGGCATCGGCGCCATATTCGCGCATGGTCCAAAGCGTCAAGTCGATGTAGGGCCTTGACGAAATAGCCCCTCCTGTAAGGCGCAGCGTCAGCCCCTTACGCATCGCCGGCCCAATCAACAACAAAGCCGAAATATACTGCGAGCTGATATCGGCAGCCACCTCTATGCTACCACCATCAAGGGCATGCCCCTTGACGAGCAAAGGAGGAAAGCCTATCTCGCCCTCATAGCTAATGTCGGCACCCAGCTGACGCAGCGCGTCGACAAGCGTTCCTATCGGCCGATGCAGCATACGCTCCGTGCCCGTCAGCAAATGTGTGCCGGGCGTAATGCTGAGATAGGCTGTCAGAAACCTCATAGCCGTACCGGCGGCTCCCACATCAATCACCTCGGGCATACGCTCCAGTGCGTCGACAAGCACCGCAGTATCGTCGCAATCGGAAAGATTATCGGGGAAAACAGCGCCCCCCGAGAGGGCATGTATGATGAGCGCACGGTTGCTGATGCTCTTCGAGGCTGGAAGGCCGACAGATGTATCGAGGCGTTCCGGAGCCTCTATTGTATATTGCAGCATAGTATTTTAGCGTGTATTTGGGTCTATTCGCATGCAAATTTACTATAAAAATGACTGACAGACAAAAATATCCCGTGCAAAATTTGCTAATCTCGACAAAAGTTCCTACCTTTGCACTCGCTTTACGGGATGTAGCGCAGTTGGTAGCGCACACGTCTGGGGGGCGCGAGGTCGCCAGTTCGAGTCTGGTCATCCCGACCAAAGCATAGAAGAGTCGAAAGTCAGTTGACTTCCGACTCTTTTTTTATTCTCTTCCGTAAGCCATTTTCTCCGGACGCAACACGGGGCCGACAGCACGGGACCAACCATCTCCCAACCCACAAAACACCGTTACCCGACGCTGAAACACCGTCACTTGTCGTGCAAGAAGCCGTTACTTGTCGTGCAAGAGACCGTTACCGCCCATGCGAAAGGCCATCTTCGGCACGCCAAACTGCCGTCTCTTGCAAGCCAAAACATCACATGCCGATACATTTACATATTAAATAAAAAGCTTCTCCGTCGACGAAGAGTCGACGGAGAAGCCTGTAAACGTAAAACTGTCATTCGTGGATTATTCCAAGTCAAGCTCCACAGGACAATGATCGGAGCCATAGACCTCAGTATGTATACTGGCGTCCTTGAGCCGTGGCAGCAAGCGGTCAGAGACCAGAAAATAGTCAATGCGCCAGCCTACGTTTTTCTCGCGGGCATGAAAGCGATAAGACCACCAGCTATAGGCAACGGTATCAGGATGGAGTCGACGGAAAGTATCGGTGAAGCCCTGGCCGAGCAGGTCGGTCATACATGCACGCTCCTGATCGGTGAAACCGGCACTGAGATGATTGGTTGATGGATTCTTGATGTCTATCTCCTCATGGGCCACATTCATGTCACCACATACGACGACAGGCTTCCGCTCGTCGAGCCGATGAAGATAGAGTTGGAAGTCGTGCTCCCAGCGCATACGGTAATCGAGACGACGCGGCAGTTGTCCGCGCTTCTCGGCCTGCTGCGAATTGGGCGTATAGACATTGACAAGGAAGAACGAGGGCATCTCCAATGTGATGACGCGCCCCTCATGGTCGTGCTCGTCAATGCCGATGCCATTGGTGACAGCCAACGGATGCTGACGGGTGTAGACGGCGGTTCCACTATAGCCCTTGCGGTCGGCATAGTTCCAGAACGACTCGTAGCCGGGAAACTGCAAATCAAGCTGCCCTGCCTGCATCTTCGTTTCCTGCAAACAGAAAATATCTGCATCAAGATCGCGGAAATAAGCCTCAAAGCCACGGCTCACGACACGGCCGTCGTCATCAGTCTTCGGCTTCACACAAGCGCGCAGTCCGTTCACATTCCATGAAACCAGTCGCATCATATCCGTCAATATTCTTTAGGAGAAGAGGTTAGCATATAGTAAAGGTACCCATTCCAGCCCTCAAGAGTGGCTTGCTGCGTACCAACCTGCTCATAGAGTCCGGTAACGGCCATCGAGAACGACATCGAACGACTATCAGTGGAATAGAATCCCAACGTGTAGTAACCGTTGCCGCCAAGTCCCTTCGGATCGAAAAGGACGCCCAGCTTACGGGTGATGCCACCATAAGTGACATCAAAGGTCATCGACGGACCTGTATAGAAGTCATATTCGGTCTTGCCTATCTGATAGAGTTGGAAGGAAACCAGCATCGTGGCCGTTCCCATCTTGCGCAACTCTGCCTGCAACGTGCTGTCGCCGGTCATGCAGTCAGCCAATGTCGACACAGGAAAATCAAGAATGTGGATGCCGCTGGTGTCGCAGGTCCAGGTCACCTCGGTGGTGTCTGTATATTCTTTTGCGTTGTGGGCCGTCATCTTGCCTTTGTAGACACCGGTCATATTGGCGACTGCGGCAAGCGCGTTCTCCCGGGTTTTCTCGTCATCGTCATCGTCAAGACAAGAAGTGAATGTGGTGGCCGCGACAAGCGCACAAACCATCCAAAGGAACAAATGTTTCAGTTTCATTTTTATCTGTTTTTATGTTTTCGGAGCCATTTGCGGCAGGCTCGCACCAAACCGTTATATCCGCTTCGACTCGCCACGCAGCAGACTCATGAATTCCATCCGCGTGCGCTCTGACTCAAAGACACCACTGTAGGCACTGGTGGTGGTGATGGAGTTCTGCTTCTCCACGCCACGCATCTGCATGCACATGTGTTTGGCCTCGACGACAACCATTACGCCTTGCGGCTTGAGCGTCTCCTGAATGCACTGCATGACCTGCTCTGTGAGCCGTTCCTGCACCTGGAGGCGATGGCTGTAGATGTCGACGACACGCGCTATCTTGCTCAGTCCCGTGATATAGCCGTTGGGGATGTAGGCCACGTGAGCCTTTCCGTAGAAGGGCAACATGTGGTGCTCACACATCGAATAGAAGTCGATGTCCTTGACGATGACCATTTGGTTGTATTTTTCTTCAAAGAGAGCATCGGTAAGCACCTTGTGCGCATCTTGACTGTAGCCACGCGTGAGAATCTGCATAGCCTTAGCCACGCGCATGGGTGTCTTAACCAGTCCCTCGCGGCCGTTATCCTCGCCCAGCAAGGTGAGGATAGATTTATAATGTGCGGCCAACTCGTCGAGTCCGTCGCGGAATTCTGTCTCTGGATTCATAATTTTATATGTTCTATAATGCTGTTTGCCTCAGTATTGTACTGTGATTTTTCCTTTCAGTATGGTGGCCGAGCCATAACCCATAGCGCGTATCTTCTTAAGCATGGCACTGGCTTCGGCATAGGTGCGGAAGTTGCCGACGCGGCATACCCACCGCGGACTGTAGAAATGAACGTATACGGGCTGCTCGGGATATTTCATTTTAATCTCGTTGCCAATGCGCTGTGCCTTGTTCTTGTCGGCACGCGAATTGCCACCGGAAAAGACCTGCACGCGGTAGCCGGTCACCTTGTGACTGCCACGCATGACCTTCTTACGCATGTCGACAGCAGAACGCTCCTCCTCGGTCTCCATTTCCTTCTCTGGTTCGACACGCCTGTTCTCGGTGGCTTCCTTATGTTCTCCTGCGGCATGAGTTGACTCTTTCTTGGTAGAGTCGACATCTTGCCTGTTACGGGTGTGGTCCACCTGCTGTTCCTTCTGCGGTGAAGCAGGCGTGACATGCTGACGGGTTGCTGAAGGTTTTTCCTGCGATGTGCCACCGCTCTTCTGTGCAGGCTTCGTCGTCGCTGTCTTTGTGGGTGGGGTGTTCTTGCCGTTCACCAAATCGTCAATCTCCTTGCTCTGGGTGACGGTGACGGTAGCCTTGCCCTGCTGCTTCTGCCGCAAGTGGTCGGTGAACGTCTGTGCGTCGGCCGTCGCGGCAGCGCACAAGGCTGTGATGATAATGATGACGAATTGCTTCATTAGTTATGTTTTGCTAAATGAAAATCCAAGTCGTAAGGACTTCTGCGTCCTTACGACTTGGTTGAGGGACAAAACCCACCAGCTTACTTCTTCCAGGCGTCGATGATACCCTTGAAGTCGGCAACCTTCAACGAGGCACCGCCGATGAGTCCGCCGTCGATGTCGGGCTTCGAGAAGAGTTCCGAGGCGTTGCTGGGCTTGCAGCTGCCACCATAGAGGATGGTGGTGTCGTCGGCAACCTCAGCACCATATTTCTCAGCTACGATGCTACGAATGTAGGCCAACATTTCCTCAGCCTGCTCAGCCGTAGCGGTCTTGCCCGTACCGATGGCCCAGATGGGCTCATAGGCCAACACGATATTCTTCCACTCGTCGGCAGTGAGGTTGAAGACAGAACCGTCGAGCTCAGCCTTGACCACCTCATTCTGTGTGCCCTGCTCACGCTCTTCCAGCGTCTCGCCGCAGCAGAAGATGACCTTCAAGCCATTGGCCAAAGCCAACTGTACCTTCTCTTTCAGAATCTCGGGAGTCTCGTGATAGTACTGACGACGCTCAGAGTGACCAAGAATGACATACTGTGCACCCGTAGACTTGACCATGGCGGCAGAAACCTCACCCGTGTAGGCACCCTTCTCCTTGTCGGCGCAGTTCTCAGCACCCAAAGCCACGACATTCTGGTCGATGACCTGTGCCACAGAAGCCAGATGGATGAACGGTGTGCAGATGACGACATCGCAGTTGGGCTTGTCGGCCATCAGTGTTTCGTTGATTTCCTTGGCGAGTGCTACGCCTTCCTGCAGGTTCTCGTTCATTTTCCAGTTGCCTGCAACAATTTTCTTTCTCATTGTTTTGTGTACTTTAAAAGTTTGGTATATATATGTATATATCAGTTGTTTTCACTTACATTGGCCTGTCGTGACGCATCTTTCTCTGCCCTGGACACAGCCTTATCCCGATCTTTCGTCAGCCTCTTGCCCCACTTTCTCCACCTGCGCAACCGCGAACTCCATGCCCACAGGCGATCGGCAACAGTCAGCACAAACAGCGGCAAGGCAAACCACAGCAACACCAACACAATCTTGCGAGGCACGCTGTCGTCAGCCATCGTGCCGATGGGCGACCGGCTGATGGGCGACGTCAGCTCTGACGCATCAGGCAGCGCATTGTGGCTCCACTTATGGATGACGACGCCATCCTTGAGAAGCAGCAAGCCGGGATTGCTGCGGATGATGGTACGCAACGTGGTCTCATCGGTCGTCATGAAAGGATACTCAGCCCCTGTGATGTCCTGCCAATGACGGATGGCCGCCGTGTCGCTGGCCGTGAGACAATAGAACGGCACATGCTCGTCTTGCGCATATTCATAGATTTGGTCAATGTCACCAAAATTGCTGTCATCGGCCTGCTCCAAATGGGGTGAGACAAGCAAAAAAGTGTAGCCGCGGCGCGTGAGCACCTGCTGCGTAATGTCCTCACCGTCATGACTGATGGAAAAATCGTGGATGGGAGGCACGTATCCGGCTTT
This sequence comes from uncultured Prevotella sp., assembly GCA_964411005.1. Classification (GTDB taxonomy): domain Bacteria; phylum Bacteroidota; class Bacteroidia; order Bacteroidales; family Bacteroidaceae; genus Prevotella. The sequence continues at coordinate 40,573 of CAYPJA010000002.1, read as the reverse complement.
GGTCTGCACCGTCCTGGCATCGACGAAAGTCCATGTAGAGTCGGGATAATTGTCGAGCGTAAACTCCTTCTCCACCCCATTCTTGCGCAAGATGAAGGTTGTGGTGAACTCAGGCTGTGGCGCACCAGGCGGAATCTCCATGCCTTTCAGAATGTCGGCTCCCACATGATAAGGACGGAAATCAAACTGCGGCAACCGGTAAAGGCTCCATCCGCAAGAGAGGAGGATGAACAAAATGGTATAGTTGGTGACAATCCACTGGTTGTCACTCGAGACAAAGCGTCCCATGCGCAACGGCCACCAAGCCACGACCGCACTCATGACGAGCAACGCAATGTTCTTAATCAAGGTCTGCGTGTTGGTGAGGTGAACCGCATCACCGAAACAACCGCAGTCGCTCACGGGATTGGCCACGACAAGCCACACCGTGACAAGCGTCATCAGAAAGAGAAAAGCCAACGTCAGACGGCTCACGAGGCGACGACGGATGGCAAAGAGGAGAAACACACCCATGCAGAACTCGAAAGCCGACAGGCTAACAGACGTAGCCAACGTCACCCAATCGGGCACTACACCTTGCAACGCGAGCGCTTCCAGATAGTCCTGGATCTTGTACTGCGTGCCCAACGGGTCAATGGCCTTGACATAGCCTGAGAAGACAAGCGTCAAGGCCAGCAACAGCCGACAGATGTTGGTGATGTATGTTTTGACTTTCTCCATATCGTTGAAGTCTGACAGCCGAAACGCTCAAAAGTCCCAACCAAGCCGTAGTTCGCAGTTTGATCAGGACTGCGTATCTCTTTCCTTCAGTCGGATGGCACCGAAGACGGCATAATTAATGATATCCATGTAGTTGGCATCAATGCCCTCAGACACCAGTGCCCTGCCATGCAAATCCTCTAGTTCCTTGACACGCTCTATCTTGGTCAAGATGAAATCGGTGTAGCTCGTCACACGCATCGCCCGCCACGCCTCTCCGTAGTCGTGGTTCTTGCGAGTCATCAGCTCATAGGCATCCTTGGCATAGCGATCATAGAGCGCCAACGCCTCGTCGGGCGTGACGTCGATGATGTCGGCAAAGCCCTTGTCGAGCTGGATGAGGCCGACTATGCCATAATTGATCAGTGCGACAAACTCCGGCCTCACACCCTCGCCGACGAGCGACACGCCCGTCGTCTCCAAGGAACGTATGCGCTTGGCCTTAATCAGCAGCTGATCGGTGAGCGACGACGGCCTCAAGATGCGCCACGAAGCACCATAATCGTGCAGCTTCTTGGCAAACAGATTGCGGCATTCGGCCAGCGTAGCCTTGAATTCTTCGTCTGTTTTAGATAATGCAGTATCTGCCATAACGGGTGCAAAGATACAACTTTTTTGAATGATAAACGAAGAACGACTGTGAAAATAACTTGTCAGCGCCCTGTAGGCGTCACTATCTCTTTCTGCCCCTGTCCGATGACAAGCCCTTATGAAGGCAGGTCCGACGCACAGCCCTTGCAGATTGCAGCGTGACGGACGGACAGCAGAACCGATGAAATTGGTGACATTCACCTTGAACGAAGTGGAAGCGGGACTGACAAAGACGTTGTTCTTCGTCACAGGGGCCACGCAATACTGTGCTGCGGTGACGCACAAGAGAAGCAACAGGGCCAACAATAGACCTTGTTTGCTTTTTTGAGCGTCATTGTTTTGTTAGTGATCGTTTAGCGTTAAAGGCCGGAAGGATAGGAAGAATACCGGCGCCGCCCAACAAACGGGGCAAGAATCAGTCCTCTTTCTGCTTTTCCCGGATGATGCGAACGACACCGCAGAGCGTCTCCCAACGTGCCCGCAACGAGTCGCACTTGACGCGCAGCCGGTTCTTTTCATAAAGAGATTCGGCGTGTTGCTGCTCCAGCAAGGTCGCCTGCAAGGCCGAGTCGGTGCGCCCCACGTCGTGCTGGACAAGCCGCAACGACGCGTCCTGCCAGATCTTCAAGGCCTTCCGGCGGCTCTCGATGGCCTCGGGATGACGCAGACGCAACGTCTCGATGGAGTCGAGAGCCTGCTCATAATGCCCGTTGCGGTAGAGCGAGTCGATGCGTGACAGCAACGGGGCTGCCTGCTCGTCGGCACTCGGCTCGCAGCCAAGCACGCCAATCATCGGGAGCAACATCAAAACATGATTTATCTTCATTGCGGTTGCAAAATTACAAATAATATTTCATCCCTCTGCCAAAAAGCAACACAAAATGATCATTATCCAACTCAAGAAACACGAATGTCTGAACAAATGACAGCCGATTTGGAAATCGGAAGCAAAATCCTTAACTTTGCAGCGTAGGAGAAGTAGAGACGCTTCTCCTTTTTTCGTGCCCTGCCGGACGAAAAGCCACCGTTGGCAGCATCGTCTGCCCTGTTTTGCATCACAGAAGACCGCCTCTTACGTCGCAAGAAGCCACATTCCACACTTCAAAAGACCATCAACGGCCAAGCAAAACACGGCTAATGGCAAAACCAACGACCATCCACGGCCTTCTGCATGATGACCACAGAGGCATGGATTGTATAAGTTTTTGAGTTTTTAAAAGTTTAACACATCGATAAAAAAGCCATTTTGATTTTGCCTTTTCAACGCTTTCATGTACCTTTGCACCCGTTTTTCAACAAAAATACAAGCATGCGTAATCTTACAGATGCCGATTTGGCACGTCTTCTCGATCAAGATATCTTTCATCACATCAGCGATGCAGCCGACAATCTCGGACTGGAATGCTATGTCGTAGGCGGCTACGTGCGCGACCTCTTTTTGGAACGCCCGTCCAACGACATCGATGTCGTGGTCGTCGGAAGCGGCATTGCCGTGGCCCAAGAGCTGAGACGCATCCTGGGGCGACGCGCCCACGTGTCGGTATTCCGCAATTTCGGCACAGCACAGGTGAAGTTCGGACAGCAGGAAGTGGAGTTCGTCGGCGCACGCAAGGAGAGCTACAGCCACGACAGCCGCAAGCCGCACGTGGAGGACGGCACGTTGGAGGACGACCAAAACCGACGCGACTTCACCATCAACGCCATGGCCGTATGTCTCAACAAAGACCGATTCGGCGAGCTCGTCGACCCCTTTGAGGGCGTCTACGACCTGGAGGACGGCATCATCCGCACGCCCCTCGACCCCGACATAACCTTCTCGGACGACCCACTGCGCATGATGCGGTGCATACGGTTTGCCACACAACTGAACTTCCTCATCGAGGACGAGACCTTCGAGGCGCTCACACGCAACGCCGACCGCATCAACATCGTCAGCGGCGAGCGCATTGCCGACGAGATGAACAAAATCATGATGGCCCGCACACCGAGCCGCGGACTCGTCGACCTGCAACGGGCCGGACTGTTGCAAATCATCCTGCCCGAGGTGGCTACACTTGACATCGTGGAGAAAAGAAACGGACGAGCCCATAAAAACAACTTCTATCACACCCTGGAAGTACTCGACAACGTATGCCGGAACAGTGACAACCTGTGGCTGCGATGGGCGGCCCTGCTCCACGACATCGGCAAGGCAAAGACCAAACGCTTCGACCCCATGGCAGGATGGACATTCCACAACCACAACTACGTGGGCGCAAAAATGGTGCCCGCCATCTTCCGACGCATGAAACTACCCATGGACAGCAAGATGAAATATGTAGAGAAGCTCGTCGACCTGCACATGCGCCCCATCGTCATCGCCGATGAGGAAGTGACCGACTCGGCCGTACGACGCCTCGTCAATGACGCCGGCGACGACATCGACGATCTGATGACTCTCTGCGAAGCCGACATCACCTCGAAGAACCAGATAAGAAAGGCGCGTTTTCTCGAAAACTTCCGTATGGTACGCGAGAAAATCACCGACCTGAAAGACCGCGACTACAAACGCCTGCTGCAACCTGTTATCGACGGCAACGAGATTATGGAGATATTCAACCTTCAGCCCTCACGCGAGGTGGGCACCTTGAAGCAGACTCTCAAGGACGCCGTACTCGACAACCGCGTACCCAACGAGCGCGGCCCTTTGATGCTCCTACTGCAACAAAAGGCCAAGGAGATGGGGCTGACCAGCCAACATTCGTAACACAGTGAGGCCCTCTCCCTTTTGGGAAAAACGGTAGAGGCCTTTTAAATTTTTTACTTTTCACATATTCCATTCTAATCTTTGTTAAAACTTTCGCGGACATCTGAGTTTCCTGTTCGATATTTCCTAATTTTGCACTCAAATTCTATTATAAAGGTGGAAACTATCGGCCAAATTAAGGATAGAAAGAAAATCCAAGGTATAAAAAGACGCCACCCACAGGATACAAGAGTAAGGATAATCAATATAAACATATAATATTTAGGTATGAAAATTAAAAGTTATTTGTTTGTGGCAGCGGCCGCTTTGGCTCTTGCCGCATGCGGAGACAAAGGCGGAAACGGCTTAGCCAACTTGGGAAACAACCATTTCCCGGTGCGTACCGTCGGTGCTTCCAATGCTGACATGCAGACCACCTTCCCCGCTACCATCAAAGGTATCCAGGACGTGACCGTAAGCCCGAAAGTGCAAGGCTTCATCACGAGCGTGCTCGTCCATGAAGGCCAGCACGTCAGTGCCGGCCAGGTGCTGTTCACCATCGACAGCGAAACCTACCGCGCGGCTGTCCGCGCGGCTCAGGCTGCCGTCAACACGGCAAAGGCAGCCCTCAACACATCGAAACTGACCTACGAGAACAACAAGAAATTGTTTGACCAAAAAATTATCGGTCAGTATGAGCTGTCCACATCACAGAACGGCTACGCCACGGCACAGGCCCAACTGGCACAAGCAGAGGCTTCGCTGGCTTCGGCCAAGGAGCAACTGGCATGGTGCTCTGTGACAAGTCCGGCCTCAGGTGTCGTCGGCAGCCTGCCCTACAAGAAAGGAGCTTTGGTGAGCGCAAACACACAGCTGACCACCGTCAGCGACGTGTCGACGGTCGAAGTGTTCTTCTCACTCAACGAGGCACAGATGATTGCCATGCAGAAGACGACAGGCAGCGCAGCCGGAGCCATCAGTTCCTTCCCTGCTGTGAAATTGCAGATGGCCGACGGTACCGTCTACAACCATCCGGGCAAGGTGGTCAAGATGAGTGGTGTCATCGATCCCACGACGGGTTCCTACAGCCTCATCGCTCACTTCACCAACCCCGACGGCCTGCTGAAGAGCGGCGGCTCAGGAAAAATCATTGTGCCGCGCATCGAAAACAACGCTGTCATCATCCCGCAGAACTCCACTGCACAGGTGCAGGACAAAATCTTCGTATACAAGGTGGGCAAGGACAACAAGGTGAAATACACCGAGGTGAAAGTCAATCCGCAGAACGATGGCGTCAACTATGTCGTCACCAGCGGCCTCAATATCGGCGACCGCTACGTCGTGAAGGGCATCACCAAGCTCTCCGATGGCATGGACATCACACCCATCACCGAAGCCCAGTATGAGCAGGAGGTGAAAAAGGCTGAGCAACTCGGCGCAGCTTCCGGCAATGCCAAAGACTTCGCTAACGCGATGAGCAGCAAATAAGTTTATCTTTTAAGCAAAAAATAATGAGTTTTACCACCTTTATAAAACGTCCGGTACTCTCCACGGTGATTTCCGTATTCTTCGTGTTGCTGGGTACTATCGGACTTGTGTCACTGCCTATCGAGCAGTATCCGGATATCGCACCACCTACCATCGTGGTTTCAACTACATATACCGGCGCTGATGCAGAGACCGTGTTGAACTCTGTCATCACTCCTCTGGAGGAGAGCATCAACGGTGTGGAGAACATGACCTACATGACCTCCAGTGCCACCAACTCGGGCTCGGCCAATATCACTGTATACTTCAAACAGGGAGTCAACGCAGATATGTGTGCCGTCAACGTACAGAACCGTGTGCAACAGGCGCAGGCACTGCTGCCGGCTGAGGTTACACGTGTGGGTGTCACGGTGTTGAAGCGTCAGACTTCCAACGTCATCATGTATTCACTGACAACTGAGGACGGACGCTACGACTCAAAGTTCCTCACCAACTACAACAACATCAACATCGTTCCGCTGCTCAAGCGTATCAACGGTGTGGGTGATGTGCAGAGCCCGTCGACAGCCCACTACTCGATGCGCATTTGGTTGCATCCGGACAAAATGAAGGAATACGGACTTGTTCCTAATGACATTTCCAACGCGCTGGCCTCACAGAACATCGAGGCTGCTCCAGGAGCGTTCGGCGAACAAAGCAATGTGGCCTACGAATACACCATTCGTTATACGGGCCGACTGAAAACTCCTGAGCAGTACGAAAACATCATCTTGCAGAGCAAGACGACCGGCGAGACCCTCTACCTAAAGGATGTAGCAACGATAGAGCAAGGCGCCTTGCAATATAATGTGGGTGTAAAGAACAACGGTCAGGACGCCGTGATGAGCATGGTGCAGCAGATCGCCGGCTCCAACGCCACACAAATTGCCACCGACGTGAAGGCCGCACTGGCCGATGCGCAGAAGTCGATGCCGCCGGGCATGGAGTACACCATCGAGCAGGACGTGACTGAGTTCCTTTTCGCCTCCATCCATGAGGTTGTCAAGACGCTCATCATCACCCTTGTGCTCGTGTTCTTCGTGGTGTATATCTTCTTGCAAGACTTCCGCTCCACACTTATTCCTATGATTGCAGTGCCGGTCGCACTTATCGGTACGTTCCTGTTCCTACAATTATTTGGATTCTCCCTTAACTTGCTGACGCTGTCGGCATTGCTATTAGCCATTGCCATCGTGGTGGATGATGCCATCGTGGTGGTCGAGGCCGTCCACGCCAAGCTCGACCAGGGCTATCAGAGCGCATTGACGGCCGCCATCGACGCCATGAACGAAATCTCGGGTGTCATTATCTCCATCACGCTAGTCATGTCATCGGTGTTCATCCCGGTGTCATTCGTTGGTGGAACGAGTGGAACGTTCTATCGTGAGTTTGGTATCACGATGGCTGTGTCCGTCGTCATTTCGGCCATCAACGCTCTGACGCTGTCACCAGCCCTGTGCGCCATCTTCTTGAAACCAAAGAACGAAGAAGAGACGGGCGGCAAGAAGATGTCGTTCATCGACCGTTTCCACGCCGGCTTCAACATTGTCTTCGACAAGACTTTAGGCAAATATAGAAAATGTGTGGAGTTCTTCATCAACCGCCATGCCATCACAGCCATTTCCGTCGTAGTGGGTATTGTCGCCCTTGTGGCTACCATGTCGACGACATCCACTGGTCTGGTGCCCGACGAGGATACCGGCACGTTGTTCGTCACCATGTCGGCAGCACCGGGTACGAGTCAGGAGCGAAGCCAGCAGATTGCCGACCATATCGACAAGATGCTTGCGTCCAACCCTGCCATCCTGCGCCGTGAGCAAATCGTCGGTTACAACTTCATCGCCGGACAGGGTTCCGACCAAGCCACGTTCATCATCAAGCTCAAACCCTTCGACGAGCGCGAGCAGAAGAATATATTCTCGCGACTGTGGTCAGCGATTACAGGCGGCGGCGTGGAACAGCTTTTTGTCAACCCAATGGAAGCCAACATGGTACTGGGTATGATCTACAAGCAGACCGCCAGCATCAAGGACGCACAGATTCTGGCCTTCGCTCCACCTATGATTCCTGGCTTCTCAGCCAACAATGGTGTGTCAATGACCCTCCAGGACAAGACCGGTGGTGCCTTGAACGCCTTCTTCGATGTGGCCCAAAACTACCTGAAGGAACTCAACAAGCGTCCGGAAATCACCAACGCCATGACTTCCTACAACCCGAACTATCCGCAGTATATGGTTAGCGTGAACGTAGCCAAATGTATCCAGGCCGGCACGACACCTTCGGCGGTGCTCTCTGTGTTGCAAGGCTACTACGGCGGCGTCTATGCCTCTAACTACAACGCCTACGGTAAGCTCTTCCGTGTCATGGTTCAAGGCGACGTGGCAAGCCGTATGCGCTCGGAAGACATGAGCAACATCTACGTGCGTCTGGGTAATGGCGAAATGGCACCGGTCAACGAGTTCATCACACTTAAGAAGGTCTATGGCCCGTCCAACATCGCACGCTTCAACCTGTTTACGTCCATCAACTTGAACATCACTCCAAACACCAACGGAGGCTACTCCACCGGTGATGCTCTGAAGGCGTGTGAGGAAGTGGCTTCAACCACACTGCCCACAGGTTATGGTTACGAATACTCTGGTCTGACACGTTCAGAGGCAGAGTCGAGCAACTCCACGGCTTTGATCTTCGTGCTTTGCTTCATCTTCGTCTACCTCATCCTGTCAGCCCAGTACGAGTCTTATCTGCTTCCGCTGTCAGTGTTGCTTTCGGTACCATTCGGTTTGGCTGGCGCGTTTATTTTCACGCAACTCTTCGGCCACTCCAACGACATCTATATGCAGATTGCACTCATCATGCTGATTGGTCTGTTGGCCAAGAACGCCATCTTGATTGTGCAGTTCGCCCTTGAGCGTCGTGAGACCGGTATGGCCATCAAGTATGCTGCCATCCTCGGTGCCGCAGCCCGTCTGCGTCCTATTCTGATGACATCACTGGCCATGATCATCGGTCTGTTGCCGCTGATGTTCGCCTCTGGCGTAGGCAAGAACGGTAACTCCACCATGGGTGCGGCTGCTGTAGGAGGTATGCTTATCGGTACAGTTTGCCAGGTATTCATTGTGCCAGCTCTGTTCTGCATCTTCCAGTGGTTGCAAGAGAAAATCAAGCCGCTCGTGTTCGACGATGAGGAGAACACAGAGGCCTCTACTGAACTCAAGCAGTATGCCCACAACAAGAAGATGGTCGTCTACAAGGATCAGTTCGAAGATTAAATAGAAGTGATTTCCCATAGCAGCTTTGTCCGTCCATGTGCGGCAAGCTCTTGGACGCACAAAGCCGCTGTGGAAATTCAATAGATAAAGAAAAGATGAAATCAACAAGAAACATCATATTCATCGGCATGGCGGCCCTTGTGCTGACAGGCTGTAAGAGTTTGTACGGCAAATATGAGCGGCCCGATGTCAACACGTCGGGACTCGTACGCGACCCTGTGTCGGCCACCGACACGCTTGCCGTGACTGACACCACGAGCCTCGGATCCCTGCCCTGGCGTCAGGTGTTCACTGACCCCAAGCTACAGGCTCTCATCCAAAAAGCCATCGACAACAATCCGAACATGCTCAACGCCACGCTCAATATCGACATGGCCGAGGCACAGCTCAAGATGGCTAAACTGGCATTCGTGCCACAGTTCACCTTCACGCCGCAAGGCAACATCACACGCTTCAACGATGCCACGACCAAGTCGTACAGCATCCCTGTCAACGCATCTTGGAACATCTCGCTCTTTGGAGGTCTGACTTCTGCCAAGCGTGCCCAGCAGATGATACTGTTGCAAAGTCGCGACTACAAGCGCTCTGTGCAAACATCGCTTGTAGCAGGTGTGGCCAATCTCTACTACACACTGCTCATGCTTGACAAGCAAATGCAAATTGTGAACGACATGGAGAAGCTCACCAAAGAAACGTGGGACATCATGAAGGTGCAGCATCAAGAGATTGCAGGTGTGCGCTCCACTGCCGTGCAGAGTGCAGAGAGCAACTACTACAGTGTGCTGACAAAGAAGAAAGACCTGGAACGCAGTGTCCGCGAATGCGAGAACTCACTGAGCCTGCTGCTTGGAGAGCCAGCCCACGCCATCGAGCGCGGTAATCTTGACGACCAGAAGTTGCCCACCAACCTCTCCACAGGTGTTGGCATCCAGTTGTTGGCCAACCGCCCTGACGTGCATGCCAACGAGATGAACTTGGCCAACTGTTTCTACCAAGTAGAATATGCACGCAGCCGGTTCTACCCCAACATCACCATCAGCGGAACCGGTGGTTTCAGCAACGGGTCTGGGCTTGTCAACCCAGGCAAGTGGCTGGCATCTGCTGTAGGCTCGCTGACGCAGCCGATTCTCATGAACGGACAACTCATCGCCGGCCTCAAAGTAGCCAAAGACCAATATCAGCAGGCCTACAACACCTGGCAGCAGAGTATCCTGCAGGCCGGATCTGAGGTAAGCAACGCACTCGTGCTGTATAACAGCTCACAGGAGAAGAGCGAGATTGAGGCCAAACAGATTGAGGTACTCAAGAAGAACGTGGAAGACACGCGCGCATTGATGGCCAGTGCCGGCAGCACTTATCTTGAGGTAATCACTGCCGAGAGCTCACTGCTCAACGTGCAGTTGTCGAAAGTCAGTGACGACCTCTCGAAGATGCAGGCTGTGGTGAGTCTCTATGAGGCCCTCGGCGGCGGAAGCTTCTGAATAAAAGGGAACAAGTAAACAAGTAAAAACTAAGCAAAATGGCTAACAACATAAGTCCCCAAGCCGTTGTCTCGCCGAAGGCAAAGATTGGCAACAACGTCAAGATTTATCCGTTTGTCTACATTGAGGATTACGTAGAGATTGGCGACGACTGCGTCATCTTTCCCTTCGTAAGCATTCTCAACGGCACCAAAATGGGCTCCACCAACATGGTGCACCAGGGAACAGTACTCGGTGCCCTGCCTCAGGACTTCGAATTCAGAGGCGAACGCACCGAGTGCATCATCGGCAACAACAATATCATCCGCGAGAACGTGGTCATCAACCGTGCCACACACGAGGGCGGACAAACCGTTATCGGCAATGACAACTTCCTCATGGAAGGTGTGCACATCAGCCACGACACGAAGATCGGTGACAAGAACGTATTCGGTTACGGCACAAAAATTGCAGGCGACTGCGAAATTGGCATGGGTACGATCTTCTCTTCGTCGGTCATCGCGAATGCGCACACCCGCGTTGGCGACCTTGCCATGATCCAGGCTGGCACCACCTTCTCAAAAGATGTGCCTCCCTATATCATCGCTGGCGGCACTCCCGTCAAATATGGCGGCCCTAACAACACGATGATGACCACTGCAGGCATCGACGAGAAAGTGCAGAAGCACATCGCCAATGCCTACCGTCTGGTATTCCACGGACAGAATAGTGTCTTCGACGCTACACTGCAAATACGTGATCAGGTGCCAGACAGCCGTGAGATTCAGAACATCATCCAGTTCTTGCAATCCACAACATTGGGTGTAATTTCGAAAATGTAGTTCATACCTATACATTTTTTAACTCTGTATCAAAACGGACTCACCGCGAGGTGAGCCCGTTTTTTTTATGTTTTCGCTTTGTCATGTCCTTGATTTACATTAATTTTGTAACGGAATAATTACTACCAACTCATTTATGAAAACGATTCTTGTCAACATGCTGCTGTTGCTTATTGCAATCAGCGCACAAGCACAACAGTTCCGCCAGGGCGCATTCTATGATGTCACGCCACTCCAGAAGGAGTATGACGGACAAGTTTTTGTGCTCCGTGAGCTCTCCGGCTCATGGACCATCGTCGATCCGTTCCGCCACCGCGCCCTTCGCATGGGCACCAAAGGCTTGGAATGGGCTGACGAAAACGGCAGCGATGAACTGCAAAAGTTCACGCTGAAGCCCAACGGCAAAGGCCGCTACCACCTCATTCCCACCAATGCGCCCGCTCTTGCCAACCGCAAACAAGCCTACGCTATCACGGCCCGCCCAGAATTCGGATCGGACGACAACGTCACCTATCGCTTCCGCAGCGTACAGAATCCGACGTTCGTCATCGGCGACGGTGACGACGCCGGTAACAACGTGCCTGTCGTCATTGAGAAGGAAGACTCACTCAACCGCGGACAATACTGGAACATCAAGACACTGGCCGTAGGCAGTCATGTCATCGGTGGTGCTTTCTATGAGACCAACTTTGATGACGGTGGCAACAACACCCGCATCGACTACCTGCTGCAATGGCCTGCACGGCCGGGCGCATGGGGAAACGCCTTGATGCGCATCGAACCCGTCAAAGGCAAGACTGGAATCTATCGCATCGTGTCGAAGGGAAAGAACAAAATGTTCACCTGGAAAGATGGCAAGCTGAAAGCAGCAGCCATCGACGACGCCGACGCTGCCAGCTGGTTTACCATCGAAGAGGTGGAGAAGCCCAAAATAAAGTCGCCCATATGGGAAGACGAGACCGTCTTTGCTATCAACAAGTTGCCCGGCACCGCCACCTACATGCCCTATGCAAGCGTGGAAGAGATGCGTGGCGACCAATCCTACTACGACACACCGTGGACAGAACCTAAGAGCTCACGCTATCAATGTCTTGACGGTGAGTGGAATTTCCGCTTCGCAGCCGAGCCCGTCATCGGCAACATCGGCGACGACACCACTGAAGTGATGGATCTGCCGTCAAGGCAGCAGGCCCTGGCAAGCCATCAGCCTGCCGGATGGGACAAGATAGAAGTGCCGCTGAGTTGGGAAATGGCTGGCTACGACCGCCCCATCTACTGCAACGTGGAATATCCTCACAGCAACACGCCACCCTACATCAAGGCACGGGCAGGCTATAACGACGGAGGCAAGAACTACGCCATCAATCCCGTTGGTACCTATCAGCGCACGTTCACCGTTCCCGCATCCTGGCTGAAAGAGCGCACCATCCTCCACTTTGGCGGAATCTACTCAGCCGCACAGATATGGCTCAACGGCCACTATGTGGGTTATACGCAAGGAGCCAACAACGTGAGCGAGTTTGACCTTACACCTTATATTAATAAGGACAATAACAACCTCGTGGTACAAGTACATCGCTGGTCGGACGGAAGCTATCTGGAATGTCAAGACATGTTCCGCATGAGCGGCATCCACCGCAGCGTCTACCTCTATAATGTACCCTTGCAGTCCATCCGCAACCACATCGTACAGACGCATCTGAAGAACGGACAGGCCACCGTCGACGTGGAGCTGACCACCGACGGAAACATTGCAGCCACCGCAACGCTTTATTCGCCCCAAGGCCAGCTCATCGGCGAGCAGCCGTTCGCGGGCAACAAGGTCTCGTTCAGCGTCAACAATCCCGAATTATGGTCGGCAGAAATACCCAGTCTCTACACCTTGGAAATCAGTCAGCCCGGCATGGCCTTCTCCACCAAAGTTGGCATCCGTGAGGTTGAAATCCGCGGCGCGCTGCTCTATGTCAACGGACAGCGCGCGCTGCTCAAGGGAGTCAACCGCCACGACACCGATCCCGAGCGCGGACGCGCCGTGACCGTGGACGGAATGCTGCGTGACGTGATGTTGATGAAGCAAAACAACATCAACGCCATCCGCACGAGCCACTACCCCAACGACGCACGCATGTACGCCATGTTTGACCACTACGGCCTCTATGTTGTCGACGAGGCCGACCTCGAAGACCACGCCAACCAAAGCATTTCCTCCATGCCGTCATGGATACCGGCCTTCAAAGACCGCATCTATCGGCTCGTGACGCGCGACATCAACCATCCGAGCGTCGTCTTCTGGAGCCTCGGCAACGAATGCGGATCCGGCAGCAACTTCAAGGACTGCTACGAGTTGGCCCATGAACTCGACGGCACACGCCCCGTACACTACGAAGGCACACGCGTCGACAAAGACTACGGCGGCAGCCTCTGGTCTGACTTCTACAGCAAAATGTATCCGAGCACGACATGGATGAAACAGAATCTCAGCGGCAAGGACAAGCCCATGTTTGTCTGTGAATACGCCCACTCCATGGGTAACGCCATCGGCAACCTGCGCGAATACATGGAAGCCATGGAGAATGGCAACTCCAGCTGTGGCGGTTGCATTTGGGATTGGGTGGACCAGTCAATCTATGATCCGCATCTGCTCAAACAAGGCATCCGCCGCCTCACTACCGGCTACGACTACCCCGGCCCCCATCAGGGCAACTTCTGCAGCAACGGCATTATCACTTCCGACCGTCAGCCTACAGCCAAGCTGGCCGAGGTGAAGTATGCATACCAATATATAGGCTTCCACCTGAACGGCAACCAGCTGACCGTGACCAACAAATACGCCTTCCGCTCACTGAAAGGCCTGGAACTTCAACTGCAATGGCTCACGGATGGCTACGTGAAGAAGACCAAGAAAGTGCGGCTTGATGACATTAAGCCTGGCCAAAGCCAAACCATCGACCTGCCCAAGGTGAAGAAACAAGACGACATGGTCCTGGAGGCACGCGTCTTCAACACCGAGTCAACGCTCTATTCGAACCCGGGAGACGAAGTGGCCCACCAGCAGTTTGTGCTGTCTCCAAGAACGCTCGAAGCCTTGAAATCCAAAGGGCAGCCTCTCACCATCGACAACCAGACGGCAACCGTCACCGTCGGCAACGACCGAGTGGCCATGACTTTCAACCAAACAACCGGACAACCCACTTCCCTGCGCTTCGATGGCCGCGAGATTCTGGCCGAGCAGGGTGGCTTCGTCTACGACAACCACCGCTGGATCGAGAACGACCGTGGCGAGACCAATCCCGCCAACGGCCTTGAAGCTACGGGTACCGTCACGACTAAGACAGAGGGAAATACCGTCGTCGTCACCACCGACCGTAAAGGATCGCTGGCCGATCAGCACATCGTCTACTCGATTCATCCGCAAGGCGTAGTTGACATGGAGATCAGTCTTCTTCCCCACTCCGACAAACTGCTGCGCGCCGGACTGGCTGCCAAGTTTGATTCCACACTGACCAACGTGTCCTATTACGGCCGCGGCCCGTGGGAGAACTATGTAGACCGTGACGACGCCTCACTGCTCGGACGCTACTCCTCGACCGTCGACGGTATGGCCGAGCATCACATGAAGCCACAGACCACAGGCGACCGCGCCGTCTACGAGGTGACACTCACCGGCACTGATGGCCACGGCATCAGCATCTCGTCGGACAGCATCTTCCGCTACAGTGGCAACAGCTACACCGACAACGACATGATGAAGGCCCGCCACGAGTGGGATCTGGTGAAACGGCCTTTCTTATGGGTGCATCTCGACGGCGCACAGCGCGGTCTTGGCAACGCCAGCTGTGGCCCTGGCCCCATGGAAAAATACATCATACCGGCTAAACCGGTCGTCTACCGTCTGCGTCTGCAAGGCAAATAAGCCTTCTGCAACCATGGGCCGGTAAACATCCAACGGCAAAAGGCCATCGCTTACAAAGCAAAAGACCGTTTCTTAGAAAACGAAAGGCCGTTTCTTACAAAGCAAAAGGCCATCTCCTGCAAAACAGGAGATGGCCTTTCGCTTTTCAAGTCAATATGTAATCGAACAGAAGTCCGGCCACTCAGAGCCGCCGTTGTCTGTCTTCACTGAGCCGTTGCCACATTGCGCACGACATATTCTTCTATCTCGTAAGGATAGAACGAACACTCCGGCATACCGATAGCATAGGCGCCAATCTCATAGGGCTGATAAACGAACACGATTTTGTCACCACGCATGAAGGCGCTCTCTTGTGGCAACGGAACAGGCTCCTCATTGAAGGTGACGTCATCATAGGTCTTCTTCAGCCGTTCGGTGATGAGTTTGCGCAGTCCTTCCTCATCTCTCACCATTGTCAGACGACGCCCGGTCGCCTTGTCGAACGTCACGCCTCGGTGAGAGCCCAGTCCGTGCGCGCCCCCCATGTAGTTGTAGGTCACGGTCTCGTAAGTCACATAGGTTTCGGTTTCGTCTGTGCGCATCAGCTTAAGCAGCGCCGAGCAGCGGGCTTCGCTTCTGCCCATGTCTCTCAGCTCGTCATTCATCGCCTTCATCGGTACATAGACCGCATCAGCACAGTCGGCCACGAGACGGTTGGGTTCACGTGCAGTGACGTTGGAAACGGCATCGGCGCTGCCCTCCACATTCCATCCCTTGACATAAGCAGACAACACGTTCCGGATATAAGCCTGCACGCTGTCGGTGACGGCCTGTGCCCCGTCAACAGGATAGTCGACCTGAATATGGATGTCGCGCGCAGCCGATGTGTAACAGGCCGTGGTCAAGGTCGTTGAGACCTGCTGCACTTCTTGCCGCTCGGTGGCCTTCACGCTGACCTCATAGCCTGCATATTTCCGGGCTATGGCCATCAGCCGTATGGGTTGCGCGGTGTAGCTGCGATTCCGGGTGCCCCGACGGACGAGATAACTCAGCGTTAGCTGTTTCTTGCCTGTCACGTTAAGGCATACCGAGTCGATGTCAGTCTCTGTGTTGGTTTCCGGTAGTACGATGGCCACGACGGCCTGCTTGCGGAAATTAACCTTCGTCGGCTGTCCGTCCCTGCCCATAAAAGCCGCGGTGCCAAACTGCTTGTCAAACTCCTGCTGCGTAGTGATGAGCGGCTCTGAAGGCAGCGGCGCGTCGTTGCGGTGGAAATAGTTTCTCACTTCCGTCAAAGCCACACGGCTGTCATCCTTCTTGTTCCCTGCGCTGACCGGAGCCGACAGCAGCACAGATAGCAAGACAGCAGCCCCCAATTGCAGGTTGTTCTTCAATCTCTTTTCCATAATTCTGCTTTTTGATTTCACTTCTCTACATCTTAAATGCAAAAAAGCAGGAATTATTGCTTTGCCCGTCGACTATTTTTTCTGTCAATACAATTGGCAAAAACAGAAATAATGACTAATTTTGCACTCGCTGTGAGCCAACCCATCGCCCACAGCCTATTCAGCAACAAACTATGAGTAACAAAGTGAAAGGTTATGCGGCCGGTATTCTAGCCGCCGTCTTCTATGGCACCAACCCTCTCGGCAGCCTGGCTCTCTATGCCGACGGACTCCAACCTGCGGCAGTTCTGTTCTACCGTTATGCGTTGGCCGTCGCCTTCTTCGCCATCATCATGGCAACACGTGGCGAAACGTTCCGTATCAGGCGCGGTCACGCCATCCGGCTGGCGGTGCTGGGTGCCTTCTTCGCCATGTCGTCGATGATGCTCTACATGAGCTTTCAGTATATGGATGCCGGTGTGGCGTCGACCATCCTCTTCAGCTATCCCGTCATGACAGCCGTGCTCATGGTGGCCTTCTATCATGAGCGCATCACCTGGACTACCACTCTGTCCATCGCGCTGGCCGTGGGCGGCATCGCCCTGCTCTACCGGGGAGGTGGAAGTGGCGCCAATCTAAGCACCGTCGGCGTGTCGCTGGTCATGCTATCCTCACTGCTCTATGCTTTCTACATCATCGCCACCGGACAGACCCACACCGGCTTCTCACCCGTTCGCTTCACGTTCTGGGTGCTCGTCTTCGGATGTCTGAGTGTCATCGCGTGGCTGCTGATTACGGGCGAGCACGTGCCCATGCTTCACGGAACACGGCAGTGGGTCTGCGCTTTGCAACTCGCTTTGCTGCCCACGGTGCTCAGCATCTTCTTCATCAACATAGCCATCGACAACATCGGTGCCACCCCGTCGGCCATCCTTGGTGCCCTGGAGCCCGTGACAGCCGTTTTCATCGGCTGTGCCGTCTATGGAGAGAGCTTCACCGGACGCCTTGCCATCGGCATCATGCTCATCCTGAGCGGTGTCATCCTGATTGTGCTGCGCAAATAAGCCAGCTGCCCGCAGAAGACAAACAACGTCCACAGGGACAGAAAAACAGGTGAAAACGTGCAAATGATAGATTTTTTTCGTAACTTTGCACCAATATGAATGTAACCGAACTGCTCCAAGAAGGGAAGGGAACGCGCCGTGTCTCCTTTGAAGTGCTGCCTCCGCTGAAAGGCAACGGAACGGGAGCTTTGTTCTCCACGCTTGACAAGCTGAAGGAATTTGCACCCACCTACATCAACATTACGACGCATCACAGCGAGTATGTCTACAAGGAACTCCCCAGCGGACAATATGAGCGACAGCGCGTGCGCCGCCGTCCCGGAACCATCGCCATAGCCGCAGCCATCAAAAGCCGCTACAACATTCCCGTCATACCACACGTCATCTGTAGCGGAGCCACCATCGAGAACATTGAGTATGAGCTCATCGACCTTCAGTTTCTCGGCATCAGCAACCTGTTGCTCCTGCGTGGCGACAAAGCCCGCGAAGACCGCATGTTCACACCTGTACCCGGTGGGCACACCCATACCACGGAACTGATCACGCAGGTCAACGATTTCAACCGCGGCACCTTTGCTAACGGAACATCGATGAAGCATCCGGGCGAACCTTTCCATTATGGCGTGGCAGCCTATCCCGAGAAGCACGAAGAGGCACCCAACCTGCAGATAGACATGCAGTATCTGAAAATCAAGCAGGACATGGGGGCCGAATATGCCGTCACCCAGTTGTTCTACGACAACCGGAAATACTTCGATTTCGTTGACAAGGCACGGCAGATGGGCATCACCATCCCCATCGTTCCGGGCATCAAGCCATTTGCCAAGCTCTCTCAGCTCACCATGGTGCCCAAGACTTTCCATTGCGATTTTCCACAGGAACTCGCGCAAGAGGCACTTAAGTGCAAGACCGACGACGATGCACGGCAACTCGGCATTGAATGGACAACAGAACAATGTCGCGACCTCTACAACCACGGCGTTACCAACATCCATTTCTACACCATGTCGGCAGCACCCAGCATCTGCGAAATTTGCAGTCGGCTGATGTAACGAAAGAAAACGCGGAGTGCTTAATCGGTCACAGCACAACATTCAGAAAAAGACTAAGAAGAAAGAGGAAATGTATTTCAGTGAGGTCATAGGCCAACAAGAAGCCTGGCAAAGGCTACTGCAACTCGTCAAGGAGGACCGCGTCCCCCATGCGATGATGCTCTGTGGCCCCATGGGATGCGGAAAGATGGCGCTGGCCATGGCCTTCGCCTCACTGTTGCTGGGCGATATCAGCGACGACGAACGGCAGAATCCGGAACTCACCGCCTTTCTGACCGGTTTCAATGAGGCCAAGATTCGCAACGCCCGTGCCATGCTTGCCAAATGGGAACACCCAGACCTCCACTTCTCCTATCCCGTCATCAGACCCAAAGGCACGTCGTCTGACCACAAGATGACGAGCGACGACTTCGCGCGCGAGTGGCGCCACATGCTGCAAGACGGTCCCTACTTCACCATGGACCGCTGGATGAGCGAGATGAACGCCGAGAACCAACAGGCATGGATATTCGAGGGCGAAAGCGACGACCTGACGCGCAAACTCTGTCTCAAGGCCAGTCAGGGTGGCTTCAAGGTATCGTTGGTATGGCTTCCAGAACGCATGAACGCGCAGTGCGCCAACAAGTTGCTCAAACTCTTGGAAGAACCACCGCAGAAAACCATCTTCATCATGGTGTGCGAAGAGCCCGAAAAACTGCTGGAGACCATCCGCAGCCGCGTACAGCGCATCGACGTGCGCAAGATAGAGGACACGGACATGGAGCAGGCTTTGGTGAAACGACGCGGACTGACAGCCGACATGGCACACCGCATCGCGCACATTGCCAACGGCAACTGGTTGAATGCCCTTGCCGAACTCGACACGAGCAACGAAAACCGAACCTTCCTCGACATGTTCGAGATGCTCATGCGGCTGGCTTACATGCGTGACATCAAGTCGTTGCGCAAGTGGTCGGAAACCGCGGCAGCCTACGGCAGAGAGCGGCAAAAGCGTATGCTGAGCTATTTCCTGCACTTGGTGCGCGAGAACTTCGTCTACAATTTCCACAATGACAACCTGGTATACATGACGCAGGACGAGGAAAAATTCGCACGCAACTTCGCACGCTTCATCCATGAGGGCAATGTCATCGGCATGGCAGAGAACTTCCAGTGTGCACAACGTGACATCGCACAGAACGCCAACGCCAAAATCGTGCTTTTCGACATGGCCTTGCAGACCATCATGCAACTTCTCAAGAAAACTTGACGAAACGACTACAACAGACAGACAACAATACATCAAGCCGGTTTCCCATACGGAGAAGGCTGAAAGATTATATATATGGACTATAAAAATATGAAATTCAAGATTTCGCGCGGCTGCGACAGAGGACTCTGTTGCCGTGGATGCGGACGCCAGAACAAACAGCTCAACACCTACGACTGGCTGGCCGACGTACCTGGCAACGCGGAATCGACCGACCTTGTGGAAGTACAATTCAAGAACACACGCAAGGGATATTATCACAATGTCAATAATCTCGACCTGCGCAAGGGCGACATCGTAGCCGTGGAAGCCAATCCCGGACACGACATCGGTGTAGTGACACTCACAGGAAAACTCGTCAAGCTGCAAATCAAAAAGGCAAACCTCAAGTCGACCGACGAAATCCGGCGCATCTACCGCATCGCCAAACAGGTGGACATGGACAAATACAAGGAAGCCAAAAGTCGGGAATATGGTACCATGATACAAAGCAGGCAGATAGCGAAGGATCTGGGACTGAAGATGAAAATCGGCGATGTCGAGTATCAAGGCGACGGCAACAAGGCCATCTTCTATTACATTGCCGATGAGCGAGTCGACTTCCGACAGCTCATCAAAGTACTCGCAGAGACCTTCCACGTGCGTATCGAGATGAAGCAGATCGGCGCACGCCAGGAGGCCGGGCGCATCGGCGGCACTGGACCTTGCGGACGCGAGCTCTGCTGCGCCACATGGATGAAAAACTTCGTCAGCGTCTCCACCAATGCCGCACGCATACAGGACATCTCCCTCAACCCCACCAAACTGGCGGGCATGTGCGCCAAACTGAAATGCTGCCTAAACTACGAGGTCGACGACTACGTGGAGGCCAGCCGGAAACTACCTCCCAAAGACGCCGTGCTACAGACCAAGGACAACGACTATTATCTCTTCAAGACCGACATTCTGGCCCAACAGATCACCTACTCGACCGACAAGAAAGTAGCGGCCAACTTGGAGGTTATCAGTGTGGAACGTGCCAAAGAGATTATCGAAATGAACAAACGCGGCGAGAAGCCGCTCTCACTGAAGGAAGACGGAAAAGCCAAGGAGCCAGAGAAGCCCATCGACTTGCTGGCCGGTGAGGATGTGAGCAGATTCGACAAAACCAAGCGTAGGAAAAAGGGCGGCAATCGAAACAACAAGCAACGCAATACCGATGCGCAACCTGGCAAGCAGGATCGCAAGCAACCATCCAAAACCATGGGCGGGAAAAACGGTGGCAAGGCTGACACACAGGGCGGAGTCAAGACTCCAACACCGCAAAACGGCAAACCGACCGGACGACGCGGTCAGCGACCGCAACGTGGGCAAGGCAAGCCGTCGGCTGACACACCCAAGAACGACACTCCGCAGTCATGATGAAACAGCTGTTGGCCATCGTCGCCTCAACGCTTGTGCTTCACGCCTGCACGGGTGGATTGATATACGACCACTATGAGCACACTCCCCATGATGGTTGGGACAGCAGCGACACATTGGCCTTCAATGTCGACTCCATACCACAGGCCGGTCTCTATGGCATGACCTTGGGTCTGCGTGCCGACAGCGATTATCCGTTCAAGAGTGTTACCGTCATCATCGACCGACTGGTGATGCCAACAGGCACACAGTCGCACGACACCATCGCGTGTCAGTTAGTCGATGACGACGGCAACATACTTGGACGTGGCGTTAGCAATTACCAATATTCCTTTCACATCGCGGATGTACACTACAATCAAGGCGACTCCATCCATGTCACCGTACGCCATCACATGAGACGTGAAATTTTGAAAGGCATCAACGATATCGGAATCGAGATTTACAAAAAGCAATAGGCAGACCGAAGGAAAACAACATAAACAAACATATGGTTTCATGGGTGGAGTCAACGTCTCCTTCTAAAGAGGAACCATTTGGACAAGACACAATACAAAAAAACGCCGACAGGCGGTATGGCAATCCACACCACCTGCCGGCGTTTTCGTTTCTCACTATTCAGGCTGTCATTTCACTTCCAAATCCACAAGTACACCACGATGGTCGGACGGCCACGTGCCCAAAGGCTTAACCAACGGACTGCCCGGGGCATCGCCCACAGGCCGACTGCGACACACCATGCTGTCAGGGCCGAATACTTCGGCCGAGACAACACGTGCTCCCTTGCCCTGATAGAAGATATAATCAATGCGCTCGCGCTCATCGGCCTTAGGCGCCCATGTGAGCTTGCCAATGCTAACAGCCGTATTCCAGGTAGGATAAGTGAAGCCCGGATAAGCCACCGGGTCGGGCCAGTGCTCCCGGAAAGCATCACGGAAGCCGGCATCAGTGAGCATACGTGTCACCGTCCAGGGCACCACAAATCCATGATGGTCGAAGAGTTGGGCCGTCGCCGGTGTCCAGTCTTGCCATGAGGGCTCATTGAAGTCACCGCCGAGAATGACAATACCGCCTTCAGCCAGATCGTGGCGGGCCTCATTGAGGAAGATGCGAGTGGCATCATCACGCCACGACGCATCGTTCATCCGCAACAGTTCCTTCACGTCCTTGGGGCGTTCCACCTCGCGCCAAGTATTTCCGTCGTAGCCACGCACATTATAATAGGCATCATCCAGATAGTCGAGATGAGCCGTATAGACGTGAATCGTGCGCCCCTTGACACGCGACGTGAGTTTGTGAATACTGCCATGATCCTTGTTGCAGGGAAACACCACCACCGAGTCAGCGATAGGCCAGCGGCTCAGCAACCCCGTATCGTAACTGTAGAAAGAATGGTAGGTCGCTCCCTTCTGCTGGAGGGCATCACAGAGTCGCCGTGTGAAGTTGGTGTTGTGATAGTTGCGCACCTCGCTGAGCGTCACAAAGTCTGGCTGAAGACGCACGATTTCGTCCACAATGGCATTGAAGCCGCCACTCACAGTGGTACCTTCCTGCCAAACATTCCACTGCAGCACACGAAGCTTCAGCGGCTTGCGCGCATAGATTGGGGCCAGTCCTGCGAACAGAGACGCCAAAAAGATAAAAGACAAAACTTTTTTCACCAGATGCAAAGGTAACATTTTTAATCCGAAGCGGGGTGTTCCCGGTTTAATATTTCTTAATTAACAGGCTTTTCCTGCTTATTGACTGCGAAATATTAGTATCTTTGTAATCTATACACTTAATAGTTCCTAAGACATTTATTAAAAACTGCAGAAATATGAAAAGAATCTCTTTACTCACTGCGCTTCTCACAGTGTTGGGCTTGCCTATTGCAGCCGACAATGTGAAAACGACCGTCAGTCAGGTGACGACCAATGTGACATTGACCAATGATGTCGACTATCACATCACGTCGACCACGCCGTTCACCACGACGGGCAGCATCAACATTGAGAACACCGACCATGCCGTCGTCATCTTCGACAACCTGTTGCCGTCGGAGGTGGCCAGTGGCCAGTTGGCTTTTGTTAAGATCAACGGTGTAAAAGCCACCAATGGTGGCAACTGCCAGGTGAAAATGTATGCCGATGGCACGATGATTCTGCCCTATGGCAACAACATCAAGCCATTGACAGCCTTTACTGAGCCCGACTTCAAGGGAGAATCATGCAACGACTATGACCTAAGCAACACCGGCGGCTACATGAACACGCTCACCGATGCCCAGCTCAACAACCGCATTGCCTCGTTCAAACTGAAGCGCGGCTACATGGTGACATTCTCGCTCCGCGCCAACGGACGCGGCTACAGCCGCTGCTTCATCGCCGCCAACGCTGACCTGGAGATGAATCTACCCGCACTGATGAGGAACCGCGTCAGCTCCTATCGCATTTTCAAATGGAACGATGCCAGCAAGAAAGGACTCGCCAGCGACATGAACAGCGACCATCTGTCGGCACTCAAAGTGACATGGGCCTATAATTTCGGTCTGCCCGGGGAAGCCGGAGCCAACTGCGAAGGTGTCGCCTTCAAAGTGCATGAAGGTTGGCCAGGCACATCCGACGTAGGCTCGACTGGCTCATCAGCTTATCTGAAGACCAACAACGAGCCCGCCAACCAATCGGATGACAACCCTGCCACCGTAGACCAAGTGCTCGCCAACTGGGAAAGCTATATGGCTACGGGCAAGCTGCTCTGCTCGCCGTCGCCACACGATGGCGGCGAATCGTGGCTCCGCAACTTCATGGACTCCATTGACAAGCGCGGATGGCGCTGCGACGTAATCGATGTCCACTCCTACTGGTATGCTGACGTCGATTCCTGGAAGAGTTGGATGAACTCGAAAGGCTACAAAGGCTACGGACGCCCCATCTGGATTTCCGAGATGCTCTACGGAGCCAGCTGGTCAGGAAACTGGTACGCCAACAACGACAATTCAAGCAGTTGGCCCAGCCAATATCAGACCAACCTCAATCACATGAAGCCCGTGCTGCAATGGCTCAACAGCGACGACCAGATTGAGCGCTATGCCTACTGGAACGGCGAGAGGCGAGGCTCACGCATCATCAACACCTCCGATGCCAACCTCAAGGACAAGAACTATCTCACACCATTGGGCGAATACTATGCTTCGATGAAGGCCGGCTTGGCCTATAATGGCAAATACGTCAAGGTGCCCAATGCCCCCCGTCTGCAAGTGCCGGTGGTCACCGACTACGAGTTCCAGCCCCGCAACTCGCAGTTCGTCATCTACTATCAGGATCCCAACGGCGAACTCACCGACTCCATTTTCCTGGAGCGTCAGATCAATGGCGGTGTCTGGGAAGTGCTCTCCCGTCAGGCTGGAAGCGAGTCGACAACCACCACAAGATACATTGATACAGTCTCTACCGCTGGTTCCTACACCTACCGTGTGCGCTTGCAGATGTATAACGGCACCCGCAAACTGTCAGACGAGGTCTACAACGTAATCACCGGCTCTACGGGCAGCGAGACCATGCAGTATGGCAAACTTGGACAAAGCAGCAGTGACGAGAGCTTCAGCTATTTCGGAAATGCCTTCGAGGAGTCACCCGCCATTGTTTTTGGAAGCCCCACCAACAACAATCCCGACCTGGCACCCAACGAGCACGTGACCACCATCACCCGCGCCAACGGTGCCTACACCTTCTTTGGTTTCTGCTACCAGCCATGGACTCTCGGCGAGGGCCAGACCTTCTCCGCAGAAGAGACATCCAACTACATCGTCGCAACCATGGGCAACGGCACCATCGGCAACCTTGCCTACGAAGCCGGAACCGCCCACACCGACGAAGGGCGCGAGACTGCCGTCGGCGGCGACACCGTCACGGTGAAGTTCATCAAGCCTTTCGCCACGACACCTGTCGTCTTCGCCACTCCACGCTATACCGTCACCAGCAAGACCGTGCCCGTGATGTGGCGCGTCTTCAAGGTCACACCCGAGAGTTTTAGTATTGTATCCGAGGTACAGAAGGGACTCAACACCACGCCCCCGCGCGTACGTTATTCTTATTTTGCCATCGAACCGGGAACCGGCAACGATGGCAACGGTCAAGTATTCACCGTCGGCACATCCGATATGCGATTCACCACGGCCGCCGCACGCTCGATGACTTTCAGCGACACCGACCTGAAAAATCCGAGAGTGATGGTTCAGCTACAAAGCAACAACCGCAAAATTGCGGCTCTGCTTCGCATCAATGAGAAGGGACTCACCGGCACGTCAGCACGCATCCGCGTGCAAGCCGACGCCAGCGACAAGGATGCCATCATCAATGCGCGCAATCCCTTCGAAGAGACCGTAGGCTATATCATCCTGAGTGACGACACCACCTACGTCAACGGCATCGACCAAACCACCGTCAATCCTGCCAAAGGCAGTGTCAAGGCCTATCCCAGCATAGCCACCACAGCGGTCGGTGTCTGCGATGCCGATGCCACGACCGCCACGCTCTATACCACCAACGGACAGAAAGTGGACGAGCGCAAACTCATCGACGGTCAGACCACTTTCAATGTATCAGCTTTGGCCAAGGGCGTCTACATCATCCGCACCGACGCTCGTCACACCACCAAGTTCATCAAGCGATAAGACACACATTCCCCTTACACGAAGGCTGCGGTTCCTCTACTGTTCACATTTCGATGACAGTAAAAAAAGAGAGGCCGCAGCCTTCTTTTTGTCCACGATAATGGTCTTTTACGAATAATTGCAGGCCAAATTCGGAATGACCGAAGGCAAATAGTTAGATAATTACAAAAAAAGCAATTAAAAGTTTCTGACTTTAAAAATAAATTCCTATATTTGCCAAATCAAAGCTTAAATGCATTAGATTGAACTCTTATTTTTAACTAACATTTAATAACCAAAACGCGTTTATGAAACAATTCCGACTTTTAGTGGCCGCGTTTGCGATGATGCTGACTGCACCTGTATTGGCTCAGACTGATAATGAGTACAATGCAGCGCTCGAAAACATCACAGATGGAAACACGTATGTCATCTCCACTACATTCAATGGAACGGAAGAAGGCTCCACGACGTACTATCTTACAAAGGACGGTGCGTTGACAGCCGACGAATCCAGCGCAGGCGAATTCAAATTCGCCAAAGCGGAAATCACCAACGGATTTAAGTCCGTGGGCTGGAAGATTAACAATTTCTCCAACCCCAAGGGTGGCAGAGACTCATGGAACAACGATCTCGGCCGTCTGAATACGGATGCCCAGGGGCGTAATACCTACGAGGCCCAGGTGTTCTTCCTCAACGAGAACGGCAAGTATGCCGTGCGCGCCACCAATGCATCTGGCGAAGCGTGGGGAGCCAACACTTTCTGGACAACCATCGCCACAGACGGCGACCTGCCCAATGCCGGTTACAACCTCAACGCCGACGGCACTTCCGCTGGTGTCGCCTACGTATGGAACGTGACCGACGTCACCTTGAAGAGTGCCAAGAGCGACTACGAAGCCCTCAAGGCCAAGATGCAAGCACTGGAAACACAGGACTATACCGACGAGAATGGTGCCAAGAACGCATTTGACGCCGCCATCGCCGAGCAGGATGCAGCCGTGGAAGCCGCGACAACTGTCGCCGACATCGACGCTGCCATTGCAGCCTTGAAGACCGCTGCCCTCACTTTCATTCAGAGTGTGACACTGCCCAACGGCAACAGTTTCGACGTGACAGAATTGTTCATCACCAATCCGACGCCGACCAGCAATGCTGACGGATGGACCGTAAGCGCCGATCCTTCCTTCAATTCAGCCAACAACGTGGCCGAATTCTGGAACAAGAGTGCTGCCAGCATCTCTCAGTCCGTTTCCCTGCCTAAGGGTGTCTATACACTGACGGGCGTTGCCTTGACGCGCATTGGCATGACTGCCACACTCGCCATCGGCGACTCCACCGCCTCAATATCGACCGTCGAAAGAAGCACTGCCAATAACCTTACTGCAGCCGGCAAGTGGTTTGATGCCGGCAATGGCGCTACCACCATTATCTACAATGCGAATGAGCAGCAGGATGTCACCATCTCGTTGACAGCCGATGCTACCAACGACGACTACTGGATGGTGTGGCGCTCGTTCTCGCTTCACTATTTCGGCTCCAGCCTCACCGCTCCTTACCTTCCCGAGCTGGCTGACGCTGTCACCGCTGCCGAAGCCATCAATGGTACGGTGCCTTCAGGTGTCTACGACGACCTGAAAGCCGTCGTAGACGAGAACAACAAGACCTACGAGACAGTAGAGGAAATCAAGGTCGCCATCGCCAACATCCAGGCTGCCACCGCTACCGCCACTGCCTTCCAGGCTCCTTACGCAGCCTTCCAGGCTGCCGTCGCCAAGGCTAAGGACGATGTTGCCAAGGACTACACCGACGAGACGGATGCCAAGAGTGTTCTCAACAGCGAGGTGTCCGACCAGACAAATGCCGTAGAAGCCGCTACCACCGTCGAGGACGTCGAAGCCGCTACCGCCGCTGTCACCGCCGCCCGCAAGACTTTCGTCTATGCCGTTACACCGAAGAACGGCTCTTCGTTCGATGTCACCGACTTCTTCATCACCAACCCGACACCGACCACCAACGCTGATGGCTGGACGGTGAACGGACAGGTGGAACACTTTGAGGGTGCCACTACCAACGTAGCTGAGTTCTGGAACCAGGCTGGTGCCAGCATCTCGCAGACACTGCCCAATGTGCCCGCCGGTCTTTATGACCTGACAGCCATTGCCCTCACACGCACTGACATGACCGCTACCCTGGCTGCCAACGACCAGAGCGTTGCCATTGCAACTGTAGGAAGAAATGTTGCTGACAACACCACAGGCGCCAGCAACTGGTTCAATGCCGGCAACGGTGTCAACACCGTAGGCTTCAACCTTGATGCAGCGCAGGATGTCAACATCTCGCTGACTGCCGATGCCACCACCTATGACTACTGGATGGTATGGCGTTCGTTCACACTCAACTATTATGGCAACATGGCCAACCTCAACGAGGAGATTACAGACCTTGAGAAGCAGTTTAACCAACTCAACACTGATGCGGACAACGATCTCATTCCTGCCGGTTCATTCAAGAATGCCGACGCTGCCATTGAGCCTTTGAGAGGAGCCACCACTGCCAGCGGAACCATCGCCCTGACCAAGGCTCTGAAGGAGAACATCAGTAAGCTCAATGCATTGAAGGATCCGTATGCACGTTATAAAGAGGTGCGCACCGCCATGGTTGCCATCTCCGACCAGACTGTGACCTACACCGATGAGACCGACGCCAAGAAAGCCTTCACCGATATCGTCGCCGCACAAGACACCATCGTCTACAGCGCAGCCGACTCGGCCACCATCGCCGATGCCACCACAGCTGTCGAGAACGCACTGAAGACCTTCATCTCCACCGTCAAGGTGACCGAGGGCAGCTTCGACATCACCGATTTCGTCAACAATGCAACTCCTGTCACCAGCCTCGACGGCTGGACAACCGACAACACAGCTTGGAAGAACGAGCCGGGACGCAACGTTTGCGAATACTGGAACGAGACCTTCGACTTCAACCAGACACTTGCCAACCTGCCCGTTGGTTCCTATCAGTTGACCATGAAGGGCTTCGTTCGCCAAGGTTCCGACCATATCGACCTCTATGCCAACGCCGACTCCATCGCCCTCGTGCAAGTTTCAAGCAGCGAGGTCAACAACCAGACCGGTGCTGATCCATGGCTTGATATCGAGGAAAATGGTGTCAACAATGTCTACACCGCCCTCACCGAGGCCGGCGATGTGAAGATTGGTGTCAGAAACGCTCACACTATGGGCGACGGCTGGACCATCTGGCGCAGCTTCACACTCAAGTATTTGGGCAACGACCCGACCCTGGTCGACAAATATCATGCTCAGCAGGCTCTGGATGCTGCTAAAAAGGTTCTCGACGAAACAATCTCCAATGCCGAGACGCTGTCCGCCGACTCTGCCAACGCCGGTGAAGGACTCTTCCTCACCCCGAAGGCCGCCTATACCACACTAGCCAGCGCCGTCGCTCCTGCACAGGCTGTAGCTGACAACGCCGAGGCAACACTCGAAGAGATCACAGCTGCCACCGAGACGCTGAACGCTGCCATCGCTGCCTTCAAGGCCGCACAGCAGAAACCGGGCGAAGGCAAGACCTACCGCGTGAGCCTCAAGGCTAATCCTGATCTCGCTCTGACCGCTGCCGGCGTAGGCAACGGCAACGCCAAGATCACTGCTGCCGGTTCCAAGATTGCCTTCGAGCCGACCGATGGTGGCTACTACATCAAGGCTGACAGCCTCTATATCGGCAATGCCGGCACCAATGGCTGGACCATGTCTGCCACTGCTGAGCCGCAAACCGTATATAGCATCGCTTATGTCGGCGACGGCTTCTACACCTTCAACAGCAATCTGGGCTCCATCGGTCTGGATTCCTCCGACGAGGGCGCCATCTGCTACGGTGACAAGACCCAGGCCAAGGTCGGTGACCGTGCTCTTTGGGCCATCACAGAGAATGCTTCCGAAAGCAAGATGACCATCAAGCTCGCCGTCAACCGCACCGTCGGACAGGGCGAGACCGCTCAGAACGTCGATGTCGATGCCATGGATCTGGCCAATGTCATCGGATTCCTTGGCGTAGGCAACACACCGGATGCCACCGTACTCGGTATCAATACCACCACGGGCGAGTATGTCGAGAATGCCATGACCACCTATGAGGGTTGGCGCAACAAGAGTGGCGACTTCGTCACGAAGGACAACGGCGCATTCGTTTGCGTGAAGTATGAGCCAAGCATCTCTCAGCCCGCCACCTTTGTCATCAGCGACATGCCGGGCGTACCCGCCGAAGGCGACTCTGTCATAACCAAGTGGGCACTGAAGAATGGTGAGAAGGTTGTCGAGTTCGACATCACAGTCAAGTTTGTGGCTCCCGAGGTGCTCTATGCTGAGAGCATGGAGAAAACCGGTGAGGAGGCTGTGACGCTGACATCACAGGATCCCACCAACACCGAGAACGTCTTTGCCGGCCGCGTCGACCTGAACGCAGGCTTCACCGCCCTCGACGACTTCATGGGTTCCATCTATGGCATCGCTGCCAAGGAAGAAGGTAAGACCTCGCTGACCAACAACTACACCAGCGAACCCGCTCCGGGCTTCTGGTTCAACAATGGCATCGTCGACCAGCAGGCCAAAGGTCAGGTGGGCGTAAGCATCATGGGCATCGCTGATCCTTCCATGATGTGGCCTATGCCCGTGGCTCTGAACGGCTGGACCAAGACTGCCCTGACCGAGAACACGACCGTACAGCTCTACCTCGTCAACAGCGAGAAGACCAAGTACTACGTCTACAATGTCACGCTGTCGGCCGTCGCTACAGGCATCACCGATGTCAACGCCAGCAAGACCGACATCACCGGCAACATCTACACGCTCGACGGCAAGCTCGTTCGCCAGAACGCTACGTCGACCAAGGGTCTTGCCAAGGGCATGTACATCAACAACGGCAAGAAGTTCGTTGTGAAGTAATGACACATCCGGCGTTCTCCTGAACTATCGGGAGACACGTCAACAACCAATAAGGCCGCTTTCCGGAGTTTTTCCGGGAAGCGGCCTTTTTCTTCATGACGAATCAATCATTACGAATTTACAGCTTAATCCATTCGCATTTTCTAAATTCCCAATTGTCTATTGACTATTCGCATCTCATAGATACCTAATTTATAATTCGTGTATTCTTAATTCGTAATTAAATTAAAAAAGGCTTGCAGGAACCCTGTAAGAATGGAAAAAACTTGCTATCTTTGTAAAATTGAATCGACGACCGACTATGATTAGAATCCAGCAAGTGACAACGCACCGGGACCTGCGGCGCTTCATCGATTTCTTTTACGACCTCTACAGCGACTGTCCCTATGCAGTTCCGTACCTCTACAGTGACGAAATGTCGACACTGCGCTTCGACCGCAATCCCGCTTTCGAATATTGTGACGCCGCCTACTTCCTCGCCTTTGATGGGCAGGACCTTGTGGGCCGCATCGCAGCCATCATCAACCATCGAGCCAACGACCGCTGGCTGCGTCAAGCCGTGCGTTTCGGCTGGTTTGACTTCATCGACGACCAACGCGTCTCAAAGGCCCTACTCGACGCAGTCACACAATGGGGGCTCTCGCGGGGCATGACCGAAATTTGCGGACCCTTCGGATTCGACGACATGGATCGCGAGGGCATGCTCGTCGAAGGCTTCGACCGCCTGTCCACGGCCTACATCAACTACAACTACGACTACTATCCCCGCCACATCGAGGCGTATGGCGGGTTCCGCAAGGACAACGATTATCTGGAATACCATGTGAAGGTGCCCGAGGTGACACCGCCCAAGTTTGCCAAACTCGCCGCCATGATCGAGCAACGCTATAACCTGCACGCCCACAAGTTCACGCGGCATGAACTCCTGCACGGCGGACAGGGACGGGCAGTGTTTGAGATTCTCAACGAGACCTACGCCAACCTCTACGGCTTCGCTACGCTCAGCGAGCGTCAGATAGACAAGCTCGTGGGCGACTACATCCGCAAGGCCGACCTCAACCTCGTCACCGGTGTCGTCGACGGCAACCGCGATGACAAGCTCATCGGTTTCGGCATCTCCTTCCCCTCCTTTGCCCGGGCCTTGCAGAAGACCGGCAACGGCCGCCTGTTTCCCTTCGGCTGGTGGCAGATGCTGAAAGTACTGCGCTGGCACCAGACCGACACCGTCGACCTGTTGCTCATCGGCGTGCTGCCCGAATACCGTTCGAAGGGAGCCAATGCACTCATCTTCAACGATCTCATCAACCACTACCGCGACTACGGCTTCCGATGGGCCGAGGCCATGCCGCAGATGGAGACCAACTACGGCGTTCGAAGCCAGTGGCAGTATCTGGAGTCGGAGCAGCACCGGCGTCACCGTTGCTACACCCGCCCCATCGCTCCCGAGGAGCCTCAAACGCCCTCAGACAGCTCCAATGCGCTGTCCTCTGCGAACGGCTGAGCCGAGAGACAGCGCAGATCGTCGTCAAGCTGACTCACCTTACTGGCTCCCACAAGCACCGAGGTGATGCCCCGTTGCGCCAACACCCATGCCAGTGCCATATCGGCCAGGCTCTCGCCACGCCCCGCGGCCACGCTGTTGAGCCGTCTCAGATAGTCGAGTAAGGCCGGCGTAAGCCGTTCCCGCTTCAGGAATCTCTCGCGCGCCATGCGGCTGTCGTCGGGTATGCCGTTGAGATAGCGGTCGGTAAGCAGTCCCTGAGCCAACGGCGAGAAACTGATGAAGCCGATACCGTGGCTGCGGCAGTAGTCAAGGACGCCGCTCTCCATAGGTTCCCGGTCGAGCAGGTTGATGCGTCCTTGATAGATCAGTAGCGGTACATCGTGCGCGCGCAGATAGCTTTCAGCCACCTTCAGCGCGTCAAGCGGCCAGCGGCTGATACCCACATAGAGTGCCTTGCCCTGCCTCACGATGTCGACAAGTGCCTGCAACGTCTCCTCCAACGGTGTCTGCGGGTCGTAGCGGTGACTGTAGAAGAGATCCACATAGTCGAGGTGCATCCGGCGCAGGCTTTGGTCGATGCTCGCCATGAGATATTTGCGGCTTCCCCAGTTGCCATAAG
Organism: uncultured Prevotella sp.; assembly: GCA_964411005.1. Taxonomy (GTDB): domain Bacteria; phylum Bacteroidota; class Bacteroidia; order Bacteroidales; family Bacteroidaceae; genus Prevotella. Next base: position 7,634 of record CAYPJA010000002.1, on the reverse strand, counting down.
GGCCGGGCCACATGTCATACCCCGCCTTGGTCGAGATGAAGAGCTCATCGCGCCACGGACGGAAGTCGTCGTCCATCAGGCGACCCAATGTCTCCTCGGCCGAACCATAGGGCGGCCCATAGTTGTTAGCCAGGTCAAAGTGAGTGATGCCATGGTCGAAGGCATAATGCGTGAGGGCGCGACTGCGCTCATAGCTGTCCACGCCGCCGAAGTTGTGCCAGAAGCCCAACGACACGCGTGGCAACAGCACGCCCGACTGCCCACAGCGCGCATAGAGGCGGTCGCCGTCATCGTAGCGCGATGCCGCAGGCTGATAGTGTCCTTTCAGTTCCATTGTCTTTTTTCTTGAAGTATCCGATGAAATAACGCTGAACACTTGCAAATTTATATGTTTTCCTTGAAAATAATTCCATTATTGAGAAAAAATGTGTAAGTTTGCAATACCGCAAAACATCAACTACCCATTAAGAATATGAAGAAACTATTGCTACCGCTCGCCCTCCTCATGGGCCCGCTCACAGCCGCGGCCACGACCGCCCCACAAATCTATCAAGCCAAGACCGACGCCATCATCGACTACAGCGTCACCAACCGTCCGCCCAAGGAGCAGCGCCTCTTCGTCTCCAATGCCGTCGAGAAGACCATCGACCGCATCTGCAAGAAGCTCAAGAACCCCAAATTGCGCTGGATGTTTGCCAACTGTTACCCCAACACCCTCGACACCACCGTCCACTACAACGAGGACAGCGACGGCAATCCCGACACCTTCGTCTACACCGGCGACATCCACGCCATGTGGCTGCGCGACTCCGGCGCGCAAGTGTGGCCCTACGTAAAGCTCTGCAAGCAGGATCCCAAGTTGCAGAAGATGATCAAGGGCGTCATCCTGCGCCAGACCCAGTGCATCCTTCTCGACCCCTACGCCAACGCCTTCCTGCCCGGTGACGGCACCAGCGAGTGGGCCTCCGACGTCACCGACATGAAACCTGGCCTCCACGAGCGCAAGTACGAGATCGACTCTCTCTGCTATCCGCTCCGCCTGGCCTACGAATATTGGAAGGCGACGGGCGACACCTCCGTCTTCGGTCCTCAGTGGCGGCAAGCCGTCAGCCTCATCCTGCGCACCTTCCGGGAGCAGCAGCGCAAGGAAGGACACGGCCCCTACCGCTTCCAACGCCGCACCGAGCGTGCCTCCGACACCATGAACATCGACGGCATCGGCTCGCCGGTCAAGCCTGTCGGCCTCATCGCCTCCTGCTTCCGGCCTTCCGACGATGCCACCACCCTGCTCTTCCTCGTGCCGTCCAACTTCATGGCCGTCTCATCGTTGCGCAAGGCCGCTGAGATTCTCACCACCGTCTGCGCCGACACCGATCTGGCCTCACAGTGCACGGCCCTGGCCACCGAGGTCAGCGACGCGCTCCAGCGCTATGCCGTCTACGACCATCCCCGCTACGGAAAGATCTACGCCTACGAGGTCGACGGCTTCGGCAACCAGCTCCTTATGGACGACGCCAACGTGCCCAGCCTGCTGGCCATGCCCTATCTCGGCGATGTCGACCTCAACGACCCCATCTATCAGAACACGCGCCGCTTCGTCTGGAGCGATGACAACCCCTACTTCTTCCGGGGCAAGGCCGGCGAAGGCATCGGCGGACCCCACATCGGCTACGATTATGTGTGGCCCATGTCCATCATGATGAAGGCCTTCACCGCGCAGAACGACGAGGAGTTACGCCAGTGTGTCAAGATGCTTATGGACACCGATGCCGGCACGGGCTTCATGCACGAGAGCTTCCACAAGGACGACGCGTCGAAGTTCACGCGCAAATGGTTTGCCTGGCAGAACACGCTCTTCGGCGAACTCATCCTACGCCTCGTCGATGAGGGCAAGACCGACCTGCTCAACAGTCTCTGAAAAAACTACTGACCCTCTACGTGTTTCCTGTTCCCGGTTCGTATTTTTATATAAAAAACCATTCAAACGAACCGAACATGAAACGCTTCAAACATCTCATCATGACCCTCGCGGTGGCTGCCGGCGCAGCCACCGCGCAGGCCTACGACACCAATCGTGGCTTCCTTCATCCCGGCGGTCTCCATACGCAGGCCGACTTCGACCGCATCAAGGCCCAGCTCGCCGACGGCAACGCCACGGTCACGGCAGCTTTCTCCGTGTTGAAGAATGCCGCCTACGCACAGGCCAACGTGCAAACCTATCCCGTGGAAACCATTGTGAGAGGCGGCGGCAAGGGCGAGAACTACATCAACGCCGCCCGCGGCGCCACCATGGCCTATCAGAACGCGCTCATCTGGCGCATCACGGGCGATGACGCTCATGCCGCGGCCGCCGTGCGCGTGCTCATGGCGTGGGCCCGCACCACCAAGGCCATCGGCGGCGACAGCAACTATGCTCTCGCGGCAGGCCTCTATGGCTACCAGTTCGCGCAGGCCGCCGAACTCGTGCGCGACTACAGCGGCTGGTCCGCGGCCGACTTTGACCGCTTCAAGCAGTGGATGATGGACGTCTGGTATCCCGCGGCCATCGGATTCCTGCGCCAACGCAACGGCACATGGGAGAACAGCGGAAAATGGTGGCAGGCTCCGGGCCACTATTGGAGCAACTGGGGGCTCTGCAACGCCCTCTGCGTGATGTCCATCGGCGTGCTCTGCGACGACGTCTTTGTCTATAATCAGGGGCTGAGCTTCATCAAGTACGACCAAGTGGGCACCTTCCGCGACCCACGCACAGACAATCCCATCCTCAACGACGGCCTCACCGAGTTCTGGGGAAACCTCATCGTCACCCTGCAACCATCGCCCTTGGAGACCGGGGCCTACGGCCAACTGGGCCAGATGCAGGAAAGCGGACGCGACATCGGCCATGCCACCATGGCTGCCGGACTGGCCGTAGACATCGCCCACATGGCCTGGAACCAGGGCGACGACCTCTTCTCCTTCATGAACAACCGCCTGGCTGCCGGCATCGAGTATGTGGCTGCACAGGCGCAGAGCGTCGACGGCCTGCCCTGGACCGACTACAAATATGGTACCAGTGGCTACTACTACACCGACAGCCGCGCCTGGACCATGACCGAGCCTGCCTTGGGCGAGCAGATTCGCCCCTACTGGGGCACCGTCATCGGCCACTATGAGGGCGTGTTGGGCGTGCGCATGCCGTTCTCTGAGTGGTGCTACGAACAAATGACGAAGAACGGCCCCGACGGCGGCGGCCAGGGCTCCACCAGCGGCGGCTACGACCACCTCGGCTATTCGGTTCTGATGAACACCTACGACGGTCTCGCACCAGCCTCACGCCGCCCCACCCTGCTCACGGGGCAGATGCTGATAGACGGAAAGACCGTCCGGCAGACCGAGCTCGGCGGCCTGAGCAACACCTGGCAGAACACGGGCACGTCGGCTGAGGCACCCGGCAAGACCGTGGTACTCATACCGCAGCTGCCCGACGGCGAGGAAGACACGGGCCAATGGCAGTGGAACACAGGCGAGACCACCCGCAACCTGACCGTCACCACCGACCGCAGCCATGCCTACCGCGTCACCTACACCAACCGGCACGGTGTCGAGAGCCACCAGCTCTTCACCATCGCCGCCCGCGCCGACTGTCAGCCGGCCTCCATCGCGTCTGGCTCGATGACCGTCGACGGCACCCCCATCGGCACCTTCGACGGCGAGGCCCTCTATGGCAGCAAGGTCACGCTGACGCTCAGCGGCACGGGAGGCTTTGGCTCTTGCCGTTGGGATGACGGAAGCACCGCGTCGGAGCGCACCGTCACCCTGCGCCGCGACACCACCATCCGCGTGAGCTATGTCAATCAGGGCGGCGCCGCCACCGACACGGCTTTCCATATCCGCACACGATACATCGAGGCACGCACCGTCATCGGCAGCACCACCCATGCCGACTCGCTGACCGTGATGGCGGCACCGGCCACACGCATCGTCCTGAAACCCTACGTCCCCACGGGCGTGAAAGCCACCTTTCTGTGGGACGACGGCAGCACTGCGCGCCAAAAAGATCTCGGCAACGCCACCACAAGCGGCATCTACAGCGTCGACTGCCATGTGAACGATGCCGACACGGTGCTCACCTGGAGCGTCTTCATCACCGAAGACACGCTGCGCGCCGTGCCTGAGGCCGACTATCTCATCCGCGAGACCACCACCGGACGGCTGCTCATGCCCGTCGCCGGCAGCACGTCGGCCGCATTCGTCGCACCTGCCGACACCGCCGCCGACACGCAGGCCGCGTCCGTCTGGACCATCACGCGCCATGCCACACGAGCCGGCGTGCTCTCCTACAAGTTCATGTTCAAGGCCGACTCCACCTATCTGCAGACCGACGGACGACTGGGCCGCAGCGGAGGCTACGTCTTCCGCTTCACTGCCGCGGCCGGACAGCCTTGGTACAGCATCTTCCGGATCGTGTCGGGCGAGAACCGCTACTGGACCATCCGCGCCGACGGCACCGTCGACTTCAGCGGATCACCCACCCTGCGAGCCTATCCGATAGAGCTTGTTCCCGTCACCACCGACGCCATACAGAGCCATCCCGTCGCCACCCCTGCCGCCAATGATGCCGTCTACGACCTGCAGGGCCGTCGCCTGTCCGCCCGTTCCTTGCCGTCGGCCGACATCAGCCGATTGCCCAAAGGCATCTACATCGTCGGCGGACGCAAGATAGTCGTCACGTCCGATTGAGCGTCCTTCTTTCCAAGAAGCCGTCTCTTGCATGGACGGAGATGGCTTTTCGCAATGCAGGAAACGCCCTTTTGCAGACCCGCTCACCAAAAGCCAAAAGCCGCCTTTCGCAATGTGCGAAAGGCGGCTTTTCTTGATTAGTCGCTTGTTTCCTCTGTTCAGTTTTCAGCGGTGAGCGTGTTGACCACGACCAGACGACCCGTCACGCCGTCCTCGCGCTCCGTGCGGTCCTCGTAGACACGCATCTGGCGGCCGGCGAAGCGCACCGTCACATAGCCGTTCCACTCGTCGTCATAATCCTCACTGCCCACTATGTCCTCATAGTAGAGCGTGCCCTGAGCACGGTCGACCCAGCTCCAACGGGCTATTTCCATGTCGCCGTCCAGATAGAAGCAAATATAGGTTCCGGCCGTTGTGAACACCACCTTGTAGCACAGCTCGTAGTCCTCGTCCAGGAAGTCGTCCCGCTCATAGTCGTAAGAGCCTTTGAAATAGGTATCCACTTGTCCGTCATCGCTCAGCGTCTGCTTGCCATGCACCACGTAGGCACCGTTCATGAAGCCCCACATCTCCAAACTGTTGTAACGCCACGCGCGGCACAGGCTGCGGGCCATGTCGCCCACGGCAGGCTTCGTCATGTCGACATAGACCCGCGACCACGTCCCGTCAGCATTCGCATACCACCTCCAAGCCAGCTGAGAGTCGGTAGCATCCGAAAGAGAATCGGCAGCGCCCGAAAGAGAGTCGGTAGCGTTCGACAGACTCACCTCCAAGCCGTTGCTCAGGCGGTACGTCTTGTCGCCAATCTTCTCATAGGTTCCATACACGTCGTCGCTCACGCCCCGCGTGCGCTTGACCGCATGGCTCTTACGCATGATCATCCTACCATCGCCCTCCGTGCCGACAAAGACTGACGGAGCCGCGTCGTAGACTGAGTTGTCGGTGAGCAGCAGATAGTGGCCATCGCCCATCAGCTCCAGCGAGCTGAAAGGTGCCTCCCCTTGCGAGACAGTCAGCAGCACAGCGTCATCGGCATAAGGCTCGTCGGGCAGGTTGTTGGGAGCGAAGGTGGAAGAAGGCGTCGCGCCATTGGGCAGCGAGCTCGCCACTTCATCGTCGGTGTCAGAACAAGCCGTAGCCATAAGGCACAAGGATACTGACACAAAGATTAAATGTCTGAATTTCATATATTGTTCTTTTTTTAGGTTGTTACGTTTGTCAGAATCTGAAAGCTACGTAGAAACGGGGCCCCTTCTGCTTCAGCTTGAAGTCCTTCGTGGCGAACAGACCGCTCTCTTCGCTGTCTGAATAATCATCCTCATCATCGTCGTCAAACGAGGCCTGCTTGTATTTGATGGTACTCCACAAGCCTTCCACGCCGACCGAGATGACCTTGTAGGAGACGGAGACACCGGCCGAGAAGGCACAGCCGAAGCCATACGAGAAATTATCGTTCTCAAGGATGCCCGCGCCCGTCGGCATCACATGGAAGTAGGCCGTGGCGATGAGGTGGTTCCAGGGGTTGATGCTTACGCTCGGACCGATGTGCAGATCGGCCTCAAACTTGTGCATGCCCAAGTTGATGCCCGCCATAGCCAAGGGTGAACTGCTGGGATCCTGACTGACAATCTCGTCGAAGCCGTCCATGTTTGAGCCTTGTCCGTTGCCCGCCCCCGGCTGCGAGGTCATTCCGCCGCCCGCGGTCTTCAGCTTCAGCTTGGCATAGTTCATGCTCACGCCATAGTCGAAACCAATCTTGATCATGCCTGCGATGGGCTTCGAGTGGAAATAAGACGTTCTGCCACTCTGGAAGAAGGCAGAGAAGTCGGTCTTCCACGTCATCTCCTCGCCGTCGGTGCGCTCCAGGGTGGGATCGGCGAGGCCCACCTTCATATACTTCTTACGTCGCCATACCCGCTCCAGCTGCCTTTCCCGCTCCTGCGCGTCTATCTGCGAGTGGAGGGCCGACAGTTCATCGTTGAGAGTTTGCAGCGTGTCTTGATTTTGCCGGGCGCCCCATGCGCCGTCAGGCGTGGCTGCCTGCGTCTGTGCCGCGGGAATCAGAAGGAGCATGAGCGCGACACCGGCGGTGAATGTTTTGATGTTCATCGTGTAGAGTCCGGTCTGCCGGTCCCGCGCAGGCCGATGGTTTTGTTTGATAGGTGCAACATGTTCGCGAGAACGTAGAACCTGCCGTGCCGAGTCCTGCGGTCGGTCAAGGGAGGAGAACCTGTTCCTGACCGCCCACAGCGAAGCACGCCGCCTCGCTTGTAGAGCAAAGGTAGGAAAAGCCATGTGGACACTGAAAAGTTTTCAACGTACCCCCCCTATTTTTTCAACTAATTTCTGCGTGTCTTCCACAAGTCGTCCGTATCTATAAGGAAGGAAAGTCCTTCAGATACCGATTGCAAACATCTCATCAAAAGTATCACAAATGGAAAATATTCTCAACCAATTCTCGCTCGAAGGCAAGGTGGCCCTCGTGACGGGAGGCGCCTACGGCATCGGCTTCGCCATTGCCGAGGCTTTCGCGCAGGCCGGTGCCAAGATCGCATTCAACTGCCGCAGTCAGAAACATCTCGACCAGGCACTGGCCGACTATAAGGCCAAAGGCATCGACGCGCGCGGCTACATCGCCGACGTCACCGACGAGGAGCAGGTCAAAAAGCTTGTCGCCGACATCGAGCACGAGTTGGGTATCATCGACATTCTGGTCAACAACGCCGGCATCATCAAGCGCATCCCCATGGAGGAGATGAGCGTGGACGACTTCCGGCAGGTGATCGACATCGACCTCAACGCGCCCTTCATCGTCTCGAAGGCGGTCATTCCCGGCATGAAGAAGAAGGGACACGGAAAGATCATCAACATCTGCTCCATGATGAGCGAGCTGGGCCGCGAGACCGTGTCAG
>CAYPJA010000001.1:0-133106 GCA_964411005.1 uncultured Prevotella sp. | reverse complement strand
CAAAGATTCTCACTTTTCCCTTGTCGATTCGCATATTAGCTCTTTCATCGTTCTTCACCTTATAGAAAGGGGGCGCAGAAACGTATAACCGGGATATTGAAACGCTCTTTCACTTTATCTCTAATGAACCTTACGATACCGCTTCATACTTTAAAGCCGAACCGTATATAAAAGCCGAAGGCCGCTGAAATTCAGCGGCCTTCGTGTGGTTTTGTGTCTTATATCTTGGCTTTCATATTTGTTAGCCGAAGTTGTCGTACATAATTGCTTCTGATTCTACGCCAAGCGAATCAAGATAATCTGTTACGGTTTTGATGAGCATAGGAGGACCACAAAGGTAATACTCACAGTCTTCAGGTGCCTCGTGATTCTTCAGATAAGTGTCACGAACGCAATTTACCGCAAATCCAGCATAGTATTTTACACCAGCCTCATCAGCTTTGGGATCCGGTCTGTCAAGCGAAAGGTGCATATGGAAATTGGGATATTCCTTTTCCAGTTCCCAGAAATCTTCCAAGAAGAACGCCTCATTCAGACTGCGCGCACCGTAGAAGAAATGCATCTCACGGTCTCTGCAATGCAATGTCTTTGTCATGTGCATGATTTGAGAACGCAAGGGAGCCATACCTGCACCTCCGCCAATCCAAATCATCTCCTTACCGCTGGTGAAATTGGGATGGAAATCCCCATAAGGACCACTCATCAACACCTTATCACCAGGTTTGAGAGAGAAAATGTAGGAAGATCCAATGCCTGTGGGCACATTTTGAAAGCCGACCTGTGGACGTGGTAAGAAGGGAGTGGTCGCTATGCGAACTGTCAAAGTAATGATGTCACCCTCTGCTGGATAATTGGCCATTGAATAAGCGCGTGTCGTCGACTCGGGGTTATGCGCTTTTAGGGAGAGAAGATTAAACTTCTCCCATGCGCCAATATATTCCTCGCCAATCAAAGACTTATCAAAGTCCTTATCATAGTCAATGCAATCATAAGCAGGGATTTTAATCTGTGCATACGATCCGGGAACGAAGTCCATATGCTCACCTGGCGGCAGAGCAACTTTAAACTCCTTGATGAAGCTCGATACATTCTTATTGGAAATAACAGTGCATTCCCATTCCTTAACACCGAGAATCGATTCTGGCACTTTAATTTCGAAGTCGCCCTTTACTTTGCACTGACATCCCAGGCGCCAGTGCTCCTGTATCTGCTTTCGCGTGAAATGTGACTTTTCGGAGTCAAGAATCTCCCCGCCTCCCTTAAGTACTTGAACCTTACACTGTCCACAACTGGCTTTACCACCACAAGCTGAAGGAAGAAAAATACCGTTATTGTTCAGCGTCGTCATCAAAGAATCACCTTGTGGCACGTTTAAGGTTTGTTCTCCATTGATAACGATGTTTACATTGCCACTCGGAGAAAGATATTTCTTCGCTACGAGCAGGAGAATCACAAGCACCAAAATGATAGCCAGAAAAACTCCTATACTTGATAATATAAAGTTAATATCCATATCTTCATCATTAAATTTTAAGTCCAGAGAAACACATCATGGCCATTGCCATCAGTCCTACGGTTATGAATGTAATGCCCAATCCTTGCAAAGGCTTTGGAACGTCACTATATTGCATTTTTTCACGAATGGCACCCATAGAGACAATGGCAAGCGTCCAGCCCAAACCCGAGCCAACTGCATAAGAGATACTATCCCATACAGAACCTATATACTGCGTATTGCTTGGATCAAGTTGTATACGTTGCTGCATAAACAGCGAAGCACCCATGATGGCGCAATTGACTGCAATCAGTGGCAAAAATATACCCAGCGCCGAATATAAAGATGGCGTATATTTCTCAACTGCCATTTCTACAATTTGAACAATACCAGCGATAACCGCAATGAAAAGGATGAAACTCAAGTAACTGAGTCCTAAAGGATCAAGCACCTTTGTCTGAAGTAGATAATCGACAGGTACGGTGACCAATAGGACGAACGTTACAGCAAGTCCTAAGCCTAAAGATGTTTTGACATTCTTCGACACGGCTAAGAAAGAGCACATGCCTAAAAAGAATGCAAAAATCATATTGTCGACAAATATCGAACGGAAGAATAAACTTATAATATGTTCCATTGTTTGCTTGTTTTTATGAGATCATTGCATATTATTTCTCTTCTTTATAGAAAAAAGCTCGATGAAACCAGATTACGCATCCCAACAGAATGAGTGCCATGGCAGGCATTGTCATCATGCCGTTGTTCAGATAGCCACATTCGTAGGCACTTGAAGGAATAATGGTCAGGCCTAATAGTGTACCTCGTCCCAATAGCTCGCGCACAGCACCAACAACGACCAATATAATCGCATATCCAAGGCCATTGCCAAGACCATCAAGAAAAGACGGCCAAGCTTTATTCATCATGGCAAAAGCCTCCAACCGTCCCATGAGAATACAGTTGGTAATAATCAGTCCAACATACACAGACAGCTGTACACTTACGTCGTATGCATAAGCCTTAAGAATTTGGCTTACAATCGTTACAAGTGCGGCCACAACAACCAACTGTACGATAATACGAATGCGCACTGGAATGGTCTTACGTATAAGAGAGATAATCACATTTGAGAAGGCCGTAATCACAGTAACGGCCAGACCCATCACGATGGCCGGCTTCAATTGGGAGGTGACGGCCAGGGCGGAACAGATGCCCAATACCTGAATCAGAATCGGATTGTTCAGATTGAGCGGACTTGTAAACGCCTCTTTATTTTGTTTACTGAATAATGCCATATTATCAATCTTCATTTAAATCATTTTTGCTGAAGGAATTTGATATATTTCGACAGACAGTTGTGAAGCATGTCTGTTACGCCATTGCAGGTGAGTGTTGCTCCCGTGACAGCATCTACCTCTGTCTCGACGTTCTCAATTTTCTTACTCACCGAGAGAGCGATTGTAGTCGGATTTGAACCAAAGAGATGCTTGCCGCGAAACAGTTCCTGCCACTTCTGACTGTCCTTGATTTCTGCACCCAAGCCAGCAGTCTCGCCCTCATGATTGAAGTAGGCACCATAGACAGTTGACTTGTCATCGTTGATGGCTATATAGCCACTGATGGCGCCCCATAGTCCCATGCCATACACAGGGATGACATATTTGATTTTGCCATCTACTTTGCAGGTATAAAGGGCCAATCTATCTTCCTTGAAATCTTTACTGTCCAGCTTGAAACCGTGATTCTCAGCACCAGTTTCTCCTTTCTCGGCCACTTGTCCATTCGTATCTATAATATCGTCAGACAGCACGACATTCTTGTATTTCTCGGCTGCTGCTTGATCAGTCAGATTACGGATATTGAGCGCATAAAGAATCTGCTTTTTCTTATCCAAAGCCACATTAGTATCCTGAGCCGGTTTGAGGGCTTGAAATACAAAAGCCAAAAGGAAGGCCACAACAACGACCATCACTATGGAATAGACAATCGTGTATGAATTAGAATTTGTCTTCATTTCTCGTTCTCCTGTATTATTTTGCTGCATTAGTTGTACGTTTTGCGCGCTTGGAAATATTAGTCTGCACCACACAATAATCAATGAGCGGAGCAAACATATTCATCAGCAGGATAGCAAGCATCATGCCTTCTGGATATCCCGGATTGAGGACACGTATCACCACAGCTACAGCCCCAATGAGGAATCCATAAAACCATTTTCCTGCCTCAGTGCGGGCTGATGTCACAGGGTCGGTAGCCATGAATACAGCACCAAAGGCAAAGCCCCCCAGTATCAAATGCTCATACCATGGAATGGGCGTTGCACCAGCGGCATGGAACAAAGTTGCCACAACACCACCACCCACAAAAACACTGAGCATGGTCTTCCAACTGGCTATGCCGCACCACAGCAAGATAATAGCACCTATAGCTATGGCTATGATGGAAGTTTCACCAACTGAACCCGGTATGAAACCGAAAATCATATCAGAGAGTCTGGAATCGGGCGCGACACCTTGCCCCAACTGCCCCAGTGGCGTAGCCATTGTGAAGGCATCAGGAAGCTGATTGCCAAGACCGCAGATCTTATTGGTTGCAACCCAAACGGCATCTCCACTCATCATGCTCGGATAAGAGAAAAAGAGGAAAGCACGAGCTACAAGAGCCACATTGAATATATTCATGCCGGTTCCACCAAAAATCTCTTTGGCAAAAATCACGGCAAAAGCGATGGCTATTGCCAAAATCCACAGCGGTGTGCTCACTGGAATGATAAGTGGAATAATGATTCCCGATACCAAATAACCTTCCTGAATTTCCTCGCCCTTCCACTGAGCCCAAGCAAACTCAATACCGAGACCAACGATATAACTGACAAGAATCTTTGGCAATACGGCCAAGAAACCATATCCAAAGACACTCCAAAAGTTAGCCGTATCCAACGCACCTGCGGCGGCATAGTTTTGATAGCCAACATTATACATACCAAACAACAAGCATGGCAGCAATGCAATGACCACGATGCTCATGATGCGTTTCGAATCGATAGCATCATGGATGTTGGTTCCACTTTTGGAAGTATCGTTTGGAACATACAAAAAACTCTCAAAACCATCAAAAACACTTTTGAAAGCATGTAATTTGCCTTTCTTTTCAAAAGAAGGTCTGATGCTGTCTAAATATTTTTTCAAAGACATAATCTTATGCGTTTTCTTTTCTTAAAATGTTCAACCCATCACGTACAATCTTCTGCAAAGACAACTTCGAGGAATCAACGAATTCTGCCAATGCAAAATCCTCTGGGCTAACCTCGTAAATACCAAGCTGCTCTTGTTTGTCAATGTCGCCGGATATAATAGCTTTAATCAAGTACTCGCCATAAATATCCATGGGAAGTACCTTGTCATATTCGCCACTCATAATCATATGACGCTCACCTCCTTTCACACGGGCGTCAAGATCATATTCTTTCTTTTTGCCAAAGAGCCAAGAAAAATAACTACGCGAGACAGAGAACTGTTTGACCCGTGGGAGTATCCAGCCCATAAACTCGTTAGCATTATCCCCCTCAGGAATGGCTGTCACGGCAGACGTATGTGCCCACAAGTAATCCTCAAAAGAGGCTTTCACGCCCGTGAGTGGATTACCATTAATAAGACGAACATGTTCTTGTTGTTTCAGGTTCTCGCCAACGATGGTTTTCAAAGGAGTACCAACCAAGACATCTGCATACGAGGGATTTTTAATCTCACTGCCACCAATAGCAATAGTCCGTGTCAGATCAACTTTGCCATTTAAGAACAGGCGTCCAAAAAAGATAACGGCAGTTGGGTCGACAGTCCATACCACTTCATCCTTATTAACAGGAGCAAGATGGTTGATTTGAACTCCCACATTGCCTGCAGGACACGGGCCGTCGAAGACGTTCACCTCTACATTTTTTGCACTGGTAAGAGCTTCTGCCGTTTGCGCAATACCAAGACTGAGATACGTCTTTGCTATTTTGGAAAGAGCAGTCAGTCCTGCCTGAAAATACTGCTCATTGCCTTTGAGCTCAAATTCGAAATCGCTTTCCAACGGCATGTCGCGAAGCGCAGAAACGAAGATGGACTTCGGGTGAGTACCAGGATTTGTTGACACCGCATAAGGCAGTTGGTTAATATAACCAAACAGACCACCGTCAAGAAGTTTTTGGACTACGGCCTCTCCGTCCATTGAAGACACATCGACCTTTCCAAAGTCGGCATACACCTGTTCACGGTCAGCTTTCACCGTCACTGCGAGCACTTTCCTGCGCTCACCACGTACAACAGCCTCTACCGTTCCACTGACAGGCGAGGCAAACTTCACGTCTGGGAAGTTCTTATTGACGAACAAGGCATCACCAGCTTTGACAACATCCCCTTCGTGAACTACGACTTTTGGAGTGAGTCCAGGAAAGCCATCGGGAACAAGTGCATACACATCGGCAGTGCCGATGGCAACCTTCTTCTTCAAAGCCTTTCCTTTCAGGTGAATGTCTAAGCCCTTACGTAACTTAATTACATTTGCCATAACTGAAATTTAGTATATTTTGGGATTATTTAAATTCGCAGTCTTAAATACGATGCAAATTTAATCAATTTTGCCTGTTTAAAGAAATTATTTCCCCTAATAATTGCTCTAAGAGCCATATTTTTCGTAATTTTGCGCCTATTGAAGATATTCAAATCCATTATCACAGGCATTATCTGGACGCTGGCCGCCATTTATCTTGCCTTAGCCGTGCTGACGCATTTGTCGCCAGTACAAATTTTTATAGGTACCCAAATAAGTCGAGCACTCGAACATAAACTGGGTACCCAAGTCCAGATAGGACGAGTGGACTTGGGATTTCTCAACCGGATTATCATCGATGATGTATGCCTTTACGACCAGCAGCATGAAAAGATGCTGACGGCCACTCGCATGTCTGCTAAGTTTGATTATCCGGCTCTGTTTCAAGGTCGTGTCTCAGTGTCTTCAGCCCAACTTTTTGGTCTAAAGGCTCACTTTTATAGGGAAACGGCTTCCTCTGTCCCCAACTACCAGTTTGTCATCGACTCTCTGGCGTCTAAGGATTCAGCATCAAGCACGCCTTTAGACCTTGCCATTCATTCTTTAGTTATTCGTCACGGGCACGTCAGCTACAATCGGCGCGATCTCCCCCCCTCTTCTGACCACTTCTCTCTGCAACATTTAAATCTGCACGAGATAAGCATGCACGCCATGCTGAATCGACTGAGTCAAGATTCTCTGAACATCGACATGAAGTCACTTTCCTTCATGGAGGAAAGCGGGCTAAAAGTAGACCAACTGCACTTTGAACTCACTGCCAATAGACGAGGCGCGCAGCTCAAAGACTTGCAGCTACGGCTTCCCAAGTCATCGTTGACATTCGGACTTATCGCGGCTACATATATATACGAAGATAAACGCCTTGAAATTCCTACGTTGCAGTTTTTTGGTAGCTTAGAACCATCGTTTGTAACGCCTTCTGACGTTTGTTGTTTTCTACCCGCTCTCAAGAATTTCGTCAACTCCTTGAATGTGTCTGTATCCTTCAATGGAACCGGAACGAGTCTATTTTTCAAGCGTTTGAATGTGAGTAGTAAGACGAAAAGCATCAGTCTGCTGGCCAGCGGTTCTGTCAGTAATCGGAACTCACGGATCAAGTGGGCATCTGAATTCAATAGGCTCCATTTAAGTGCAAGCGGTATTCAGTTTATATCCGCAAACTTTGGCAAGCGGCTTAATCTTCCCGACTTCGTAAAACAACTGGGCAGTATCGATTACACAGGACATTTGGGAGGCTATGGTAGCGACATAACCTCTAATGGAATCATTCGTTCTGACGCCGGACAGGCCAATCTGGCTTTGAAGATATACAATCATCATTTTTCAGGACGACTGGAGAGTAATGATATCAACCTCCATCGCATCCTCAACGACAAACGTTTTGGTTTGCTTGCCGCCCATATCAACGTGGACGGTGTGATCCCGCAAGACAAACAAAAACAACTATCAATTAAAGCTAAAGGAATCATCGATAGAATCGACTATAATTCATATTCTTATAAGAATTTAACCATCGAAGGAAACTATGATAAAGGAACTGCTAATGGTATTTTCTCAATCAACGATCCACATGCAAAAATAACCCTTTTAGGAAGCGTTACGCACTCCTCTCCATCCCGTTCTGTAAAACTCGTTGCACAGGTTGATAAGCTAAATCCTTCTGCACTCAAATTAATCAACAAATGGCCAGGTACAGTCTTCTCTTTCCGTGCCGAGACTGATATACATGGGAACTCTTTCTCCACCTCTAACGGAACCCTCGATATTACTGATTTCAATATGCAGTCAGCAGAAGGAACCTATGCCCTTAACGGGCTTCATCTTGTGTCGACTCAATCCCCAAAGGCTAATCGCTTAACGATGAATAGCGATTTCGGTTCGCTCGACCTCCAAGGAAGTTTCGACTATCAGACATTGCCACAAAGCCTCGCCAACCTTATTGGAAACAGGCTGCCCACCCTTCCTGGCCTTCTTCGGGTCACGGAAGGTACCAATAACAATTTCACTTTCCGTGCCAACCTTGTGAATACCGATATTCTTAATAAGATATTCGGCATTCCGCTCTATATCTCGCAGCCTGTCAGTGTTGAAGGCAACATCAACGACCGTACTCAAGAGCTCAATCTACTCTGTGATTTCCCTGCCTTCAACTATGACGGTACATCTTTCGCCGATGGGCATATCCAAATATCCTGTCCTAACGACTCCTTGAAAGCTGAGGCTCATTTACGCCGTCTCGATGATGCTTCCAACGGACTCAACCTGCACCTACATGCAGCTGCAGCCAACAACACCCTATCTAGCATTCTTTCATTTGACAACAACAGGCAGCGCCGCCTACAAGGAACGATCAATACGGACACGCGATTTTTCACAAACGAGAAAGGACACAATGCTGCGCACATTACCTTTCACCCATCCGACATTCTTGTCGGTGACACCACATGGACCGTGCAGCCGTCCGATATTATATACAGCAAGAATCGGCTTGCCATCGATCATTTCTCCATTGAGCATAACCGCCAACACATTATCGTCTCCGGCTTAGGGACAAACAGCCGCAGCGATTCCCTTCTTGTCGATCTGAAAGATGTGGACGTTAGCTACATATTGAATCTTGTCAACTTCCATTCAGTCGACTTCAGTGGACGTGCCACGGGACAAGCTTACGTAACTTCGCTCTTTAGCAATCCGGATGCAAATGCCCAACTCACCGTCGACGATTTCTGTTTTGAGAACGGCCGCATGGGTATCCTCACAGCTGCAGTCGATTATGACACCGACGCAGGGCAAATAAACATTGATGCCGTCGCTCGGGACGAGGAACGTACAACGGACATCAATGGCTATGTGTCGCCCCGGAGAAACCAAATGGACTTAGCTATCACAGCTCATCATACGCGGGGAGATTTCTTGGAATCATTTTGTGGCTCCTTCATGGATCGCACCGAACTAAACATCAATGGCACCTTGCATGTGGCAGGTCCATTGAACAGCATCAATCTGACAGGCATGGTGACTGCCGACGGAACGGCTCATATCAAACCCGTCAATGTGACCTATCGTCTCACAGGCGATACCATAACTTTCGTACCCGATGAGATATGCTTCAGCGGCGACACAGTCTATGACCGTCACGGCCATGTGGGCATCATTCGTGGTGCCGTCCATCATAAGCATCTGACCAACTTCACGGCGGATCTCGATATAGAGACCGATCGACTGCTTATCTATGACTTCGATGGTAGCGATGGTTCCACCTTCTACGGTACTGTCTATGGTAGCGGAGTGTGCACTTTGCGCACACGAAGTGGCGAAATGAGCATAGATGTCAATGTAACCCCCGAGGAAGAAAGTCTGATTGTCTACAATGTTTCTTCGCCAGAATCGGTTACTTCCGGCGACTTCATCCATTGGCAGACAAACGCCTCACAACCTTCCAACACAGAGGGGACAACTCATACCACCGACCTGCCGTTTGCTGACATTCCAACTGATGTTCACATCAATTTCCTCATC
Organism: uncultured Prevotella sp.; assembly: GCA_964411005.1. Lineage (GTDB taxonomy): Bacteria > Bacteroidota > Bacteroidia > Bacteroidales > Bacteroidaceae > Prevotella. Next base: position 123,499 of record CAYPJA010000001.1, on the reverse strand, counting down.
CATACACGCCCTGTCGCAACCTTAAAGCTTATCATGGACAACCACAGCGGCGACTATATCTCGCTGAATGGATCCGGAACCCTTCGCGCTACCTATTTTAATAAGGGTGGTGTCAATATTTTCGGCAACTATGAGATTGGCCACGGGCTTTATAAACTCACCATACAGGACATCATCAAGCGTGACTTCCTCTTCACCAATGGTGGAACCATAGCCTTTGGTGGCGATCCTTACGATGCCGTGCTCAATCTGAAGGCTCAATATCCACTTAATTCGGTCAGTCTGTCAGACCTCAACATCGGCCGCTCATTTTCCAGCAACAATATCCCAGTCAACTGCTTGATGGACATCACCGGGACACCCAAGTCGCCGCATGTGTCGTTTGGACTCGACTTGCCTACAGTGGGCGCCGATGTTAAGCAAGCCATCACAAGCATTATCAACAGTGAAGAAGAGATGAATCAGCAGGTACTTTATCTGCTGGCCGTAGGGCGTTTCTATGCTCAAGGAAGCAACAACGCTCAGATAGAGAACTCTGCCCAGCAGAGCCAGACATCGCTCGCCATGCAGAGCATTCTTAGTGGACAGATTTCCCAACAGCTAAATACCATGCTGGGCAATGTCATCAACAATACTAATTGGAATTTTGGTGCCAACATATCAACAGGTGACGCCGGTTTTGATAATGCCGTTTACGAAGGACTTCTCAGTGGGCGTTTGTTCAACAATCGACTGCTCTTCAATGGCCAATTCGGCTATCGCGACAACGCTAATGCTACAACAAGTTTCATCGGCGATTTTGACATTCGCTATCTCCTTCAGCCCAATGGCAACTTCGCTGTACGAGTATACAATCAAACAAACGACCGCTATTTCACACGCAACAGCTTAACCACACAAGGCCTGGGCATCATTTTAAAGAAAGATTTTAATGGATGGCGGGATTTGTTTGGAATCAAGAAAAAGAAATAGAAATAAGATTTACAATTATCACCTGTTTTTTAATAAAAAGACTATTAGCGTTATTTCATATTGTCACCAACAAAACTCAGTGGCATCAAGTCATGTACAGATTGGATGCGATAGACACCCTCCGTTCCATATAGCAGGATGCAAACCGGACGCTGATAGCGGTCTTCAATCTCTAAGATAACTTGACGGCAAGAGCCACAGGGCGTCACAGGCTTCTTTGTCAATCCATTCTCATTGCGCGCCGCAATGGCAAGAGCCATAATGGGCTGTTCGGGATGTTGCGCCTGTGCGGCAAAGATGGCCGTTCGTTCTGCACAAAGTCCAGAAGGAAAGGCCGCGTTCTCTTGATTGGCACCGATGATGATGCCGCCGTCGCGCAACCTCACTGCCGCCCCCACGCAGAACCGACTGTAAGGGGCGTACGAATTGTGTGTCGCCGCTATGGCTGCGTCGACAAGTTCGCGCTCTTCATCCATCAACTCCTCCATTTGGCAGCTTTGGATGTGAATTTCTATTTTTAGATCTTTCATTCTTCAGAAGTGATAAATTCATACGCGCCAATGTCTGGCTTATCGTCTCGACGCACTCCCAGTCTATCTGTTGACAAGGCCGTCGTAGGATCGGCTGCTCCAATGGCAATGCTTACGCTATCGAGCCGGAAATCATAGCGAAGATTGTCTGTGTCTATTTTTCGGAAATGCTTATATCCCTGTGTGAGCGTGTCCTTGATGTCCTCATAGACGATGTTGGTTAGCCATGTACTGTCAGCAGTCTCAGGCTTTGGAGTGCGGATAATGCAATGGTCAAACTGATAACTGAAACCATTGACAGAGTCGGTACCTTCTCCCATCAGCACATCATCGGCATAACCTGTGATAAGCGAGTTGCAGACTACCATCGCCGCCAATGTCGTATGTTCATTACCAAAACGCAATGCGGCACCGCGCTCACTATCGAAGGGATAGAATTGAGCTAACGTACAATTATTGATTGCCGCCGCGCCTCCATCAATAAACACGCAGTCATGAAGCGTGTTGGTGAACTGACTGTTATAGAGTCCCACCGAAGCACCGTGAGAAATCAAGCCGTAGCCTTGACAATTATGTATGGTCGATGCCATCATTCGCAGTTTCGCCCTACTGGCATCGCACGAGTCGATAACGATTCCGTCGAAGGCACTGTGAATGTCAGTGTAGGTCAATTCGTTCTCGGTCGAGGATGCATACAGGCGCACACCGCGCCACTGTCCAGGTGTCATGTCATAAGGCAAATAGGAGAACATATGGTCGATGCGGTCACCGCGTAACACAACGTTCTCCTCTGCCGTACCCTCTGCGAGCAGACGGCCATAGACGTGCAACGCCGCGTCGTTGTGGAAATAGAGCGTTGTGCCAGCCGCCAAATGCAGTGTGGCGGCACTATCGACCGTCAATCCACCATAGACGACGATTGGCTTGGGCCCTCTGAAAGTCTCCTCGCCCGTGACATGATGATTGCGCAAGAGTGTGGCGTCCCATGAATAGGCATTGAGATTCACTTTCTGTTCCACACCACTTTCCAACCGAAAAACCAGATTGTCTTCCAGTAAAGTAGGTTCCTCGCGGTTTTGCACTGGTGAGGTGAGCTCGATGAAGACACGCAGACTATCCTTGCGCCTTACTTCTATATCTGTGGCCTCTGTGCCGCCGCTCAAATCGACACCATCTACGTTAACACGGAATCCGGATGTCTTGCCCCGCTCCAGCCGCACGCTGGTGCAACGCAAGCCGTCGCCAGAATAGTTATGCACCCAAAAGCTCTTGGCCGCTGACGGCACTTGGCTAAATACAGTATCCATCCGCACCGTATCGACCGAAAAGGTCAGTAGTGCCGACGGTGAGTTGGTGAACGACTCGTCATCACTACATGCCACCAGCGACAATAGTGCCAGGAGAAGGTATGTCAGTTTTCGCATATTCTTTTTTTTATTAACGACAATGGCATTGGTTTTATTTTGCGAATTTACACGAAAATTCGTAATTTTGCATGCATAAATAATTAAGGTATAAAGAAACGAATCAAAATCAATGAGAAAAACCTTGGAACGTATTCTGATGCTTTCGGCGGTCCTGTTAGGCGTGTCTTCAGCCGCATGCCATGCTGAGCGAGTACAGATTGACATTATCGAGACCAGCGACGTGCATGGTTGCTTCTTCCCCTACGACTTCATCACGCGTCAAGACAAACCCGGCTCACTGGCCCGCGTGAGTTCCTACGTGCGTCGGCTCCGCAACACCGGTGCCCATGTAATCCTGCTCGACAACGGCGACATTTTGCAAGGACAGCCTGTCTGCTACTACAGCAACTACATTGACACGCTGCATACCAACATTGCCGCCAGCGTGTGCAATTATCTCCAATACGACGCGCAGACCATTGGCAATCACGACGTAGAAACCGGACATGCCTGCTACGACAAGTGGCGTCAAGAGGTGACATACGACCAGCTTTGCGCCAACGTCATCGACACACGTACGGGCGCGCCCTACTACAAGCCTTATAAGATCATAGAGCGTGGCGGCGTGCGCGTGGCCGTGCTCGGCATGATCACACCCGCCATTCCTTGTTGGTTGTCCGAGAACCTGTGGAGTGGCTTGCGCTTCGACGACATGGTGACTACGGCGCGCCAATGGATTCCCTACATTCGCCTCCACGAGCGCCCCGATGTCGTAGTCGGACTTTTCCATAGCGGTCGTGACGGAGGCATTCAGACCGACAGCATTTGTGAGGACGTGTCAACGCGTGTAGCACAAGAGGTAGAGGGCTTTGACCTTATTCTCTTCGGTCACGACCACACGCGCCACAGCGGTAGCGTCAAAGGCCCTGATGGTCGGCAGGTGGTGATGCTTGACCCGGCCAACAATGCCCTTTCCGTGGCCCATGCCACCATCTCGCTTTCGCGTTGTAACGGCCGTTGGTGCATCGACAGCATTGACGGTCGATTGGCCGATGTTGCCCATGAGCCCGTCGATACAGCCTATCTCCGCCACTTCCAGCCTTATATCGATGAGGTAAAGGCTTTCACCGACCGACCGATAGGCACGCTTGCCCGCGATCTCCGTTCGTGTGACGCTTTCTTCGGCAACAGTGCTTTTGGTGACCTCATTCTCAACCTTCAGCTCCGGCTCACCCAGGCCGACATCGCCCTGTCGGCCCCGCTTCAGTTCAACAGCGTGCTGAAGAAAGGCCCCATCCGCGTTGCCGACATGTTCAATCTCTATCGCTACGAGAATCAGCTTTGCGTGATGCGCCTCACAGGCGAGGAGATACGCCGCCACTTAGAGATGAGCTACGACCTGTGGGTCAACACCATGCACACACCTACCGACCATCTGTTGCTGCTCTCCAGCTCCACTCGCGGTGACCAACAACGGCTCGGCTTCCAGAATCTCACGTTCAACTTCGATTCGGCAGCTGGCATCGACTACACCGTCGACGTGACCAAGCCTGTCGGCCAGAAGGTGACCATTCTGCGCATGAGCAACGGTCAGCCCTTCGATGAGAAGCGATGGTATCGGGTGGCACTCAACAGCTATCGTGCCAATGGCGGCGGCGAGTTGCTCACACGCGGTGCCGGCATACCTGCAGACAGTTTGCTGAGCCGCATCACGTGGCGTTCAGACAAAGACTTACGTTTCTATCTGATGCAGGAGATAGAACGTATGGGAAACATCGACCCACAGCCCAACCATAACTGGAGGTTCGTTCCCGAGGCGTGGACTAAGCCCGCGGCAGAGCGTGACCGAAAATTACTGTTCGGTTTCTGAAACGGGAAACGCATAATTTCAAAACAACTATTCAAGAAGAAATGAGATTTTACTGGTTCATCTTCTGTAAAGGTGACTTGCTACTTCAGCGGCAAGGCGATGGAACATATACTATACCCTTGCAAGAAGAGCCCCCTGTAGACATCAAGCCCTGGACCCACGTGATGCGTGTCGCGCCTATAGACAACGGAACCGCCGTGCGCACATTCAGTATCGACAATCCTGTTACAGACAATTCACAGATGGAAATGTGTGGCTTGCGCAAATCGTTCTACCTGCTCTCCCCTGCCCTTTATCTGAAAGCCGGAAAATGTCAGGAACTACTCTATTGGGATCACACCACGCGTTTCTGCGGCGTCTGCGGTGCCCCTATGAAGATGCATACCGACATCTCGAAGCGCTGTACGGCCTGTGGCAAGGAGGTATGGCCGCAGTTGGCCACTGCCGTCATCGTGCTCGTCCGCAAAGACGATGAGGCCTTGCTTGTGCATGCCAAAAATTTCAATAGTGATTTCTACGGACTCGTGGCAGGATTCGTTGAGACAGGGGAGACGCTCGAACAGGCCGTCCATCGCGAAGTAATGGAAGAGACCGGTCTTACTATCACCGGTCTACGCTATTTCGGTTCTCAGCCCTGGCCTTATCCCTGCGGTCTCATGGTCGGTTTCACGGCCGACTACGCCGGCGGCACAATCCGTCTGCAACGCTCCGAGCTCAGCAAAGGTCACTGGTTCCGACGCGACAACCTACCCACCCTGCCGGAGAAACTCAGCATCGCACGTATGCTCATCGATGACTGGATAGGAAAGAAATAAGCCTTACGTCCCTTTTCAACGAGAGCGACTGCTATTACGACAAACTGCTTGGCTGGGATAATCAGTCAAGGACTCATGCAAACTATACAAAAAACCTATGAATACAGAAAAAGAACAGCACGAACTGACCGCAGAGAATGCGATTACAGGTGCACAAGTTAACGGCATCAACTTACCCCAAGAATATGTGTTCTGCTTTCAGCACGACTGCCCGGAGGCCGCAACCTGCATGCTTCACTTTGCCGGGCAGCATCTTGACGAGCGTCCGCTTGCCACGGTCGTCCTACCCGGGGCAAGGAAGGACGGCAAATGCAAATGGCACAGAACGCTGCGAACAATGAGAGGTGCCTGGGGATTCAAGCAGCTCTTTGATGATGTCAAGGCCAAAGATGCCTCCACCCTGCGCGAAGCCATCAAGACTTATTTGGGTGGAAACGGCACTTACTATCAATACCACCATGGCCAACGGTTGCTCACTCCCGAGCAGCAGGCATGGATTGTGTCGCTGTTCAAGGACCATGGTTATAGAGAGCATCTGCTGTTTGACGGCTATCGAGATGATTACGACTGGTAAGTACGTTTTTGTAATCGGATTACAGGCCCCTTGTAATCCGATTACAAATGCCTTGTAACACGATTACAAAGAGCCTGTAACACCGCCGGAACGCAGGATCCGATATTTCGGAGTCCTATTGTAGCTTTGTCATGTGATAGCCCATCTTCTTGAGTTGCATGGCAGCCCCCATGAGATACATCTCGTGCAAGGCCGCAACGAAGGCCCTGAAAGCATCCTCGCTGCCCGGCTCCGCGCCGGCATGCAACAACCTGCTATATGTCCTCGACGCACATTCGCCGATGGTTTTCCGAAGGTTTTCTGCCCCATCCTTATCGAGCAGGAGAACGTTTTCGCTTATGTATGTGTCCATGTCGTCGAAACCGGCACGGTCGCGAAGATACTTATAGATATCCGGCACTTGACTGTAGAGCTCATAGTCCTCGTCCCAATATTTGGCAACGGCCATCCCGACATACATAATCCAGCCAAGAACGGCTGTAGGATAATCCGTAAACTCACGGACGGCATCGGGCATATAGCTCTCGCCTATCCTTGCCCACCAATATTCTATGTCAGGAGCATCGGGGAAATGGCTGTCAATGCGTCCGATGCTCACCAAATATTGATACAAATCTTCATAAAAGTATTCTTCGTATTTTTGGGTTATGTTCTCTTTATCCATATTTTCTGTCTATACATTTCATTATATAAAGTTGCTCGCATAGTTTGCCTTCAAAGCTTCCGACAGTCCTTCCGGCCGTCGGTCACATCACCGGACGCATTCTTGAGCCTTGTTCCTTCCCGGTGATTGCACGAAGTTTCCTTGCTTGCCTCTCCGTATTCAGGCAGAGCCTCGAAAGATGCCAGCTGGATTATACGCAGCTCCAAGTCCATGCGGGGATGAAGCTTGGGTGCAGGATGAGAGAGATGAATGATATCTTCGTACTCGTTTTTTCCCATAACAATTGCAAAGATACGATAATAATCGTGATTGGCAAGCAAAGAGACCGTCAAAATAAGTCTGCACACAGATAGAAAAAGTCATTTCGGAAAAAAGATAAACAGAAAACGACATTTGTATAAAGCCGGTTCAGCATATTTGCTATAACTTTGCATCCGACAAAAGAAAGAGCGGGAAGAAGACCGGAACGCTTTGGCCGCAACTGTATCTACAGCCTTGATGAATGACGCCGTGACACTGTCCGGAATGGCTTAAACGGCATAAACGAATAGAAAATCATAAAATAAATAAAGATGAGACGAATCATGTTTTTGGCTGTCATTTTATGGATTATCTCCACTGTTGTGACAGCAGCGGTTATGCCGGACTCTCATAAAACAAATAAGGATATGACAAACAATGATAAGAAGACATTGGTGGTGTATTTTTCCTACACTGCCGGAAACACAAAACGTATAGCTGAGAAAGTAAGCAAGACACTTGGGGCCGACATCGTAGCCCTGGAGCCGGAGACACCTTATCCGACCGACTATGACAAGGTGGTAGAACAGGGAGAGCAAGAGGTGAAAGACAATTATCGACCGAAGCTCAAGCCTTTGAGCGTGAATCTCGCCAATTATGACCGCATAGTCATTGGTTCGCCAACGTGGTGGTATGCTCCCGCACCTGTGGTGATGAGTTTTCTTGTTGGAAACGACCTTCATGGCAAGACGGTCGTTCCCTTTATGACGAATGCAGGATGGCCCGGACATGTCTTAAAGGACATGACGGAGGCTGCCGTGCATAGCGGCGCAAAGGTAGATCGCGGCCATGAGTTTCAGTTTTCTGCGTCAGACAACCATCGAAACGAAATGACAACACCCGAAAGCGAACTGGACAAATGGATAGACAGTCTGAAAACAAGAGCTGCAAATGATAGAAAAGAATAGTCGGGCAGGCGACACTTCGATTGCTTGCTTTTTGGACGAAAAGCAGGCAAAAAGCATCTTCACAGAGCGGTTTAGCTGTTGCTCATGCCACAAGGCCTTCCCCGACCAGTTGCATACGTTCGTTGGTGACTGTAGCTCTATACAACAGATCGTCGTCGCAGTTCCCAAAGGCGACATCCGGTTTGGCGCAAGCCAGTACAAAGGTATGAACATCATTGCATCTATCGGTGAAGAAGTTAGTGCCGACTACCTCGATTTTTTGGAAGACATGCAGATTAGCTATATCTTCGCTGGCAGCGAAGGAAACGACATGGAGTTGCTAACGGCCCGCCTCCGGCATGACTTTGGCATCGACAGGTTGGAAACTCCAACCACATCGGGGAGCGCGGTGGATCCACTCCTCACTGCCTGAAGGCCGAAGGGGGAACGCCAAGGTTCTTCTGCACGAAGCGGCTGAAATAAGCCGGTGACGAGAATCCGAACATGTCTGCTATCTGTGTGAACGTGAGGTCGCGCTCACGCAGCAACCGCCGAATGTGGATGGTAGCGAAACGGTTAATCCAATAGTTGGCTGCCTTGCCGCTAACGCCCTTGCAAACCTCCGAAAGATATTTGGAGGTGACGAAAAGTCGGTCGGCATACCAGGTCACCTCGCGATGCTTCACATAGCTGCCATCATTAAGCATTTGCATGAAACGGGCTATGATCGAGGCACTCTGTTCCGACACGGGGTCCTTGTCGTCGTTGAGCTCACTGGCACGGAAGTCGAAGTAGTCGAGAAAAAGAGTCTGCGTGCAACAGTACATGATGTCATCCTGAAAACGGTGACTGTCTTGATGATATCGATACTCCATGTAGCGGAAATCCATGTTGAGACGCTCAAACTGCTCAGCGTTGAGATGCATGATAGGATTTTGGAAGAGTGATATCGTTCCTTTGATGCCATAGTTACTCCTCGGTGAACAATATTCCAAATAAGGAACGGTGATATAAATGCATTTAGCCTTGAAATCGGACGATGGCGACAGGCCTTCAAGCAATCGTTGCACGCGGACAATCATGCCGCATTGAGGGGTGAGAGTGAAAGGACGGCCATCGAAAAGGAACTCCATCCGGCCTTGGAAACTAAGAATGTGAGCCACATATTCATCGGCCTCGCCCGTGGCAAGTCGGCGAAGGTCGTGGTCAATAATCATGTTGGATTTGTCAAAGCCCATAGTGTGAGAGTGTGAGAGAGATGAACTGTTTTTGATTTGTCGCTACAAATTTATAAAAAAAACAAAGACAGGCAAAACGAATGCCTGTCTTTTATGATATTTTTATTCTGCTATGTCAATGGAATGCTGCGGCCTTCTGCTAAGAGTACGCATGGCATTGAGTACGGCAAGAACCATCACACCGACATCCGCAAAAACAGCCATGGCCATAGAGGCAAAACCACAGGCTGCCAGCACGAGCACAGCCGCCTTCACGCCAATAGCAAACCAAGCGTTCTCGCGGGCAATGGTCACGGTATGGCGTGCGATGCGGATGGCCAAGGAGACCTTCGACGGCTTGTCATCCATCAACACCACATCGGCTGCTTCGATAGCGGCATCAGCTCCGAGAGCCCCCATAGCAATGCCCACATCGGCACGTGCCAAAACGGGAGCGTCGTTGATGCCATCGCCCACAAAGGCCAGCGTGCGTCCCTGTGGAACCTCCTTAAGCAACGCCTCTACACGACTCACCTTGTCGGCTGGCAAGAGTTGGGCATAATATCGGTCGATGCCCAGTCGACGGGCTACAACAGCGGCCACCTCCTCCCGATCGCCCGTGAGCATGACAGTTTGCTCTACTCCTTGCCTTCTGAGAGCTGCGACAGCCTCGGGCGCATCCTCTTTCATCTGGTCGGCTATCACTACGTGTCCCGCGTAAACGCCATCAACTGCCACGTAGATAACCGTACCAGTCAATTCCTTGCACTTTGGGCATGCATGGACTGTAGCCCCTACCCTTTTCATCAGCTTCTCATTGCCCACTGCTATCTTTTTGCCATTGACCGTGGCTTCGATTCCCAGTCCGGCCAATTCCGTTACATCTGTCATAGTACAGCCGTCGGTGGCAGCCGCGGGAAAAGCCTGGCGCAGGGCAGCGGCAATAGGATGTGTGGAGAAATGCTCAACATGAGCAGCCAAATGAAGTAATTCGTCAGAAGAAAGTAGGTCAGGATGCACGGCATTGACGGCAAAAACTCCTTTGGTCAGTGTTCCTGTCTTGTCAAACACTATGGTGTGAAGTTTCTGCAGGGTATCCATATAGTTACCACCTTTAATCAATATTCCACTGCGGGAAGCTCCACCAATACCTCCGAAGAAAGTCAGTGGCACGGAGATGACGAGCGCGCACGGACAACTGATCACGAGGAAGGTCAAGGCACGGTAGAGCCACGTGCCCAAAGCATCCACATAACTATCGCTGAAAAGAGGTGGGATGAAGGCAAAGGCTACAGCCAATAGAACCACAATGGGAGTGTAGACACGAGCGAAGCGAGTGATGAAAGTCTCACTTTTCGATTTGTTACTGCTTGCATTTTCCACAAGATTGATAATCTTCGAAGCCGTCGATTCGCCAAAACTTTTCTCTACCCTTATCCGAAGCAGCCCGGATATGTTGATGCAGCCACTCATCACAGCATCGCCCTGCTTTACGTCACGTGGAATGCTTTCGCCTGTCAGTGCTATCGTATTGAGGCTTGACTTTCCGTCTATCACCGTACCATCCATCGGAATTCTCTCACCTGATTTCACTATGATGGTCTCGCCAACCTTCACGTTCTCCGGACTGACGACCGCCACCTTCCCATTGCGTTCCACGTTGGCCGTATCTGGGCGAATGTCCATCAGGCGAGATATAGACCGACGACTCTTGTCTTCTGCGTAGTCTTCGAAAAGTTCGCCCATTTGAAAAAAAAGCATCACGAAAACCGCCTCAAGCATTTGTGGTTCGGCTCCTGGCAGGAAACCAATGAGCAGGGCACCGATAGTGGCTATTGACATAAGGAAATCCTCATCGAACGGATTGCCCTTGCAAAGGCCCTCAAAGGCCTCGCCAAGCACATCGTGACCTATAAGCAGATAGGGCACCAGATAGATCAATAACTGCTGCCACATGGGCAACGCCGTAGCATGCACGACCAACCATGCTGCAAAGAGCAGCAACGCCGTAGCAATAATTCTTAATAATCGTTTGTTCATATTCTCCTCTTTATTCTTTTTCTGTCTGCAAAGTTACGAAGAATATTATGCAACCTGGTTGCAAACATCCATAATGGCGTTTTTTTTGTTATTGGGAGGATAGTTTGCAAAAAATGATTAACTTTGCAAACCATATTATACAAACATTATATAAAGCACTAACAGACGATGACGACATTAGACGTTTGGTTTCTTGCCTTTGCATTGGCCATGGACTGCTTCGCTGTATCTGTCACATGCGGCATCATTGTAGGACACAGGCATTGGCAATCCATCGTGAGCATGGCTTTCCTCTTTGGTCTGTTTCAGGCCTTGATGCCACTGCTCGGTTGGTTGGGCATTAGAAGTTTCACAAGCTATCTTGAATCAATTGACCACTGGATAGCTTTCGCTCTGTTGGCTTTTCTGGGTGGCCGCATGATTCGCGACTCCTTTCTTCCGGAAGAACGAAAGCGTCTCAACCCGCGCAGTATGAAGACACAGGTGTTCTTTGCCATCGCCACAAGCATTGATGCCCTTGCCGTCGGAATTTCGTTCGGCTGCCTCGGCTATACTACGCTAAACTCGCTTACTTACCCATTGGTTGCCATTGGCATAGTCTCCTTTGCCATGAGCTTCGGTGGTAATCTTTTAGGAGTACGCTATGGTCATTGGGTGGAAAATCGCTTGAAACCGGAACTGTTGGGAGGTATTATCTTGATTGTCATTGGCGTAAAGGTGTTGTTGTCACATTTGCTTTCATAGAGGGACAATACAAGGAGCAGGAAAAGCTCTCTTTATCGCCCAAATCTATTCCTGTGTCGAGCCTTCTGGGGGCTTACATATCCTTGGAAGGAACCGGAAGCAGCAAAGCCTCTGTATTGAGCATAACGTTGGCGGATGCGTGCTACATAGTCGACAGTCTCATACCCTCGCATATACCCATTGTTGACGATCGGGTCGTTATAATATTGGGGCTGTGACAACCGTTCGACAAAAACACTTACGTCCGACCATCTATGTGGATTACCGCCATATTTGCGCGTAAGGGCCATTGCATCACGAATATGGCTGGCTCCACCGTTGTAAGAAGCCAACACAAAATTACGTCTTTCTGCAGCATCTATATCCTGGAACTTATCGTGAAGTTCTGACAGATAACGGGCAGCGGCCTCGATGTTGGCTTCAGGATTGAAGATGTCGGCCATGGCAAGCCCAAGATGGGCTGCGGTAGAGGGCATAATCTGCATCAGTCCGCATGCACCGGCCCAGGAGCTGGCATGAGGGTCAAAAGTGGACTCCTGGTAACACTGGGCTGCAAGCATCCGCCAATCGAGACGCGCGGTCGACGCGTAGCGCCGGAAAAGTCCGTCATAACGCGAGATGACACCCTCTTGACGGTTTATCATAGGAGCATAGACATGCCGCTTGATGCTCTGTGCCGACAACAGGAAACGTTCTTCACGACGTGCCTCAGCCACCAATTCCGGACGAAACCAATGATTTAATGTATCGGCAAGTGCACTGTTGTCTGTGCGAACGGCCCACTGCGTGCTACGACTATCCGTCCTTGCTCCGCAAAATCTCACGCCTTTCTCGGTTAAGGGCAACTGAAAAGCAATGACATCACCTTCGCCACGTTGCAGCTTTGCTATCATCTGTGCCGTGTCTTTGCAGACATCAACGCGTAGGCTCACACCCAACTGGCGTGCAAATCGCTCACACAGAAGATATTGCGTACCCATTCCATGCTGATGATAGTCATAATAGGTCTCCGGACCCGACAGCGTAAGCATAATCAGCTCACCGTTGCTGAGGATATCGGTAAGCGTGAACGGTGCCGTTACAGCTGTGTCTCCCCCGGCAGGAGTCCCCCACGGCGTCACCTCCACGGTTCTCCTTTCTGTGCATGATACCATCAGAAAGAAGAAAAATATACAGAAAACTATCTTTTTCATCACTTTTTATGACGCAAAAGTACAAAAAAAAACATGAACGGGCATGTCGCGGCACCGAAAAACCCTTGAAGGTAATGGGAAATATAAACAATATTTCCAATGATAGCCCGTTTTTTATCGACAGGACACTTTCCTCTCGGTAATGCCACCGTCGGCGAATATAGTGACCTCAATACAGGAAAATCTCTTCCTTTACAATATATTCAAGCAAAGTCAGATCAAATTTATTAAAGTAAAACATAAGTTATATGAAACATTCTGCTACTGTTACCAAAATTCTAACAGGCCTGCTACTCCTTTGCAGTATTTCCATGGGTGCACAAACCCAATCGAGAGGTTATCCCATAACGCCTGTCCCCTTTACGGCTGTCAAAGTGACGCCCAACAGTTTTTGGGGGCAACGTTTGGAGGCAAGTCGAAAAATCACAATTCCACTGGCATTCTCAAAATGTGAGAGCGAAGGAAGATATAAAAACTTCGAGCGCGCCGCACATCCAAGCGAAACGTATGATGTGCAGAAACTGATGCCATTCTCTTTCGACGATACTGATCCCTACAAAACTATAGAAGGGGCAAGCTATATCTTGCAAACTTACCCGGATGAAAAACTGAAAGCATACATAGACTCTGTGCTCGATGTCATCGCAACAGCACAAGAGCCTGACGGCTACCTCTATACCGCACGAACAATGAACCCTAAGCATCCGCATTCATGGGCAGGTATGAAGCGATGGTCGAAGGAAGAGGACCTCAGTCATGAGCTCTATAATTTAGGGCACATGGTGGAAGGTGCTGTGGCACACTGGACTGCGACAGGCTCCAGAAAATTCCTCGATATTGCCATACGCTATGCCGACTGTGTGGTACGTGAGGTGGGATCGCTTCCAGGGCAGGCCTGTGTCGTGCCTGGACACCAAATTGCCGAGATGGCTTTATGCAAACTTTATCTTGCCACTGGCAACCGCAAGTATCTGGACGAGGCTAAATTTTTCCTCGACTACCGGGGAAAAACTACGATCAGGCAAGAGTACTCGCAAAGCCAAAAGCCCGTGACAGACCAGGACGAGGCCGTAGGACATGCCGTACGCGCCACTTACATGTATGCGGGTATGGCCGATGTCGCAGCCCTCACTGGAGATTCCGGCTACGTACACGCTATTGACCGCATTTGGAACAACATTGTCTCAAAAAAACTCTATATCACTGGCGGCATAGGAGCGACAGCCAGTGGTGAGGCTTTCGGCTCCAACTATTACTTGCCCAATATGAGTGCTTACTGCGAAACATGCGCTGCCATCGGCAATGTCTATGTTAACTACCGCATGTTTTTGCTGCATGGCGACTCAAAATACTATGACGTGCTGGAGCGCACTCTCTACAATGGCCTCATCAGTGGCGTAAGCCTCGATGGTGGGGGATTCTTTTATCCCAACCCATTGGAGTCAATGGGGCAACATCAGCGTCAGGCATGGTTTGGCTGCGCCTGCTGTCCAAGCAACATCTGTCGATTCATCCCCTCACTGCCAGGCTATGTCTATGCCGTCAAGGACAATAATCTGTATGTAAACCTCTTCCTTAGCAATACGTCTACAATTAGTGTCAATGGGAAAAAAGTCACGTTGTCACAATCGACTGAATATCCCTATAAAGGAGACATCAACGTGCGAATCGACAAGAACAAAGCAGGGACTTTCGCTCTGAAGGTGCGTATTCCTGGCTGGGTGAAGAACAAACCTGTACCAAGCGACCTCTACTGTTATAGTGACAACAAGCGTTTAGGCTATAAAGTTCTCGTTAACGGAAAGGAAGGAAACGCCATCCTAACCGAAGATGGTTACTATACCATCCTGCGCAAATGGAAGGCTGGTGACATGGTAACGATACATTTCGATATGGAACCACGAACCGTGCGTGCCAACGCCAAGGTAACGCAAGACGATGGTCTCGTGGAAGTGGAACGTGGCCCACTCGTATATTGCGCCGAATGGCCAGACAACAATTTCGACATCAAGACCGTCTTGATTAATCAAAATCCTCAGTTCGCAATCAACGAGCAGGATCTCGACGGATATATGCCTGTCGCAAGCAAGTCCAAGTTGCAAAACTGGAAAAGCCAGCATTTGACAACATTAACAACTGACGCACAAAGCCTTTTCTTCGATCAGCAAGGCAGACTGACAACAAAAGACGTGCGTCTGACGCTTATTCCCTATTACGCATGGGCGCATCGTGGTAACGGAGACATGAAAGTATGGTTAGCTCAAGATTTAAAAGCTACCCAACCAGCGGTTCCTGCTACCCTTGCCTCTTCAAGCAAGATAGAAACATCGATGAACATGCCGGCTATAGAGAGTATCAATGACCGGCTTGTGCCCAAGGGGGAAGACGACCGTTCAATTCCATACACACACTGGTGGCCCAAAAACAATTCGACAGAATGGATTTCATATACATTCCCCGAGGCTTCAACAGTGCAGAGTGCCACTGTCTATTGGTTCGATGACCAGCCATGGGGTGGTTGTACAGTGCCTGATGCCTGGAAGATTTACTACAAGGACGCACAAGGACAGTGGCAGCCAGTGCAGTACCCTGATGGGTACCCTACAATGAAAGGATCTGCATGTACTGTCAATTTCACTCCCGTGAAGACGACTGCTGTCAAACTGGAAGTGAAAATGAACAACCATTTGTCGGCTGGAATCTTTGAATGGTCTATCAAGTAAGCGTCATGTGAACGATGATTTAATATCATTGTGAGATTAAGTGCTCTTACTATTGCACGCGGGGAGGAACAGGCCTGTTCCTCCCTTTATTATAACCTTTAAAGTCTATAGAGATATAAACCTTTGTACATCAAATGCCAATCTTTGAAAGAATTCAAGTAAAGGTGTGAAAAAATGTAATTTTCCTTTCTTTAAATTATGTAAAAAGAGACCATCTTTTGGTTGATTTCATCATGTGACATCATTAAAATTACTAACTTTGTAGTCGCAACAGAACTAAACCAAAAAGACAACTTTGAGCAGATGCAAAATCGAAAAGTTTTCTAAAACGGGAAACTTTTTATGATTTCATTTTTGAAAAGTTGTCCAAAAAGAGAAAGCTGAAACAAAAATGGAAATGAGTAATTTCACAATTACCAAGCGGGATGGGAAGAAAGAAAATTTCTCGTTAGACAAAATTATGCATGCCATCATCAAGGCATTCGAATCAGTGAAGGAGCCCTCTAATCTTGGAGTTATCTCTAAGATACTCAGCCACTTGCAGCTACACGACGGGATCAAGGTGGAGGACATCCAGAATCAGGTGGAAACTGCCCTAATGAGAGAAGGTTATTATAAGGTGGCCAAAAGTTTCATTATCTATCGTCAGCAGCATCAAGAAGACAGGGATACACTTGAGAAAATGAAATTTTTGAGCGACTATATGCAAGCAGAAAATGCCGCAACCGGATCAAAGTTTGATGCCAATGCCAATGTGGAACATAAAAATATAGCTACACTCATCGGTGAGTTACCTAAGGCAAGTTTTATACGTCTGAACCGTCGCCTTCTCACCGATCGTATCAAAAAAATGTACGGAAAAGAGATGTCTGACGAATACTTAGACATGCTTACACATCATTTCATATATAAAAATGATGAGACCAATCTTGCCAACTATTGTGCATCCATCACTATGTATCCGTGGCTCATTGGTGGTACAGCCAGCATTGGCGGAAATTCAACGGCACCAACCAACCTCAAATCATTCTGTGGAGGATTTATCAATATGGTATTCATGGTAAGTTCCATGCTTGCAGGTGCCTGCGCTACGCCAGAATTCCTCATGTACATGAACTACTTCATTGAGAAGGAATATGGAAAAGATTATTGGAAACACGCAGACGAGGTTGTGGACTTGAGTTTGAAAAAGCGCACTATTGATAAGATAATCACAGACTGCTTTGAGCAAATAGTCTACTCTCTCAACCAACCCACAGGCGCACGTAATTACCAGGCTGTATTCTGGAATATTTCCTATTATGACAAATATTACTTTGACAGTTTGTTTGGAAACTTTTATTTCCCAGATGGGTCACAACCTGACTGGGAGAGCTTGAGTTGGCTACAGAAGCGTTTCATGAAATGGTTCAATAAGGAACGGACGAAGACCGTGCTTACCTTCCCCGTTGAGACCATGGCTATGCTGACTGAAAATGGCGACTGCAAAGATAAGGAATGGGGTGATTTTGCCGCCGATATGTATAGTGAAGGACACAGTTTCTTTACCTATTTGAGCGACAATGCCGACTCTCTGTCCAGTTGCTGCCGTCTGCGCAACGAGATTCAAGACAACGGCTTCAGCTATACTCTTGGTGCAGGTGGTGTCTCCACTGGTTCAAAGAGTGTGCTGACCATCAATCTTAATCGTTGCATTCAGTATGCCGTCAACCACAAAATTGACTATAAAGAATATTTAGAAGAAGTCATTGATTTGTGCCATAAAGTACAATTGGCCTACAATGAGAACTTGAAAGAGCTGCAGCGTCATGGCATGCTTCCTCTTTTTGACGCCGGTTACATCAATATCCACCGTCAGTATCTCACAATTGGTATCAACGGACTTGTGGAAAGTGCCGAGTTCATGGGACTGAAAATTACCCCTAACGACGATTATAAGCACTATGTGCAGGACATCCTTTCATTGATTGAGAAATACAACAAGAAATACCGCACAAAGGAAGTTATGTTCAATTGTGAGATGATTCCTGCCGAAAATGTTGGAGTGAAACATGCCAAATGGGATCGCGAGGATGGTTACTTTGTTCCACGCGACTGCTACAACAGCTATTTCTACGTTGTAGAGGACAATTCGCTCGACATTGTCGATAAATTCAAACTCCACGGCACGCCTTATATCGAACACCTCACAGGAGGGTCTGCCTTACACATGAATCTGGAAGAGCACCTTTCTAAGGCTCAGTATCGCCAGTTATTCCGTATAGCAGCAAAAGAAGGGTGTAATTACTTTACCTACAATATTCCCAATACGGTATGTAACGACTGTGGGCACATCGACAAACGCTACTTGAAGGAATGTCCCGTGTGTCACTCTAAAAATGTAGACTATCTCACACGTATTATCGGCTATCTGAAACGAGTAAGCAATTTCTCGGAAGCGCGGCAGAAGGAAGCACACCGCCGTTTCTATGCCAATAAGGAAAAGTATGACGCGTCATCTGTGAATGCTGAGGTCAAGGCTGAAAGCGTAGAGGAGCCCACACATGCTTAAATATGTAAATACAGGTATTGTCTTTCAGGAGATTCCTGACGAGGTAACGCTTGCAATCAATATCTCCAGATGTCCTTGTCGATGTCCCGGATGCCACAGCACTTATCTGTGGGAGGACATTGGCGAGCCGCTAACTCCCCTTGCGCTGGAAAGTTTCATCGGAAAATACGGTAACGACATCACCTGCCTATGTTTCATGGGCGGTGATGCCGAACCGGAATCAATTAATGGTCTGGCACGTTACCTCCATAGCAAGCATCCTCAATATAAAGTTGCATGGTACAGCGGTCGTGTATTAATTCCCTCCATTATCAATAAAAACGACTTCGACTATATAAAAGTCGGCCCTTATATAAAGCATTTAGGGTGTCTGAAAGAACGTACAACGAACCAGCGTCTCTATAAGAAAGCATCGGGTGATGGATTCACGGACATAACCGAGCGTTTTTGGCGCAAATGAAGCAGAAAAAGCAATGACTATTGATATTAAGAAGAATCAAGACGATTTTGAGCAATTGCTGCGCTCGACAAATCGTGAAGGAGTCGATTATGTAATAGAAGATCTTGAGAAGGATGGCTTCTTCAAGGCTCCTGCATCTGCAGGACACCATCTAAACGTGGAAGGAGGCCTGTGCTTTCATAGCCTTAATGTCTGCAAGGCAGGGTTAATGATTTGGGAAGGCATGCAAACTTTGGATCCCGCCAGTGTCGGAAACATAAAACGTGAGAGTGTAATTATAGCCACGTTGCTGCACGATGTCTGTAAAACGGATATTTACCACCGCACTGTAAAGAAACGTAAGAACGCATTGGGAATATGGGAAGACACAGAAGGCTACAAGGTGTCCTATAAAAACTTTCCCATGGGGCATGGCGAAAAGTCAGTCGTCATGCTATTATGTAGCGGGCTTGCACTTAACGATGACGAGATGCTGGCCATCCGGTGGCACATGGGTGCGTGGGGAATCAATTTAAATTCGTATGAAGACCAACGAAGTTATGATGCGGCACGCACCAAGTACCCACTTTGCGCCATCGTACAGTGTGCCGACAGTCTGGCAGCCGCTATTATGGAAACCACAGCTGACGATATTGAGGCGTTGTAATGCCATCACAGCAACATTCAGAATTCATGCCTTCTGAATGTTGCTGTGACGGTATTTCATCTCACAATAGCGTTTGCATTCATCACAAATATCATAACCAAGAAGTGCACCTAAGATAAAATCCTCTTCCGGGGACAATTCACTAAGAGGCTTGTTAACCATTAATCGCAAAGCTTCCAGGCATTCTTTCCTACCAAAGAACAGGTTCAAGCGCTCGTTTCCAACAGCTTGAATGAAATAATCTATATGCTGACGTTGCAGGCGCCTTACAGCCTCGTCCTCGTATTTCTTATTAAACGTAAAAAGAACCATTCGGCGCACCCCTTTCTGATATTCATAAATATGGTTGGCAAGCACCTTTATGTCGGCTGGAACTACTGTTTTATTCTGCATGTCAGAGAAAGATTGATATATATGATAAATGAATTTATGTATTATGACAATGAAAATAGAATAAGGTGAGTGTTGATGGTTTCCCACCCTATTCTATATTTTGTGTATGTGTTTAAAGACTCGGCTTAATTGTCTCCAACCAAGCATCTATTCGTTCGTCAGTCTTGTCTTCTTCATTGACATCATCAAGAGCAAGCCCAACAAAAGAACCGTCCATGACGGCATCGCTGTCGTCAAAGGTATAGCCATCCGTAGACACACCAGGCAAAACGGTTGCACCTGCCTCAACTGCGGCATCATACAGCTCTTTCATGCCACCACAAAAAGTGTCACCATAACTCTCGCAGTCGCCACAACCAAAGATAGCAACGGTTTTTCCTGTCAAGCCGGCAGATTTCAATGTTTTGACGCCATCATACCAATCATCCTGCATCTCGCCGGCTCCCCATGTAGAGGTTCCCAATATAAGATTGTCATGGCTCTTGATAGTGTCCTCACTCATGCTGGCCGCATCAACGACATCGGCACCCAACTTTCCGGCAATCTTCTCTGCGATTGCCTGACAGGTTCCTGTAGAGGAACCAAAAACTACAACTGTTGATTTCATTTTACTGTTTTAATTGACCTAAATTATTTGTTTCGTATATGCAAGGGCAAAGTTAACAACATACCTTTACACCAACAATACCTAAAAATAACGGTTTCATGCGAATACCTAATTATTGCGATGTCTAAAATAATCTTAAATACCTATTTAAAATGATATGGAAAATTTGTCTCTTTCATAGAATGGCATTACTTTTGCAATAAATTAGATGGAGTGAGATTATACTCTATAGTTTAAAACATAACAATTATGCAGATTGAAAAAGTACATGCTCGTGAGATTCTTGACTCTCGCGGCAATCCTACAGTGGAAGTTGAGGTTACTCTTGACAATGGTGTAATGGGACGCGCAAGTGTTCCCTCAGGTGCATCGACCGGTGAGAACGAGGCTCTTGAGCTTCGCGACGGTGACAAGAACCGTTTTGGTGGTAAGGGTGTGTTAAAGGCTGTTGCCAATGTCAACGAAGTCATTGCACCTGCACTGAAAGGCGCGAATGTTTTTGACCAGCGCAAGATTGACTACAAGATGCTTGAGCTGGACGGCACACCTACTAAGAGCAAGCTCGGTGCCAATGCCATTCTCGGCGTATCATTGGCTGTCGCCCACACAGCGGCCAAAGCCTTGAACATTCCGCTTTATCGCTATATCGGCGGCTCCAACACTTATGTACTCCCAATCCCAATGATGAACATCATCAATGGTGGCGCCCACTCATCGGCTCCTATCGCTTTCCAGGAGTTCATGATTCAGCCGCGTAACTTCGCTTCCGAGCGGGAGGCCATTCGCTGCGGTGCCGAAGTTTTCCATGCGCTGGCCAAGGTGTTGAAGAAGCGTGGTCTCTCGACAGCTGTGGGCGACGAAGGTGGTTATGCCCCCGAGCTCAACGGTATCGACGATGCTCTTGACAGCATCTGCCAGGCTATCAAGGATGCAGGCTACGAGCCGGGCAAGGATGTCACTATCGCTATGGACTGCGCTGCCAGTGAGTTTGCAACTGTCAAGGACGGCAAATACTACTATAACTACAAGCAACTCAAGAACGGCATGCCAAAGGATCCCAATGGCAAAGAACTCTCTGATGATGAGCAGATTGCCTATTTGGAGCAACTCTGCAACAAATATCCTATTGCTTCCATTGAGGATGGTTTGGACGAAAACGACTGGGAAGGCTGGGTGAAGCTGACCAAGGCTATTGGCGACAAGGTTCAGCTCGTCGGCGACGACCTCTTCGTGACCAACACCAAGTTCTTGGAGAAGGGCATCAAGATGGGTGCTGCTAATGCTATTCTGATTAAGGTGAACCAGATCGGCTCGTTGACAGAGACACTTGAGGCCATCGAGATGGCTCACCGTCACGGCTACAACACGGTGACTTCTCATCGCTCAGGTGAGACAGAGGATACCACAATTGCTGACATCGCTGTTGCCACTAACTCAGGACAGATTAAGACTGGCTCTTTGAGCCGCACTGACCGTATGGCCAAATACAACCAGCTCATTCGTATCGAGGAGGAGCTTGGCAATGTTGCTAAGTATGGCTACGCGAAATTGAAATAACTTTTCGTTATAGCATCAATAAAAGAACAGGAAGCGACAAACTCGTGGCTTCCTGTTCTTTTTTTAAAAAACAATGTCGACTGACAACAAAAGAATGCGTCGATGATGAAGTTAAATAAAATATCAAGCCTCACATATGCCCGATTCTATCCACTGACTTACAACAGTTTCAACATCTTTCCTTGCTGTATCTTCGTCAACCTCATACTCTTCGGTCAATAGCCGGACAAGATCGTCAATGCTAAACTCTTCTCCCCCATTGATGCTATTCCACAAATAAGCGGAACTTTCATTCATACTAATGATGTTGCTGAAATCTATGTTCTCCTTTCCTTCAGCAACAATGATATTCTCACCACATACCTGGCGAATGTTGAATCCTGGTTTTGCCTTCATATTATAAATTGAATAATTTGTTTTCTCACTTACTAACTAATACTTGTTCATACTGTTCCAAATAAAGGAATCCATATACGTCGATAAAAAGCAAGCAGATAGCGACGAACAGGATACAAGCGCGTCCAGATGTATGAGTAGGCTTTCCATTTCCAGCCATCTGTGCGGTCAAGCCGTTTGCGTCCTTTCCGGTAAAACCCGATAACAGTCCCTTTAATATCAGTCTGCTTGCAATGCTCTTCACCGAGGTTACCGTCGCCACGCAGAGTTACCGAATTACCGTCTATAGCGACGATGCGATGCAAAACGAAATGACCGGGAGATATTTCCGCAAGCACCGGGTCGCCGACTTCCAAATGAGACGCCTTCTTCATAAGTGCCTTATCCCTATCGTCTTCGAGAAACGGACGCATGGAAAAACCTCGCAAACGCAAGGTCACTGTATGACCTTCATTCATCATCTTGACAATTTCAGGAAGCAATACAGCGTTTTCAAACTGCACCTCTTTTATTTTGATATGGCTATGGTTTTGTTGCATAAAATAGCAGCTTCCTTGTTCGGAAGGCAGTGAAGTATATATATATCTGTACTTTCGATGACCTTTGTCACTGTGTCACAGACGTTATCGTATATAATCTTATCCCATTTCATGGAAGAGCAGGAAGGTAGGAAAGAAGCGAATGCATCGACAGGAGTCAGCTTCTCTATACTGTTTTGCTTTGCCCTGTCTATACGAGTTACAGCTCCAAGTTTGGCTTTCACATTGCGATAGCAAGGCGTCTTTCCGCTCCATGGACTCCCATATATATAAGGTGTGCCGTCAATAATCCGAATAATGGGATTGTCATCGTTCATTAGGTCGCAGCCTGGTATATAGCGTAGCCACATGCTGACCTGTGTGCTCTTGCCTGTCCCGCTTTTGGCAATGAAAGGATAACCGTAACCATTCTGCCGAACCAGAGAGGCGTGAACAAGCAACACTTGATGAAAACTTCCTGCAAAAGCAAAAGCAAGCATCAAGACATTGTTGATCCCGAAAGTGCGCATGTTATAATTTCCATTGAGCGCACAGCGGCAGTCATTGAAAGTTTTATTAGCTATCAGCAAGGCACAGTCACGTCCCTCTATATCTTTGATGATATATTGGTAGCCGCCATCATCAATCCTGTCAACAATAGTTTCTCCGTTTCCGGTGTCAAACTTCCGAATACGCTCGCGCCTTTCCTTGGAGACAGGTCTTAAAGTATCATCAATAGTCAATTGAAGCAAACAGGTCTCCTCACCAAAACTACTGATACTGAAAGGAGCCAACGAGGGAAGCAGTCGCATGTCATTGCGCTGCCCTTCTTTAAAGAGAATTCGAACATTAAGGTCCGCAATTCTGAACAGATGCACGTTCATTACTTCCCGCGACCTTGACTGCCTCCATTTACGACCATTACGTTGGGATCAGGCCGTTGAGGGGAGAAATTGAATTCACTGACTGAAATGTACTTGAAGTTGTATCCGCCGTTTTTGATATATCTGCGCTTCAGTTTGAGGTACTTCTTCTCTATCTCCTTTTGATTCGTGGAAAAGGAGGTTATGCAGGTGGGATTGACAAATCCTTTTTCCTTCAGATAATCACGCAGTTGATATGAATATTGGTCACGCCCATAAAGAAATTTATTGTGGCGCCCCACATAAGAGCTGTCTATATGTTGGATGTCTGTAATATAGACTGTCGAATCAGAAAACGATGCGGCTAATCCAAACATATAACAGTCCTTTTGCACATATTGTGCATTCATTCCCAACGGCATCATAAACAGTGCCGTCATGGCAAGAGCAGACACGTAATGTCTTGTGTTCATAAAAAGAATTCTTTTCTTGTTACTTTTAGTTGAAGCTTCAATTGTTTAAACGTATCGATTTGCTTTTTATTGCATGTTTGCAAAAAATCTTAAAAACTTATTGGAGATACACAATTTATTTATAACTTTGTTGTTGAATAGTTACTTATGGATATTAAAAAACGTTTATATATATGTGTGCTCTTGTTTATGGCATTGCCGTTCAGCTTGTCAGCACAAAAAAAAATAACCTTAGGAAGTTGCACCACTCATGATGGCGGCCAGTATAAAGGTGAAATGTCTGGTGGGAAGCCCTATGGTAAAGGTAGCACTGTTTTCAACAATGGTGATACCTATGAAGGCAATTACGTCAAGGGCAAGCGTCAAGGATTTGGTATATACACATTCTCTGACGGCGAGAAATATGAAGGAGAATGGATGCTTGACCAACAACACGGAAAAGGCACCTATTACTTTGCCAACAACAACAAGTATGTCGGCCTGTGGTTTCGTGACTATCAACAGGGACACGGTGTCATGTACTATTACAATGGCGACAAATACGATGGCGAATGGTTTCAAGACAAGCGACAAGGCTACGGCGTATATACGTTCGCAAGTGGTGCCTACTATAAAGGTCATTGGAAAGATGACCAGAAAAATGGAAAAGGATTCTTCGATTGGGGTGACGGAACCACCTATAATGGAAATTGGTCCAATAACATGCGGTCAGGAAAGGGAGTGAACCGTTATGCTGATGGTGATGTCTACAATGGCGACTGGACCGATGACATACAGAACGGCCGTGGTATCTACAAGTTTCAAAACGGAGATGTCTACGAGGGTGAATATGTGCAAGGCGAGCGCACAGGCGAAGGTGTTTTCGAATATGCCAATGGTGACAAATATACAGGTCATTTCAAGGATGGTGACAAGAGTGGCATCGGTACTATCGTGTGGAAAAACGGAGACACCTATGTTGGCTCATGGGCCAACGACAAACAGAATGGACACGGAAAACTGGTAAAAAAGAATGGTGACATCTATGAAGGCAACTTCAAGGACGGCACCATCAACGGGGATGTCATCATCCATTTTGCCGACGGAGCCAAGTTCAAAGGAACTTTTAAGGAAGGTCTACGCAATGGCAAGGCTATAGAAGAACAAAAAGACGGAACACGCTTTGAAGGAACTTATCTCAACGGTCTGCGTGACGGAAAATTCGTAGAGAAAGACCGAAATGGGAGAATCACAGCACGTGGGCATTATGAGAATGGGCAACGGTTTAACGAATGATTCCCAGACGCTACTGGAGCTACACGAGCACATTAATAGCCTTACTTTAAAAATCATCGACTAAACAATAAAAACATATTTACGGTAATGGCAGCAACAAAGAAAACAACAGCCAAGAAGGCTACATCTAAATCCAAGAGAACAGTTGCCGAGAAGCCCAAGGCTCCCCAGCACATTGGCATTGTGAAGAACGATTCCTATCTGGAGCCCTATGAGAATGCCATTCAGGGACGTCACGATCACGTCCTTTGGAAACTCGGCCAGCTCACGAAGAATGGCAAGATGACCCTTTCCGACTTTGCTTCAGGTGCCGACTATTATGGCCTACACAAACTGGGGCGCGGCTGGGTTTTTCGTGAGTGGGCTCCCAATGCCACCGACATCTATCTGGTAGGTGACTTCAACGACTGGCAAGAATCCGACAGGTATCGCTGCAAACGAATCGAAGGCACCGGCAACTGGGAGCTCCGCCTCTCAGAGAAAGCCGTGAAGCATGGAGACCTCTACAAGATGCATGTCTATTGGGACGGAGGACAAGGTGAGCGTATACCTGCATGGGCACAACGTGTTGTACAGGACGAGAATACCAATATTTTCTCTGCACAAGTCTGGAATCCAGAGCCTTACAAATGGCGCAAGAACTCATTCCGGCCGAAGAAAGACCCATTGTTCATCTACGAATGCCATATAGGCATGGCACAGGACGCAGAAAAGGTGGGCACATATACTGAGTTCAAGGAGAACGTGTTGCCACGCATCGTCAAGGATGGATACAACTGCATCCAAATTATGGCCATCCAGGAACATCCTTATTATGGGAGTTTCGGTTACCATGTGAGTTCTTTCTTCGCTGCCTCAAGCCGGTTTGGCACTCCAGAAGAGCTTAAGGACCTAATTGACACGGCACATCAGCAAGGCATAGCGGTTATTATGGACATTGTCCATTCACATGCTGTCAAGAACGAAGTTGAGGGCCTGGGCAATTTGGCTGGGGATCCCAACCAATATTTCTACCCCGGCGACCGCCATGAGCATCCGGCATGGGACAGTCTTTGCTTCGACTATGGCAAGGACGACGTCATCCACTTCTTGCTAAGCAATTGTAAATATTGGCTTACAGAATATCATTTCGATGGTTTCCGTTTCGATGGCGTTACCTCCATGCTTTATTACAGCCATGGGCTTGGTGAGGCATTTACCAACTATGCCGACTATTTCAATGGCCACGAGGATGACAATGCCATCTGCTATCTTGCTCTTGCCAACCTGCTCATCCATGAGATAGACAAGAACGCCATTACCATCGCTGAGGAAGTAAGCGGCATGCCTGGATTGGCAGCCAAATTCACTGATGGCGGCATTGGATTCGACTATCGTATGGCCATGAACATCCCTGACTATTGGATAAAAACCATCAAAGAGAAAAAGGATGAGGACTGGAAGCCAAGCAGCATCTTCTGGGAAGTGAAAAACCGCCGCCCAGATGAAAAAACCATCTCCTACTGCGAAAGCCACGACCAGGCACTTGTTGGCGACAAAACCATCATCTT
Organism: uncultured Prevotella sp.; assembly: GCA_964411005.1. Classification (GTDB taxonomy): domain Bacteria; phylum Bacteroidota; class Bacteroidia; order Bacteroidales; family Bacteroidaceae; genus Prevotella. The sequence continues at coordinate 96,275 of CAYPJA010000001.1, read as the reverse complement.
CCGTTTGATCGATGCTGATATGTATTGGCATTTCCGCAAAGGTGATGAGAATGAGGCTGTTCACCGCGGTATAGCCTTGCACAAGATGATCCGGCTTGTCACAGCTGCTGCCATCAACGGTGGCTACCTTGACTTTATGGGCAATGAGTTCGGGCATCCCGAATGGATTGATTTCCCACGCGAGGGTAACGGCTGGAGCTACAAGTATGCACGTCGACAATGGAACCTCGTCGACAATCATGATCTCTGCTATCATTATTTAGGCGACTTCGACCGTGAAATGCTGAAAACGCTGAAGAGCGAGAAGCACTTTAACAAGACACCCGTGCAAGAGATTTGGCACAACGATGGCGACCAGGTTTTGGCGTTCAGCCGCGGCGAACTTGTTTTCGTGTTCAACTTCTCACCTACCCAGTCCTATACTGATTATGGATTCCTCGTTCCAACGGGCTCCTACAGCGTTGTTCTCAATACAGATGCAAAAGAATTTGGCGGCAATGGGCTTGCCGACGATAGCGTAGTGCATCTCACCAATTATGATTCTCTCTATGCCGACCAACATAAAGAGTGGCTAAAACTTTACATTCCGGCCCGGTCTGCCGTTGTATTGAAAAAGAACTAAAAAAAATTGAAATACGCAATAGCCAATAAAAACAATGGAGCAAAGGGCATGATGGCTCTTTGCACCATTGTTTTTGTTCTGTTCACGTTCTGTTTTCTCTATTGTTATCAGGACGATATTCTTGCTGTCAGCCAGCATGTTCTTTCCGGGGGGAAGACTCATTATAACCGTACAATAGGAGCTGTACTCATAACGGCCGTTCTATGGCTGTTGCAAGCACTCATATACAGTTTTATCCGATTATCCAAACACAGCTACTGGTTGACCTTTTTCCCCTCATTGCTTATTCTCACCGTCATTACCGACATAAGCAGCGACATAAGCCATGGCTTTTCCTGGGGTGCATGGCCATGGGCAACCCCACTCCTACTTGCCGCCTACGCTTTCCTAATTTGGTTGGCACGCCAATTTAGGCCTTATGAGAAAGCCACTAATGGGAGCGTTATTTTCAACCGCTCCATGTGGATCAATCTGCTCGCTTTGTTCCTTATGTTCTTCATCGTAGGCCTTATGAGCAATCATAACGATGTTTTCCACTATAGGGCACGTATGGAACGTCTCATACAAGAGGGACAATATGAGGAGGCACTAACCATAGGCGCCCATGCTCAAGCCACAGACTCCAGTCTGACCATGCTCCGTGTTTTCGCATTGTCTAAAGAGGGGAAACTGGCAGAATGTCTTTTCGACTATCCCCTTGTTGGCGGCTCAGCGGCAATGATCCCCAATGGCAATAGCGTGCAGGCCCTACTGCTCAGCCCCAAGGCCATACGAGACCAATCGTTACGGCAGAAATCGCGTGTCGATTGGCAGCTCTGCGGCATGTTGCTCGACAAGAAACTTGATCTCTTCGCCGCCACCTTACCGCGCTATTACCATACAGAAGATTCATTGCCCCGACATTACCGTGAGGCCTTATACCTGTATACCCACATCAGAAGCAATCCTGTCGTAGTGTTGCACGACAATGTGCTTGATGCCGATTTCAGCGGCTATCAAGAGATTATCCACAGCAATCCTGACAAAAAAGTCCGCAGGAACCTGCTGCACGATTCCTATGGGAAAACTTATTGGTTCTATTACCAATACAGATAAACCACCATTCAGGACGCGCATATCAAACATCCAGTAAATCAAACCTGTACACAAACAAAACGATGAAGTCATTTCTGCATCTGGCCGTCGCCATCATTCTCTTCGGAACGGCCACAAACTCTTACGGGAAACTCGGAGCCGACGAGACAGTCAAGTTTACCGTCCATCCTTCCACGCTATCCCATACCAACGAAGGATGGGGTGTCAGTCTCTGCTGGTGGGCCAACATGTGTGGCCGTTGGAGCGAAGAAAAGATTGACAGCATCGTCGACTGGCTTGTCAGTCCAAACGGCCTCAATTTCAATGTCTTCCGTTACAACATAGGAGGAGGTGACGATCCGCTCAACCGTCATTGCCTGACCCACCACATGGGCAGGCGTGGTGGCAAGGGGCTACGTGCCGAGATGGAAGGATTCAAGGATTCGACAGCCGGTTCATACCATTGGGAACGTGACGAGGCACAGCGACGCATCATGCTGAAAATTCGTGAGCGGCGCCCTGATGCAGTTTTCGAGGCATTCTCCAACTCGTGTCCATACTATATGACCTACAGTGGCTGTGTCGGAGGAAACGACGACCCTAACCAGGATAACCTGCGGCCGGAATATTATGAAGAATTTGCGCATTATCTGGTCGATGTATGTAAGTATTATAAGGACACTTACGGAATAGAGTTCAAGACGCTTGATCCATTCAACGAGCCCATGACCGACTACTGGTATCGCAGCGGTAGCCAGGAAGGTTGTCATTTTGATGTATCGTCACAAATAGCTTTTCTGCATGTGCTTAAGCCCATTCTTGACGCGTCAGGACTGTCGACCGTCATTTCGGCTTCCGATGAGACCAGCACACAGACGTCGGCCCGTGTGTTGCAAACCTATCTTGATTCGGGAACTCTCGACATGATAGGTCAATGGAACACCCACTCCTACTCGGCCGACAGCACTTCCCGCGCCCGCATCTCAGCCTTGACTCGCGCAGCCGGCAAGCATTTATGGATGAGCGAAACTGGCGGCGGCGGACGTGGCTTGGCCGGTAATCTGAATTTGGCTCAACGCCTTTTCGACGACGAGCGTCAACTCAAGCCCGACGCGTGGTTGGATTGGCAATATGTCGACGAGGGCGACGGCGAATGGGCACTCGTGCATGGAAACTTCCGTCGGCAGACTTTTCACAAAATGAAACATTACTATGTGCGTCAGCAAGTGACGCGCTTCATCCGCCAGGGTTATACGTTTGTCCACACTGACCTGCCTTCCACGCTTGCCGCCATCAGTCCTGCACGTGACTCGCTCGTCCTTGTGACCATCAATCACGACACTTCGGCCAAAGTCTTTGAGGCACAAGTTGCCAATACTCAAATAGACCGGCGACTGACGAGCTTCATCACATCCGAGGAACTCAGCCTTGCCCCTTTCACTGACGTAAAGGTCAAGAAGCGCAAAGGCGACGCTACCCTTCTGTATCAGATGCCGCCACAAAGCATACTCACGCTCATCGTCAAACTGCGCCCATCAACAAACAATTAAGCAAACCAATTTTTATGTCTTTTTGGCGTTCACTTTTTGGTTTCTCTGACAATGAGAACCAGCATGAGACCTACGACGAGGCCGTCAAACGTGCCACACGTCTTCTGGCCATACACGACTATGAAGGTGCCTTCCGGGTGCTGCGTCATGCTGAACGACAACAGCATGCAGAAGGGATATACTGGCTGGCTTGTTGCTATTGGAATGGAACCGGAGTGCGTGAGGACGCCTCACGTGCCATGCATCTATGGGAAAAAGCATCCTCACTCGGATATGAGCCAGCACAGCAAAAAGCCGAGGAGATGAGAAAATTAATGGGCTGACGTTTGTCGGCAAGCCCCCCTCCCTCATTTTCTAATCATTATTGTGACTCATTTATCACGATTCTTCCCCATCAGGTAAACCTACTTATAAAATCAGATATGAGTATAAACATAAAAAAAACGAAACAGAAACGCGTTGTCATTGTCGGCGGAGGCTTGGGCGGACTACGTCTTGCCCAAGACTTGAAAAACAGTGGCATGCAAGTTGTATTGATTGACAAGAACAACTACCATCAGTTTCCACCTCTTATCTATCAGGTGGCCTCTGCCGGACTGGCTCCCAGCAGCATCAGCTTCCCTTTCCGTCAGCTGTTCCGCCGCCGCAAGAGTTTCTTCTTCCGCATGGCCGAGGCACGTGCCGTCTTCCCAGAAAAGAAAATCCTGCAAACTTCCATTGGCAAAATCAGCTATGACTACCTCGTGTTTGCCGCAGGTGCCACCACCAACTACTATGGCAATCAGAACGTCGAAGATTGGTCTATCCCCATGCGCACCCTTTCTGAGGCCATGGGGTTACGCAATGCGTTGCTCTCCAACTTGGAACGTGCCCTGACCTGTGCCACGGAGGAAGAGCGGCAAGAACTGCTTAATGTAGTCATTGTGGGCGGTGGAGCCACCGGCGTGGAGATAGCTGGAGCCATCTCCGAGATGAAACGCTATGTCATTCCCTACGACTATCCCGACATGGATGCCTCCCACATGCATATCTATTTGCTTGAGGCTGGTGACCGTCTGCTTGCCGGCATGTCGAAAGAGGCATCCGACAAGGCTTTGGAGTTTCTTCGCGGCATGGGCGTTGACGTGCAATTCCACAAGATGGTGACCGACTATAAAGACTTCCGTGTGCTCATCAAGGACGGAACCTCCATCGCCACTCGCACCTTCCTATGGGTGTCGGGCATTCGTGCCCAACCCATTACAGGTCTTGAAGGCGACCACCTGGGACGCGGATTCCGCATTCTTGTCGACGGTTTCAACCGTGTGAAGGATATGGAAAACGTCTTTGCCATTGGCGACCAATGCCTGATGACTGCTGATCCTGCCTATCCAGCAGGTCATCCTCAGCTTGCCCAGGTTGCCATCCAGCAGGCCAAGCTGCTTGCCAAGAACCTGCGTCGACTCAACAACAACGACACCAGCCTCAAACCTTTCCACTACAAAGATTTGGGATCGATGGCCACGATTGGACGCAACAAGGCTGTGGCCGACATCGGCAAGGTGCGCTCACAGGGACTCATGGCATGGCTTCTATGGCTTGTCGTGCACCTGCGGTCCATCCTTGGCGTTCGCAACAAACTTGTAGTCATGCTCAGTTGGGCCTGGCAGTATTTCAGCTATGCTGGATCCGTGCGAACCATCGTCTATGCCACTAAACCTAAATTGATACTTGAGCGCATCAAACGTGAGCAGCGTACTCACCTCGGCACCGACTTGATGGAAGATTGAGAGAGCTTCCCTTATCTCAGCGCTCTCTCAAGCCGCTCCCCCCATTCCTCACCGTTGATTGGGCAGAACGTATGAAAGCCAAGCCGTTCGGCAGCTCTCAGATTTGTTTCTCCATCATCGATGAACATGGTCTCCTCACTCTTGAAGCCTGTACTGTGAAGCATTTTCTCAAAAATCTCACGGCCAGGCTTCATACATTTCAGCTCATAGCTAAGATACTGATTCTGTTGAGGAATATAATAGCTCATGCTGTGGCCATTTCCGTCAAAGTCATCACTGCGAAACCATGACGCGATAAAGGGATTGGTATTGGAAAGCAATGCCACTTGATACCCTTCATCGCTGAGCCTCAACACTTGCCGGAGGTTGGCCTGCACGACTTCCACCATAAAGCCGAGCCAGCCACGCTGACAGTCGGCCCATGAGACATCGTGTCCGATGTGCTCACTGGCCAAGCGGCAGAACTCTTCATCCGTAATCCTCCCTGCCTCTATATCTCCAAAAAGGCCTTTCTGACAATACGGATTAACGTATTCGTCTATATCGCTGAACCCGAGTTCGCGAAAAGCATTCACACATCCTTGGAGTGACAGCCTTATGAACACACCTCCAAAATCGAATACTAAATTCTTTATGTTTGACATATATCTACAATTGTTTGTCTTAAAATATATTATTCATACAGTTCTCTCACAGTCCGGCACAGTCCGGATGGCTGTGACAGGTGCCTCCATTTGCAGTCTTTCGCGTTGCGAGTTACCGTCTTTCACATTGCAAGAGACGGCAAATTGGCAAGCAAACAGCCATCTCTTGCAATGCGGAAAGCCGTTGACTTCATGCCATTGACCGTGACATAACTGTCAAGGTCAGGATATTCCGGCCTCACCTCTGCAAGGTTCTTCATCCTCACCACGTTTCCCTGTAAGTCACCGGACTGGTCGGCGCCATCGAGTGTGGCTATGAGCTGTCCACGACGCACCATCTGTCCCTCGCTGACAGACAGTGTACGCACCGTGCCTGTCGTGGAAAAACTGAGGCTTGCGCCACTCTCCTCCATGACAGTACCCGGATAGCCGCGCTCACCATTCACCTGTACGGTGCCAACGCACTGTACTTTCACTCTGACCGCTTTCCTTTCCGACTGCCCCTCACTGTTTCCACAACCACATAATAAAATGGGAGGAAGCAGCAAAGCTAACAAAGCCTTCACGTTTTTCATTTTGTTTTTCCGATGTATTACTGTTTTTATTGATTCAAACTTTTACGGCCTGTACATATTCGGCACAACTTTCCGCACACCGCTCACCGTCAACGCCAGCCGATACGATTCCTCCTGCATAACCAGCTCCCTCACCGCAGGGAAACAATCCACGCAACCGAATATGCTGCAAGGTGTCGGGCTGCCGGAGGATGCGCACAGGCGAGCTGGTCCGCGTCTCCACAGCTATCAGCGTCGCCTCGTTGGTCAGAAAACCATGATGACGTTGTCCGAATATCTTAAAAGCCTCCTGCAAACGCTTCCCCACATTGCCGGGCAACCACAGGTCGAGCCGGCTCGATACCAAACCTGGCGCATAAGAAGAACGGGGCAGGCTTCGGCTCTCCCTGCCTTCCACGAAATCAAGCATCCGTTGAGCCGGAGCCGTCTGATGCCTGTTGCCTTGCAGCCAGCAGTTTCTTTCCAGTTGTTCTTGATACGCCAATATCCGTAGAACTTCATCACCGGGAATATCCTCCGGACGCATCTCCACAACCATTCCCGAATTACTCCACTGCGTCCCCCGGTTGGCAGGACTCATTCCATTTACCACAATCTGTTCAGGACCCGTAGCGGCAGGAATGACAAAGCCTCCCGGACACATGCAGAAGGAATAGACACCTCGTGAATTGACTTGTGTGACCATTGAATACTCAGCAGCAGGAAGGTATTTTCCCCTACCCTGCTTCGAATGATACTGAATTTGGTCGATAAGTTGGGCCGGATGTTCGAGCCGAACCCCTACGGCTATGCCTTTGGCTTCCAACTCAATGTGTGTTCCGGCGAGATAACGATAGACATCACGGGCAGAATGGCCCGTGGCAAGAATGACAGGTCCATGGAACACTAACTCCCGTCCTGTAGTCATGTCGACGGCTCTGACGCCCACAACAGAATCTCCCTGCAACACAAGCTCGGTCATCTTGGTTTGGAAATGCACCTCCCCGCCACATTGAAGAATGGTTTTGCGCATGTTCTCAATGACGCGAGGAAGTTTGTCGGTTCCTATATGAGGATGGGCGTCCGAAAGAATGCTTGTGGAAGCCCCATGCTGACAGAACACATTTAGGATTTTCTCGGCATTTCCCCGCTTCTTGCTCCTCGTATAGAGTTTTCCGTCGGAATAGGCACCAGCCCCTCCCTCTCCAAAACAATAGTTACTCTCGCTGTCCACCTGCTGGGTCTTCGTGATGGATGCCAAGTCTCTCTTGCGCGCCCTGACATCCTTGCCACGCTCCAGGACGACAGGGCGAAGCCCTAATTCTATCAAACGGAGTGAGGCAAAAAGCCCACCAGGGCCGGCCCCCACGACAACCACCTGAGGGCTTCCGTCAACAGGCCTGTATGCTATGTGGTGATAGTTGTCATCGGCAGGCAGTTCATTAATGTATATACGAACCTGCAAATTGACATACACGACGCGCTGACGCGCATCAATACTCTTCTTCAGAACACGTATATGCTTGATGGTCCTGCGGTCTATCCCCTTGTCGGTTGCAATAAAATCAGCAAGGTTCTGCTCGCTATAAGCCACATGAGGCGGGACACGCAACTGATACTCTTCTGTCATAGATAAAGCAATTTGATGCAAAAGTAATAAAAATCTTGAAAAAGCGTTTCCTTTTCAGATATATTTTAGTATTTTTGCGAGCAGTTTATCCATCGCATCTATATATTCTTTTATATTTAGGTCCTGGCTTTGAAATTGTCAAAATAGAACATGAAGGTATTGAAATTCGGCGGAACGTCTGTTGGTTCTGTCAAAAGCATATTGAGTCTGAAGCAGATTGTTGAGCAGGAAGCCGCCAAACAATCCGTGATAGTTGTGGTGTCAGCCTTGGGAGGCATCACAGACTTATTATTGTCCACTGCACGTCAAGCTGCTACCGGTGACGACAAGTGGAAAACCGCTTTCAACGACATAGCCGACCGCCATCGTGCGATGGCCAAGGATGTCATTCAAGATTCGCAGACAAGAAGCATGTTGCTACGGCAGCTTGACACACTGCTGGAGCAATTGCAGTCACTTTATTTCGGCGTGTCTCTTATCCATGACCTGAGCAGAAAGACTCAAGACGTTATTGTCAGCTATGGTGAGCGATTGTCTTCACGTATTGTCACATGCCTTGTCAGTAATTCCCAATGGTTTGATGCTTTCCAGTTCATCAAGACCACTGATGTAAATGGCAAGCATGTGCTGGACACAAACTTAACCTACCAACAGGTAAGAAAGTCTTTCGCCAAGATGCCACAGACAGCCGTCGTTCCCGGCTTCATTGCCACCGACAGCTTGTCTGACGACATCACTAATTTAGGACGCGGAGGCAGTGATTATACAGCCTCTGTCATTGCAGCTGCCCTTGAAGCGGAAACTTTAGAGATATGGACGGACGTGGATGGGTTCATGACAGCCGATCCTAAGGTCATACAGTCGGCCTATACCATCAATGAGCTCTCTTATGTGGAGGCTATGGAGCTAAGCAACTTTGGTGCCAAAGTCATCTATCCACCTACCATCTATCCCGTATGTACCAAGAACATACCTATCAAGGTTAAGAACACCTTCAATCCGACAGGTACGGGCACCATCATCAAGGGCACCATTGCAGACGACCACAAACCCATCAAAGGCATCTCCTCCATCAAAGGAACCGCACTCATCACCGTCTCTGGCCTCTCAATGGTGGGTGTCATTGGCGTAAACCGACGCATCTTCACTTGCTTGGCCAGCGAAGGCATCAGCGTATTCCTGGTGTCGCAAGCCTCTTCCGAAAACTCCACATCCATTGGCGTCCGCGAGGCTGATATGGAACGTGCCGTCGACGTGCTCAACCATGAGTTTTCCGCAGAAATAGAAGATGGCCGTATGTTCCCAATGGCTTCCCAAAACGATCTGGCCACTATAGCTGTGGTTGGTGAGAACATGAAGCGTACGCCCGGCATAGCGGGCAAGCTTTTTGGAGTTCTGGGACGGTCTGGCGTATCCATCATCGCCATCGCTCAAGGTTCTTCAGAAACCAACATATCCTTTGTCGTTGACTCGAAGTCACTGAGAAAGGCTTTGAACGTCATTCATGATTCGTTCTTCCTTTCTGAATATAAAGAACTCAATTTGTTTATTTGTGGTGTTGGGACTGTTGGAGGAAAACTCATAGAGCAAATTCGTCAGCAATATGGGCAACTGAAAGAGCATTCACAGCTGAAACTAAACGTGGTGGGGGTCGCCTCTTCACAGCGAGGCATCTACAACAGGGAAGGATTGGATTTAAGCAACTATCACGAACGGCTGAAAGTTTCAGAGCCCAGTAGCGCCACCCGCTTGCGTGACCACATCCTGTCTATGAATATCTTCAATGCGGTATTTGTAGACTGTACGGCTTCGAAAGAGATTGCGGATCTCTATCAAACGTTCTTGGAGCACAACATTTCAGTCGTCGCCGCAAACAAAATTGCGGCAAGCTCTCGCTACGAGGACTATGAACGGCTGAAGCACACTGCTCTTGTGAGAGGCGTGAAATTCCGTTTTGAAACTAATGTCGGTGCAGGCTTGCCCATTATAGGTACGATTAATGACCTTTGTAATTCAGGCGATAAAATACTAAAAATAGAAGCCGTACTAAGTGGTACATTAAACTTTATCTTTAATGAACTCAGCGCAGAAGTTCCATTCTCAGAGACGGTGCGCAGGGCCAAGGAGCAAGGCTACAGCGAGCCTGACCCCAGGATTGACTTGAGCGGTACTGATGTCGTGCGAAAACTTGTGATTCTCACTCGCGAGGCAGGCTACAAGGTCGAACAAGAAGATGTCGAAAAGCAACTGTTTGTTCCCGATGAATATTTTAAAGGTACTGTAGAGGAATTCTGGAAAAAGCTTCCCCTGCTCGACGATGACTTTGAAAAACGGCGACGCCAGCTTGAGGCTGAGGGAAAACGTTGGCGCTTCGTGGCCGAAATGAATCACGGACACACGCAAGTTTCACTGAAAGCCGTCGGGAAAGACAGTCCTTTTTATCATTTGGAGGGCTCCAACAATATCGTGTTGCTGACCACAGAGCGATATAAGGAATATCCTATGCAAATACAAGGCTATGGAGCAGGTGCCGACGTTACGGCCGCAGGCGTTTTCGCCAATATCATGTCCATTGCAAACATCTAAGGATTTTCCGATTCGTTTTGTTGCATATGTCATGGGATTTCATTAAATTTGCACAGTCTAACTAAACTAAAACAAAAGCCAAGCAATCATGACATACATCGAACTGCCAGGCAATGAGCCACACCTGCTAAGCTTTTATCTCGCGATGGAGGAATATGTGGCTCGCGACCTAAAACTGAACGGAGACGCCTTCTTTATGTGGCAGGTGGAACCAACTGTCATTTTCGGGCGTAATCAAATCATAGAGAACGAGGTCAACCTCGATTACTGCCGCTCCCATGGCATCCACTTCTTCCGACGCAAAAGCGGTGGCGGTTGTGTATATGCCGACTGGAGTAATGTGATGCTGTCTTACATCACAGCAGAGGACGATGTTCAGCAGACTTTCCAGAAGTATTTGCAAATGATCAGCGAGACCTTGGAGAGCATTGGACTTCAAGGTGTACATCCAAGTGGAAACAATGACATCATGATAGGAGACCGCAAAGTGAGCGGAAACGCCATCTACCACCTACCAGGTAAGATAATCGCCCATGGAACGTTGCTCTATGATACAGACATGGCCAATATGCTCCAGGCCATCACGCCTTCAAAGGAAAAGTTGGAAAAACATGGCGTTGAAAGTGTACGTCAGCGCATCTGTCTACTAAAAGACTATACAAGCCTGTCGTTTGCAGAGATTAGAAAGCGCATCCGCGAACACCTATGCCAATCGACTCACTTACTTGACAATAAGGATGTGGAAAACATCAAAGAAATAGAACAAGAATATCTTAAACCTCAGTTCATTTATGGAAAATAAAAGAACATGCCTTTACGACCGCCATGTGGCCTTAGGGGCACTGATGTCGCCTTTTGGCGGCTTTGACATGCCTATCCAGTATTCATCCATTATCGAAGAGCACAATGCCGTGAGACATCACTGCGGTGTTTTCGATGTCAGTCACATGGGCGAAGTCTTTGCGTCTGGAAAAGACGCAGAGCGATTCGTCAATCACATCTTCACCAATGATGTCCGAGAAATGGCCGTTGGAAAGGTTATCTATGGCATGATGTGCTACGAGAATGGAGGAACTGTAGACGACACTTGTATCTGCAAACTTGCCGACGATTGTTTCCTGCTCACCATCAATGCAGCCAACATCGATAAGGACGTAGAATGGATTTACAAGAACGCAGAAGGGTTTGATGTGAAAATCGACCACAAAAGCGACTACTATGGCCAGTTGGCCATTCAAGGCCCTGATGCTGAATCCGTTATAGAGGAAGTACTTGACATTCCTTGCAAGGAATTATTGTTCTACGAAGTGAAAACTCTCGAAAAGGATGGCGAGCACATTATTGTTTCGCGTACAGGATATACGGGTGAAGACGGATTCGAGATCTATGGTTCCCACAAATTCATTGTTGAGCAATGGGATAAATTGATGGACTCCAAACGTTGCGCTCCCTGCGGGTTGGGCTGCCGTGATACGCTTCGTTTTGAAGTTGGGCTTCCGCTCTATGGAGATGAGTTGTCAGCCGAGATTACTCCTGTCATGGCTGGCTTAAGCATGTTTGTAAAATTCGACAAACCTGAGTTCATAGGTAAAGAAGCCCTGCTTAAACAAAAAATGGAAGGGCCCACACAACGTCTACGCGGCATCGAACTGGACGGTCATGCTGTACCACGCCATGGTTACCCGGTTCTCAAAGAAGGAAAAATAGTAGGTGAGGTCACAACAGGCTATCGACTTATTTCCGTCGAAAAGAGTTGTGCAGTCGCACTTGTAGACTCTTCTATTAAGTTAGGTGACCATGTGGAAATACAAATCAGAAAAAAGACTTTCCCCGGAACGGTGGTCAAAAAGAAGTTTTACGACAAGCATTACCATAAGGCATAACTACAACTGATAAAACCAAATTAATAATAACCAACTAAAAATTTTATATACATTATGACAAAAGTATTGGAAGGACTCTATTACAGCGAGTCTCACGAGTTTGTAAAAGTTGAGGGTGATGAGGCGTATGTGGGCATTACGGACTACGCCCAACACGAGCTTGGCAACATTGTTTATGTTGACATGCCTGACGTAGACGACGAGGTCACGGCCGGCGAAGAATTTGGAGCCGTGGAAAGCGTCAAGGCCGCAAGCGATCTCAACTCGCCTGTTAGCGGAACGGTGACGGAGGTAAATGAGGCGCTGGAAGACCAACCCGACCTTATCAATAAAGACGCCTTTGCCAACTGGATCATCAAAGTTAAGCTTTCTGATAAAAGTGAACTCGACAATCTGATGGATGCCAAAGCTTACGAGGCCTTCATCAACCAGTAAAAAAGATTATGACTTACAAATATTTTCCGCAAACTCAGGAAGATATTGACGTTATGCTGGAAAAGTGCGGCTTGAAGAATCTTGACGAACTATATAGTGAGATTCCAGAAGCCGTACGTTTCCGGCGTGACTACAATATTCCAGAGGAGAAAAGCGAGGTAGAAATACGACGGTTCTTTGACGATTTAGGAAAGAAGAACCGTCAGCTTGTCTGCTTTGCTGGAGCAGGTGTCTACGATAAATACACGCCAGCTGCTATTCCGTCATTGGTGGAGCGTTCTGAATTTCTAACCAGCTATACTCCCTATCAAGCCGAGATTTCACAGGGAACGCTGCATTACATATTCGAATATCAGTCGATGATGTCGGAACTGACAGGCATGCCCATCTCCAACGCCTCCATGTATGATGGCTCTACAGCAACTGCAGAAGCTATGTTAATGGCGAAAGCTGCGTCCAAGAAGGCCAACAAAGTGCTTGTTTCTGAAACAATAGACCCCAAAATATTGATGGTGGTTCGTACCTATGCCCATTTCCATGGAGTGGAAATTGAAACCATTCCTGCTGTTGGAGGTGTTACTTCTAAACTTGATATGGAAGCAAAACTTAACGAGGGAGGCGTTGCTGGCGTTATCGTACAGCAACCCAACTATTACGGTATAGTTGAAGACTATAACGGTTTTGCAGACGCTTGCCATAGCAAGAAATCGCTGTTCATCATGAATAGCAATCCTGCCGATCTCGCTTTGCTCAAGACTCCTGGTGAATGGGGTGCCGACATAGCAGTTGGCGACGGGCAGTCGCTGGGCATTCCTATGTCATGGGGCGGACCGTATATCGGTTATATGTGCTGCACGGAGAAACTCATGCGTAAGATGCCGGGACGTATTGTCGGACAAACAAAAGACCAAGACGGAAAGCGATGCTTCGTACTGACCCTTCAAGCTCGCGAGCAACATATACGCAGACAGAAGGCCACTTCCAATATCTGCTCTAATGAAAGCCTAATGGCTCTCTGGGTGACTATCTATCTAAGTATCATGGGTAAGAATGGTGTGAAAGAAGCCGCGCAATTGTCTTACGATGGCGCACACTATTTGGCTGAAGAGCTGCTGAAAACCGGACATTTCACGATGGCTTACGAACAGCCGTTCTTCAATGAGTTCTGTGTCCGTTATGACGGCGATGCAAAAGCCTTACAACAAAAATGGATTGATAATGGCTTCTTTGGCGGTATTCTGATTAACGACGACACCATCATGTTAGCTGTTACCGAACAACGGACGAAGGAAGATATCGACCGCCTCATTTCATTCATCTCATAACAGGAGAAGACTTATGAACAGAAATTTATATGGCAAACTCATCTTTGAGTTGTCCCATGCAGGGCGACGTGCCTATTCGTTGCCCAAGAATTGCTTTGGGCATTACGAAATACCACAAGGTGAGCGGCGTACCTGTGATGCAGAACTACCCGAATGCGATGAAATGACGGTAGTACGCCATTATACTAATCTAAGCGAGAATAATTTCGGCGTTGACAATGGCTTCTATCCATTGGGGTCGTGCACCATGAAATATAACCCTTGCATCAATGAGGAAATAGCCAATCATTCGGCTTTCGCCCATTTGCACCCATTACAGCCGGAATCTACGGTCAACGGTGCAAAAGAAGTGTATGAGTTATTGCAGTCATGCCTATCCGAGTTGACCGGAATGAGCCAATTCACATTGAACCCATGTGCAGGCGCTCACGGCGAACTTACCGGGCTGATGATTATCCGCTCTTATCATGAAAGCCGTCACGACACAAAGCGAACGAAAGTAATCGTACCCGATTCTGCACACGGCACGAATCCCGCCTCTGCTGCTGTTTGCGGTCTCGAGGTTGTAGAGGTGAAGAGCACCGCGGACGGACGCGTCGACATTGAGGACTTGAAACCGTTGCTGGGCAATGATGTCGCTGCCATGATGATGACCAATCCCAATACACTTGGCCTCTTCGAGTATGACATTCCGGAAATCACGAAAATGGTTCACGACTGCGGAGGCCTGATGTATTATGATGGTGCCAACTTGAATCCACTTCTCGGCGAATGCCGTCCCGGAGACATGGGATTCGATGTACTGCACCTAAATCTTCATAAGACATTCTCAACTCCTCATGGCGGTGGCGGTCCTGGATCCGGCCCTGTAGGTGTGAGAAAGGGACTGGAGCAATTCTTGCCGATATGTGGTAGCATGCCTACAGCAGACAAAGAAAAAGGCATAGACATATCCATCAACCCCTATCATGGTAATTTCGCCGTAGAGCTCAGAGCCCTTGCCTATATACTCAGTCTTGGCAAGGAACATGTGCGAATGGTCGGACCGCTGGCCACACTTAATGCCAACTATATCAAGGAGAATCTGAAGGATGACTATGAACTTCCTATTGATGGGTTGTGTAAGCATGAGTTCGTATTCAACGGACTCCGCGACAAGTCAACGGGGGTCACAACCATGGACATTGCCAAACGTCTTCTTGACTATGGATTCCATGCACCTACCATCTATTTCCCGCTTCTTTTCCATGAAGCCATGATGATAGAGCCAACAGAAAACGAAAGTAAAGAGACGCTTGACGAGTTTATACATGTCATGCATACCATTGCAAAAGAGGCACGGGAGAATCCTGATTTGGTAAAGTCTGCACCTCATGACACTCCCATCAAGCGAGTGGACGATGTACTGGCTGCCAAGCATCCAGTTATAACCTACAAGCAATCGCTTGTTGATAAACAAGAATAAAAATTGCTTGATGAACTTGATGATGAAGACGTGGACTTCATAAATCCACGTCTTCATCTCTCCAAAAGGTTACGTATAGAGAATTACAAGGGAATAATAATTAATCCTTATCAATTATGGTGAAAACAGATCTCATTATCATAGGAAGCGGTCCCGGTGGCTACAGAGCTGCCGATTATGCCGCGCGCAATGGGTTGAGTGTTATTGTAATTGAAAACAAACGTGCAGGTGGTACATGTCTGAACGAAGGCTGTATTCCTACTAAGTCGTTGGCCCATGATGCCGAAGAGCAGAAACTGTCTTTCGAGGAAGCCATGAAACGAAAGGATGAGGTCGTAAGACAGCTTGTGACCGGTGTCGAAGGACTGCTTGCACAGCCCAATATCACTGTTGTCAGAGGCACAGCGACTTTTGAGGACAAACATACGGTGACTGTCAATGGGAACAAGTATTGTGCCGATAACATCATCATCGCAACTGGATCTTCTCCCAAAATGCCAAATATAGAGGGAATAAACAGTGAGGCGGTGGTTGACTCGACCAAGTTGTTGTCACTTCAAACCTGTCCAAAGTCGCTTTGTATCGTCGGTGCAGGCGTCATCGGCATGGAATTTGCAAGCATCTTTCAAAGTTTTGGCTGCAAAGTGACCGTCATAGAATTCTTAAAGGAATGTTTGACAAACATGGATGCAGATTGCGCCAAACGCCTCCGTAAAATCCTTGAGAAACGCGGTATCGACTTCCACATGCAGTGTGGCGTCTCACGCATTGAAGGGCATACGGTCTTCTATACCAATAAAAAAGGAAAAGAAGAAAGCATAGATGCTGAGGCCATACTTATAGCGACAGGAAGAAAGCCAAACATCAATACACTGGGGCTTAGTGCTATTGGCGTCAACTATGATCACAAAGGTATTATGGCGGATGAAAGCATGAGAACCAACGTAAGCAACATTTATGCAATTGGCGACTGCAACGGACAGCAAATGCTGGCACATGCAGCAACATGCCAAGGTTTTCGGGCTGTAAACACCATTCTCGGAAAAGACGATAACATCAGGTTTGAAATCATGCCTGCCGCTGTGTTTACGCTCCCTGAACTTGCAGGTGTCGGACTCACCGCAGAACAAGCAAAGATGAAAGGCATCTCCTTTACAGAGAAGAAAGGCTTTTACAGAGCCAACGGACGTGCCGTTTCCATGGATGCCACTGAAGGCATGGTGAAATTGATTGTCGGCGATGAAGGACTGATTTTAGGCTGTCATGCCTATGGGGCACACGCTGCCGATATGGTTCAAGAAGTCGCCGCACTTATGAATATGGATACATCGTTAAAACAACTGGCTGATATTATCCATATACATCCCACGCTCAGTGAAATTCTACAAGACATGGCCAGATAGATAATACAGTGCGTCTGACACTCCACGTCAGACACACTAACAAATGTTAAGTTAAACCTGTTTCGATGGCGTATTCGCAAAATATTGCTAACTTCGCACATTGAAACAGGTTTAACATTAATATGAAAACAACAAAAATACCCGTATTGTTGCTTACCGGATATCTGGGAAGTGGCAAGACAACTTTATTGAATCGCATCCTTGCCAATGAAAAAGGAATTAGATTTGCAGTCATTGTCAACGACATAGGTGAGGTTAATATTGACGCGAGCCTCATAGAAAAGGGAGGCATTGTCGGACAGAAAGACGACAGCCTTGTCGCACTGCAAAACGGATGTATATGCTGTACTCTCAAGATGGACTTGGTTCAGCAACTCAGCGACATTGTCAATATGCAACGATTCGACTACATTGTCATTGAGGCAAGTGGCATTTGTGAGCCAGCTCCTATCGCCCAAACCATCTCCGCCTATCCACAAGTATATCCACAGCTGGCAAAGAACGGAATCGCAGTTTTGGATGCCATAGTCACGGTGGTTGATGCCAAGCGTATGAAAGATGACTTCTCCAACGGAAACAACCTTATGTCTAAAGACTTTGGAGAGGATGATCTTGAAAGCCTTGTCATACAACAAATAGAATTTTGCAATATTATTCTACTAAACAAAGTGTCCGAAATTTCGGATCAGGATTGTGCTGAATTGAAGTCTATTATCCGCGCCATACAGCCCCAAGCTCAAATATTGGAATGCGATTACGGCAATGTGGACTTAGACAAACTTATCCATACCCATCTTTTCGACTTCGAAAAGGTAGCCACATCAGCCACATGGATCAATGCCATCGAAGGAGAGTCAGATGATTTGGAAAATGAAGAAAGCGGCGAAGCACTGGAATATGGCATTGAGACCTTCGTTTATACGGCTCGCGCTCCGTTTGACTTAGGATGGTTTGATGAATTTGTTGCACGCAAATGGCCTAAGGAAGTTATTCGTTGCAAAGGAATTTGTTGGTTTAAAGATGAGCCGCAAACATGTTATGTTTTTGAACAGGCTGGGAAGCAAGTAGGGCTTCGCAATGCCGGACAATGGTATGCAACCATGCCTGAAACAGAACTGCAAACATTCATACAGCAGAATCCGGGACTCAAGCGCGATTGGGACAATAATTACGGTGACAGAATGCAAAAATTAGTTTTCATTGGGCAACATCTTGACAAAGACAACATCAAGAAATCCTTGAACATGTGCCTTGATGAAGACTTCAGATTATAATTCAGAGGTCAAACTTGCAGGCGTGCAATCTTGATGAATATGGATATTAAGAAGATAGAGAGCCATAGCGCTGTTTTAGGAGCCAATATTATCTTCGGATTAGGGGTTCCTGTAACAAAATCACTTTTGGACGAGTGGTTACCACCAATGGCCTATATGGCTACCCGGTGCATTGGAGCTGCTGTAATATTTTGGATAATCAGCCTCATGCTTCCCAAGGAACCTGTAAAGAGAAAAGACTTGCTTATCATTATGGGAGGTGGGTTGTTAGGCATTGTGGTATCACAAACGCTGACGGCATGGGCCCTTACCTATACCACTCCCGTTTATTTTTCCCTTATAGCAACTCTGACCCCCATAGCGACCATGATTTGCGCCGCTTTATTCATCCACGAGAAAATATCAGGAAAAGGTATCTGGGGAGTCTGCATCGGCATCTTTGGTGCCATGCTGATGGTATTCGTCAATTGGAAATCCGGTTCGGGAAACAATGATCTGTTAGGCATTGGATTAGCCATTCTCAGCCTGCTGACATGGGCGGCATATCTTATTATCACGCGCAAAGTTTCATGTCAATATACAGCAGTCACGCAAATGAAATGGATTTTCCTTGTATCTGCTGTCGTCATATTGCCCTTTTCATGGAACGACATGGGCCAAGCCCGCCTCTACAGTTCGGCTTGTCAATGGACAAGGGTTCTGCAAATGGCATTCATCGTCATCTTTGCAACCGTTGCAGGTTATTTCGCAATACCCTTCGCCATGAAGTATCTGCGTGCCACGACCGTCAGTATATATACAAATATCCAGCCTATAGTCGCTTCTGCTATAGCAATCGTCTTGGGACAGGATTACCTCACGTGGGACAAACCTGTCGCTCTTATTCTTATCCTGACAAGTGCGTGGATTGTTACCAGACAAAAATCATGATCCCCAAGACTCTAAAAAACGACAACTAAGATTATTAAATATAAAAGGATAAATTTGTGAAAGAATTCATTTATACCATAGCTTGCTCGGCCATACTGTTTACCACAACAGCGTGCAAGGCACAAGATATTGTGTTGCCCCTGCCCTCATTAGACAACAAGACCACATTGATGCAGTCGCTGCAGAACCGACACTCATCACGCGACTTCTCCGACAAGGCTGTCTCTGATGAGGTGTTGTCGACTATACTTTGGGCCGCATGCGGCATCAACAGGCCAGAGTCGGGGAAAATAACAGCTCCGTCGGCAATCAATGCACAAGACATTATCGTATACGTTGTACGCAAAGACGGAGCCTTCCGCTATATTCCAGAAAAAAATAAACTTCAACAAATCAGCGACCAGGATTTGCGCTCCATGGTGGCAGGTCCGCAGACATTTGCCGCCGACGCCCCGGTCTCACTCGTTCTTGCCAGCGATCACTCTAAATTCGGCAGACACTCACAGGGCGCATCACGCATGGGCGTTTTGGACGCAGGCTATGTGTCGGAAAACATCTGCCTCGCCTGCAGCGCACTGGGCCTAAACACCGTACCACGCATGACCATGGACTCTGAAGGCTTAAAAAAGGAACTTAAACTCAACGACAACGTCGACCTAATCGTCAACAGTCAGATTGGCTATCCCAAGGAATAACCATTGTTCGCTTTGACATCAAGTAAAGAAGCTTTTGAACATGGCAAAGAAAAAAAACATTTTTTCTTTGCCATGTCGCTTGTTTGCACTACCTTTGCATAAAAAGTTTAAACTAAAGATTTCAATGGAATATAAGCGCAACATCATCATCACGGGCGGTGCGGGCTTTATCGGCTCACATGTGGTTCGCCTTTTTGTGAACAAATACCCTGACTATCACATCATCAACCTCGACAAGCTCACCTACGCTGGCAATTTGGCTAATCTGAAGGACATCGAAAACAAATCCAACTATACATTTGTAAAAGCCGATATCTGCGATTTTCCAAAGATTCAAGAGCTACTGCGACAATACCATGTCGACAGTATCATTCATCTTGCTGCCGAAAGCCATGTAGACCGTTCCATCAAAGATCCCTTCACCTTTGCCCAAACCAACGTAATGGGCACACTGAGCCTGTTGCAAGCTGCTAAACTTTATTGGGAATCGCTCCCCGAAGGCTACGAAGGCAAACGCTTCTATCATATCTCAACCGACGAAGTCTACGGGGCTTTGGAACTCACCCACCCCGAGGGCATCGAAAGTCCTTTCACGACCAAGGCATCATCAGCGCATCACCATGCCTACGGCACAGACTTCTTCACGGAAGATAAGAAATACACCCCCCACTCTCCCTATTCTGCATCAAAAGCCAGTTCCGACCATTTCGTGCGAGCTTTCCATGATACTTATGGCATGCCAACCATTGTGACAAACTGCTCGAACAACTACGGACCATACCAATTTCCCGAGAAGCTTATCCCGCTGTTCATCAACAACATACGTCACCGCAAACCCCTACCCGTCTACGGTGAAGGCTTGAACGTGCGCGACTGGCTATACGTGGAAGACCATGCGCGTGCCATTGATCTCATCTTCCATCAAGGAAGAATTGCCGATACCTACAATATTGGTGGTTTCAACGAATGGAAAAACATCGACATTGTGAAACTTCTCATTCAGACCACCGACCGTCTGCTGGGCCGTAAGGAAAATGAGGATTTAGGACTCATCACGCACGTCACCGACCGCAAAGGGCACGATCTGCGCTACGCCATTGACAGCCGAAAACTGCAACGCGAACTCGGATGGGAGCCTTCTTTGCAGTTTGAAGAAGGTATAGAAAAGACCGTCAAGTGGTATCTCAACAATCAAGCCTGGCTCGATAACGTTACGTCGGGCGATTATCAGAAATACTACGACAATATGTACAAGAACCGATAAGGGAGCAGGATGTTATGACATTAGATAAAAATTCAAAGATTTATGTTGCCGGTCATCACGGACTTGTAGGATCGGCAATTTGGAATAATCTTGAAAAAAAAGGTTACCACAACCTAGTGGGCCGCAGTCATAAGGAACTCGACCTTACCAATCAACTCGCCGTAAAAAGTTTTTTCGATGAAGAGCAACCAGACGCTGTTGTCTTGGCTGCAGCCTTTGTCGGCGGCATTATGGCCAACTCACTCTACCGCGCTGACTTCATCATGCAGAACATGAAGATACAGTGCAATGTCATCGAGCAGGCCTACAAGCATCATGTAAATAAACTACTTTTCCTTGGTTCCACCTGCATCTATCCCAAGAACGCGCCACAACCCATGAAGGAAGACGCCCTGCTAACATCACCGCTGGAATATACCAATGAGGAATATGCCATCGCCAAGATAGCAGGGTTGAAAATGTGCGAAAGCTACAATCTGCAATATGGCACCAACTATATTGCTGTAATGCCAACGAATCTCTATGGCCCCAACGACAACTTTCATCTTGAGAACAGCCATGTGATGCCAGCCATGATGCGCAAGATTTACCTTGCGCGCCTCATACACGAAGGCAACTGGGAGGCCATACGTACAGACATGGACAAGCGCCCCATCAATCCACCTGCAAAATTGCAGGAACTGATTGGCGGTGGCAACGTGGATGGAAAGAACGAGAAAGAACGCATGCTCAAGGCACTTGCCTTCTATGGGATTGAAGACAACAAAGTGACGCTATGGGGCGACGGAAGTCCGTTGCGTGAATTTTTATGGAGCGAAGACATGGCTGACGCCTCCGTCTACATTCTGCTCAACATCGACTTCAGTGATATTATTGGCATCAAGAAGTATTCGTCTGTATTCTACGGAGTCGAAGCCAACGGTGAAGTGAACCGCAACAATTCAGAAGGGCGCGGAGGTGCCATTCCGTCACTCGGTGAAATCCGCAATTGCCATATCAATGTTGGTACCGGTAAAGAGCTGACCATCAAAGCCCTTGCAGGGTTGGTCGCCAAGACCGTCGGCTTCACGGGAACGATTGTGTGGGATGCTTCCAAACCTAACGGAACGCCACGCAAGCTGATAGATGTCAACAAGTTACATCATCTCGGCTGGCATCATCAAGTCGAGATAGAAGAAGGTGTTGAACGTCTTTACGAATGGTATCAGTCCACCTTGAAATAAGGAGAAGGCCAACAACTATATAAGGAAGGGGAATCACATCCTGTCGTGTGACTCCCCTCTTCTTTGTTATAGCATTAAAACTCTTACTTGCCGAAATAGCGATTCAGCAGCCCAATGAAACCTGCAGCATGACGTGCCTCATCCTTGGCCATTTCATGAATGCTATCGTGCAGCGCATCTAAATTGTGAGCCTTGGCTATCTTGGCAGCCTCAAACTTTTCCGCACAAGCACCCTTCTCTGCGGCGATGCGCACTTCCAGGTTTGTCTTAGTGTCGTGCAGGATGTTGCGACCGAGCATCTCAGCATAACGACTGGCGTGATCGGCCTCCTCGTAGGCATAATGCTCGAAGGCACGTGCCACTTCGGGATACCCCTCCCGGTCTGCCTGACGGGCCATAGCCAGATACATACCAACCTCACCACACTCACCGTTGAAGGTCATACGGACATGTTTGAGCAACTCTGCGGGGACATCTTTCTCCAATGCCGTACCCAACTCATGAACAGTTGCAAACTCCGGCATGTTATCATCCGTCAATTCATTGAACTTACTTGCAGGCGCACCACAAATTGGGCATTTGGCAGGTGCTTCTTCTCCTTCATAAATGTAACCACATACAGTGCAAATAAACTTCTTTTTCATAATGATTTTGTATAATATATTAGTAATGTAAATGTATAATATGTAAATGCTTTAACTTTTATTCTATGGCTTTCTCTTGTTCTCGTCCCTTCCTTTTTTCCCTGGCCATACATTCAGCACAAATGCCTTTATAATAGAGTTGAGCCTCATCCACAATATTCCCATCTATATCCATCAATCCACTGACAACCGGAGCTTGCTCATTAAAGAGATCGGTCACCTGCCCGCAACGTTTGCAGAAAAAGTGAACATGAGGCGTCACATTGCCGTCATAACACACACGATGGTCATCGATTGTTATCATTTGAGCCGCATGATGCTCCGAAAGCATGCGCAGCGTGTTATATACGGTCGTACGGCTGAGCGTGGGTATCGTCTTGTTCAGTCCTTGAAACACCTCATCCACAGTGGGGTGAGTGAAATGATGAAGCAGATAATCCATAATGGCAACACGCTGGAGTGACGGACGCACGCCATGTTCTGTCAACCGCTGGTAGGCTTCTATCGCTTTCTTTTGCATTGATTTGTCTTATGTTCTGTTTACGGTGCAAAGATAATTAATAATCTCTGTCTTGCCAAATAAAAATTGGAAAAATTACAAACTAACTTGTAATTTTTCCAATTCTATTACTTTTCAGGACAAACCTTGCTACCTTCCAGACTGTTGTCTGCGCGAAAAAGGCGCTTATCCTTTAATCATATTCAAGGCTTCATCAGCCGTAAGCAGATGCTGCTCACCTGTCCTCATATCCTTCAATGTGATCTTGCCAGCCGAAATTTCATTCTCGCCTGCCAACATAACATAAGGTATATGCTTAGCATTGGCATAATTCATCTGCTTCTTCATTTTGGCTTTATCAGGGAAAACCTCAGTTCTGATGCCTTCCCGACGCATTTTCGCCGCAATAGGCAGGCAATAAGCCACCTCCTGCTCACCGAAATTGATAAACAGCACCTGCGTTCCTGCTATACCTTCTTTCGGATACAGATCCAGCCCGTTGAGCACATCGTAAATGCGGTCGGCACCAAAAGAAATGCCAACACCACTCAATCCAGGCATCCCGAATATTCCGGTCAGATTGTCATAACGTCCACCCCCCGTGATAGAGCCTATCTGATAGTCGAGGGCCTTCACCTCAAAGATGGCTCCCGTGTAGTAATTGAGCCCACGGGCCAGTGTGA
The DNA here is from genome assembly GCA_964411005.1 of uncultured Prevotella sp. Classification (GTDB taxonomy): domain Bacteria; phylum Bacteroidota; class Bacteroidia; order Bacteroidales; family Bacteroidaceae; genus Prevotella. The sequence goes on along the minus strand of CAYPJA010000001.1, from coordinate 72,123 downwards.
GATCCAGTTGCACCTCATTCTGCAGCCCGGCTTCTTTCAGCGTACCAAGGATGAAACGAGACTCCTCGACACCTCTCACGCCCGTCTCCGAAGCGGCAAGAACCTTTTCTATGGTATCAAGTTTCTCTTCATTTGAGCCTGAGAGCGAGATGATGGGCTGCAACTTGGCGATGGCCTCCTCTGGGATGCCGACTTCACGCAGTTCAGCATTGACGTTGTCAAGGCCAATCTTATCAAGTTTATCAATGGCTACGGTGATGTCTACAATCTTATCAGCCTGCCCTATAATCTCTGCTATGCCTGACAGGATTTTCCGGTTGTTGATTTTAATTTGAACGTGGATGCCAAAACGGCTAAACACCGTGTCAATAATCTGCACGAGTTCCACTTCATTGAGCAAAGAGTCGGAACCGACAATATCGGCATCGCACTGGTAGAACTCACGATACCGCCCTTTCTGCGGACGGTCAGCACGCCAAACTGGCTGAATCTGATAGCGCTTGAACGGCAACTGCAACTCATCACGATGCATGACAACATACCGTGCGAACGGAACCGTCAAGTCATAGCGCAGGCCTTTCTCACACAGCTTCGACTGAAGATGAAGCGTATTGCGCTCATGCAGTTCCTCGTCAGTTACGCCTTTCAGATAGTCGCCTGAGTTGAGTATCTTGAAGAGCAACTTGTCGCCCTCCGCACCATACTTACCCATCAGCGTGTGCAGCGTCTCCATAGCCGGTGTCTCAATCGGCTGATAGCCATAGAGCGAATACACGTCCTTGATGGTATCGAATATATAGTTTCTTTTCGCCATCTCCTCGGGACCGAAGTCTCTCGTCCCCTTGGGTATGCTTGGTTTATTGCTCATATATCTTTGTTTTCTCTTGTCTTAATGATGCTTTCAGCATTCTTGCTTCTACGCATTACGCACGATCGTCTGTTCCCGATCCGGCCCAATGGAAATGATGCGGATAGGCGTCTCCAGATAATCTTCCAGGAACTTGACATAATCAGCAAAGGCAACTGGAAATTGCTCTTCTGATGTGAACTTTGTCATGTCGGTCTTCCAACCAGGCAATTCCTTGTATATCGGCGTGACACCCTCAAGCTCATAAGGCAGCTCCGTGGATTCGCTTCCGTCAGGCAGACGATAAGCCACGCATGCCTTCACGGTATCGAAACTGTCGAGCACGTCACTTTTCATCATGATGAGCTCAGTAACGCCGTTGACCATGACAGAATACTTCAGCTGCACGAGGTCAATCCATCCGCAGCGACGCTCACGTCCTGTCACAGCCCCATACTCATGACCAAGGTCACGGATGGTCTTTCCTGTCTCATCGAAAAGCTCTGTCGGGAAAGGCCCTGCGCCGACTCTGGTGCAGTAAGCCTTCATGATACCGAAGACCCGCCCTATTCTTCTCGGGCCAATGCCCAAACCGATGCAAGCACCGGCACAAATCGTATTGCTTGACGTGACAAAAGGATAACTGCCGAAATCGACATCAAGCATCGTGCCCTGTGCACCCTCGCAGAGGATGCTTTTTCCATCGCGCAGCAAATGATTGATCTCAAACTCAGAGTCGACAATGTGGAACTGACGCAAATAGTCAACGCCTTCCATCCATAGACGCTCGCTTTCCTCCAATCCTTCAAAATCGGTCCAGCCGAGAGCTTTCAACATCTCCATGTGACGCTCCTTATGAGCCGCATATTTTCTGTCGAAATCTTCCAATATATCGCCGACACGCAGACCGTTTCGGCTCACCTTGTCTGTATAAGTCGGACCGATGCCTTTCCCTGTTGTTCCAACCTTGTCTTTACCTTTCGCGGCCTCCTGTGCCCGGTCAAGAATGCGATGTGTCGGCATGATGAGATGCGCCTTCTTCGAGATGTGCAGCCTTTCCTTCAGCGGATGACCGCTTTTTTCCAAATCCCGGGCCTCGTTCATGAAGAGATCCGGTGCCAACACTACGCCGTTGCCAATGATGTTGACCTTTCCACCCTGGAATATACCAGACGGAATGGAACGCAACACGTATTTCTGTCCCTCAAACTCAAGGGTATGGCCTGCATTGGGGCCACCCTGAAAACGGGCTACCACGTCATAGTGCGGCGTCAGCACATCCACCACTTTGCCTTTACCTTCGTCGCCCCACTGCAATCCGAGCAGGACATCCACTTTTCCTGTATTCATTGTTGGAAGTTAATTGGTTTTGTTCTTTTTCTCTTTCGCAAAAGGCGTGAACAGCGTTCTCCATAGGCTTCAAGCCTACTTCCATTTGCGCCTGCTGTCGCTGTCACCTTTTTAACATGTACAAAATTACTATTTTTTGTCCATATACTGTTGCGGCGGGGTGATAAAAAAAGTAAAATCAAGCGCTAAAAGACATCCATGTGTATGGCTGCCCTTGCTATGCGCTCATATTCATCACCAAGTTGCGCAAAACGCATCAGACTGTTGAGAGCGGCATGACGCACTCCTGTAGAGCCTTCCTGTAAGGCCACGTCACACTGATCAAGAAACTCGCCTACGCCACGTTCGTCCGGACATAATCCCCTCATGAACAGACGGGACAGCACTCCATATCCCGCTATCTGATACAATTCGTTCTCAGAGGCTATCCAGCTGTAAGCAAGCTCCGGCGCATAGTCGAGATACTGAAAAAGATTGAAAGCAGCCAGTTCGGCCAATTCCTGCGACACAACCTCACTCATCCAGATGTCAACGACCTCACGCGGCATACTTGCCGGCGGCATGATGAGCGTGGCCAGAATCTTGCACTCGCGAATATTCTCCTTCCATAAGGCTACGGCAAGGTCGTAATTCTTGCCATAGTCACGGGCCATAACACGCAATTGCGTAAACGGGACACCCCAGTTGATTTTATAATCCACACCCTTTTGGCGCATTGATTGAGACGCCGGCCCATTCATCACCAGCCGGAACGAGCGCTTGATGGCGTTAAGTTGGTCTTTTATACTACTATCCATGATAATTTTGAAAAGCAATAAATGAAACGTCTGCCCCTGTCAGAAACGTCATTGAGGCACCGCCTCAAACGCAGGAGGAGGCAGAGAGGAAGCCATACTCGCGGCTGTAACGCAGCATCTGATCGTCATAGGCTTCCGAATAGTCGGGCACAACATCCGTGACATGTCCCTGTCCGTCACGCCTCAGCACCAAACGAGGATTGATGAACCCCTTATAGGGAGCTATGCCAAGACGGCCATAACGTTCCCTCACCTCGGACAGAAGCTGCTGGTCGACATGCACGGCAAACTTTTCCACAAGCCGACGTGCGGCCTCATAGTCGCCCTCGCTCTTGATGCGCTGTATCTCAGCCAGCTCACGGGCAAACACTTGCCGCAGAGCCTCATAGTCGTTGATGCGTACGAACGTCTTGCCATCCCTTCGCACCATTTCCACCGCGCCCTTGCCCATATCGAGTGCCCACCGCGCAATGAGCGCACGGTTGAGCATGTGAGCCTCTTCTATATTGTGTCCGGGCTCGATACGCGCAAGCTGGGTCATCAGACCATTCATCATATAGGTATAATACTGACTCTTGTAAGCCTCACGGTCTTGGAGCAGACCGAGCTGCAACAACTTTTCATCAGCAATGAAATAAAGTCCGAACAGGTCGGCACGCGCTTCCTCTATGGTGTTGCCATAAGCCTTCAGCGCGTCGGGACTGGTGCCGGGCAGCAAACGTCCACTGCCGTGCCCAAGACATTCGTGCAAGTCGGTATGCAGGTCGTCACACACATCGCCGAAACGCTCAACAAGGCCACGTGTGTCAGCATCTATGACAAACTCATCCAAAAATCCATTGCCACGCGCAGCCTGATTGTAAGCCTCTGTCAGATTTCCGATGGTGACGCTCTTCGACCCGTGTTGAGCACGAATCCAGTCGGCATTGGGCAAATTGATTCCGATGGCCGACGAAGGATACTCGTCGCCCCCAAGCATGACCGCGCCCACCACGTGCGCCGTAACCCCCTTGACGACGGACTTACGGAAGCGTGCGTCGACGGGCGAGTGATCCTCAAACCACTGCGCACAACTGCTGATGGCCTGCGTGCGGCGGGTTGCCTCCGCATCCTTAAGCTCCACAATGCCCTCCCATGAGCCTTTCAAGCCCAAGGGATCACCATAGACCTCTATGAAGCCGTTGATGAAATCGATGTCTCCCGACTGCTCTTTCAGCCATTCGATTGAATATTCATCAAATAGGTTCAAATCACCAGTCTGATAATATTTTACCAACAGCTCTAATAACTTTTTCTGCTGATCGTTCTCCGCATATTCCGCAGCCTTCTGCAACCAGCCCACAATGGGGCGGATGGCATCGCCATAAAGTCCTGACGTCATCCATTTCTCCTCGTGCAGGCTACCGTCTGCGTCTTTGACAAGTTTCGAATTGAGTCCGTAAGAGGGCTGTGCGTCGCCACCGCCTTCCCTCAAGGCCGCGTAGAAAGCCTCTGCCTCCTGCTGGGTCACGCCCTCATAATAGTTACAGGCAGAAGTGGCAACCAAATCGTCACCATCCCTCTTGTTGACCCGCACCGGCAAATAGTCCGGGTCAAAAAGCACACGTTCCAAACGCGCAAACACTTCTTCCGCCGTCAGATTGCCCGGCAAGGCTCCTTGAGCACGCTCCAAGGCACGCAAGAAAAAGCCACGGCCAAAGCCGGGGCTCATTTTCTGACAACCATAGTGATGGTAGATGCCATTGGAAAACCATACGCGACGCAAATACTCATGCAAACGTCCGTACTCCTCTGCATCGGCACCGTCGGCCGGACGATGCAGCCAAGCCGCCTCCAGCGCGCTGCGCACGAGAAGATTGTGGCGACCAAACTGGTCAAAGATGATGTCGCGTCCACAAAGTGTGGCTTCTGCCAGACAGTAAGCGTACAGTTTCTGTCTGAGTTGCAGCTCTTCCCACCCCTTGAGGCGGTAGCGCAGCAGCTGCACGTCGGCAAAACGCGCGCAACCTTCTGCAGGATTATTATTCGTCTCCACTCTTTGTCTGCTTGGGCTTATTCTTCGAACCGGGCTTACGGCCACGACGTTTGGGCTTTTCTGCTATTGAAGGGTGCATGGCCAAATGACGCATCTTATACTCGCGTGGCGTGATGCCGTTGATGCGATAGAATGAAGCGTAGAAAGACTGCCTGTTGGCAAACCCAACCATGTCGGATATGTCCTCCATATTGAGGTCTTGATAACGCTTGTCAACAAGCATGTTCATCGCGTCCTCAATGCGGTGCTGATTGATGAACGAGGTATAATTCATGTGAAAACGCACATTCACCACGGCTGATATATAACGCGTGTTGGTATTCAAGTCCTCGGCCAGCTTCTTGGCCGAATAGCTTTTGTCCCTGTACTTCTTTTGCATGATAATGATGTCAAGGATTTTCTCCTTCAACTCATCCATCAACTTCGGACTTACCAATGTACGATAAGCAGCTTCCTTCTCCTTCTTCTCCGTAAGGTTGTACTTTGCCATAGTGTTACGTATAATGATTTAACCTTCTAATTAATATTCCCAGATAAGCATTTTCGGATAAAGTATACCAGTAGCCACAGTTTCCGTCAATGTATTTACCATGCAAAAGTAAAAACAATTTTTCAATTAATCAAGCTTTTCGTGATATTTTTTTTCAAACTGACAAAAAAGATGGAACACAAAAAACAAACATAACTTGCAGGCTTTAGGCGTAAAATGGATTTCACAAGGCACGAACAGTCTCAAAACAGGCGTTGACAGACGGTTTTTCCTTGGGTTCTTTTACATGACAAATCAAAAGATTTGCAACGAAGTTTCATGTAATCTTCCACAACATCTGTCGCATCATTTTCTTCAAATTCTTTCCGCAAGTAAATGCAAGGAACCCCCAACCTCTTACACGAGGCTCTTTCCGTCGGAAGCACAAGACACTCTTTCCCGTGTCAGCAACAGCGACTTGTGGCGCAAAGACAACAAAAGAAAGGGCAAGCAACGGCCGATTGAAAGGCGGAAAGCCGTCTTTTGCAACGCAAGAAACGTTCTTTCACAACGCAAGAGACAGTCTTTTGAAGCGCATGCAACCATCAGCAAGAGACGTCCGAGGCATCACATGCCATAAAGACACAAAACAAGGAGAAACCATTCGGCCCCTCCCGTCATGCAAAAGATAATAAGTTTGCGTTGATTGGTCTAAATCGCGACCAAAAACGACGATGCTTCCCGACCTCTTTCTATTGCTCTTCCGTTTCCTCCATCTTGATGGTGAGCACATCGGCCGTATAACTATCCACGCGGCATCGGTCATCGGTGCGTTCGCCAACGAGCCATACCGTGCGCCCCACCGCATCGACAAGCATGAGCTGACGCCGCTTGCGAAACGCAGAACGGTGAAGGTCGGTGAGATAATCACTCACAAGACGGTCGTGCGTCATTCCGAAAGGACGGAAGCGGTCGCCTTCGCGCACAGGGCGGAGTGTCAACGGAAACGTCACCTTGCCGGCATCGACGGTGGCCACCTTGGCATTGCGGCTTATCAATTCCGGCCCACCCGCGCATACACTGACCTTTACCCGCATGCTTTTTTGAGGTAAAACAGGGAACACATAGGTGCCGGGCTCAGGCATGTGCAGCGACGCCACCTCCAGCGATTGGCGCAGGGCCACGAGCAACTGACGCCGATCCATGACGGCAATATAGCTGGTGGAGATCCATTGCCGACCGACTTTTCCGACTGACGACATCATCTCCTTCACCTGCTTGGCATTGAAACCATAGGCGGAAATCCACTCGTAGAGAAGCGTCTCCGGGGCTGCCGTAGCCCGGAGCGCATCAAGACTGACGACCGTGTCGGCATCCGCGTTGACACTTACAGCCCGACCGCGGGCCTCATCGACGGCTTGCGCATAAACCTTTTCCACTTCGGCAAGCCTTTGCATGGCTCCGGCAATGTGGTCGCGTGCCCGCATATTGACGGTCTCCATAAGGGGCAACAGGTCGAGCCTTACCCGGTTGCGCAACGCGGCATCAGCATCAAGGTTGCTGCTGTCGGTCACATAGGCCTGCCCTCGCTGCTCCAGAAACGACAAGACGTCGTTCCTTCCTACGCACAACATCGGCCGGACAATAAATCCCTGACGTGGCTTGATGCCCGTCAGACCATGAATGCCCGTGCCCCGCACGAGGTTGAGAAGAAAGGTCTCAACGCTGTCGTCACGATGATGAGCCACAACGATGTCGGCCGCACCGACAGCTTGCCGCAGCTGATCAAACCAAGCATAACGCAACTGCCGTGCAGCCATCTCGATGCTCAGGTGACGGCCTGCGGCATAAGCATGCGTGTCGAAGTGGGCACGATGCAGGACGACGCCTTGGCTCTCGCACAGACGCAGGCAGAACAGCTCGTCACGGTCGCTCTCTGAGCCGCGCAAGTGGAAATTGCAATGAGCAGCCTCCACACGAAACCCCAACTGCCGCAGAGCCAGCAGCAACGCGACGCTGTCGGCTCCGCCGGAGAGGGCCACCAAGTGAAGCCTGCCGGCGTCGAGGAGACGATGAGCGTCGATGAAACGGCCTATAATTTGAGGTAGACTATTCAACGTAGAGCACGAGTCCTTTCAAGTATTCGCCTTCCGGATGATAAATGTTGATGGGATGATCGGCCGGCTGATGCAGCTGATGCAGGATGCGCACCTGCCGCCCGGCCTGTGCGGCGGCTGTGAAGACGGCGTTGCGGAAATTCTCTTTCGTGACCACTTGCGAGCACGAGAAGGTGAAAAGGATGCCGCCCTTGCCGATGCGCTCCAGCCCTTTCGCATTCAAACGCGTGTAGCCTTTCAGCGCGTTGTGAAGCGCGCCACGGTGCTTGGCAAACGCGGGAGGGTCGAGCACGATGAGGTCATAAGAGCGGTCGTGACTGTCGAGATACTTAAAGGCGTCGTCACAGAAAGCCTCATGCCGACTGTCGCCCGGGAAATTGAGCTCGACATTCTCATTGGTCAGCTCGATGGCCTTGGCCGAACTGTCTACAGAATGAACGATGCGTGCGTTGCCCCGCATGGCATAGACGGAGAATCCGCCCGTATAGCAAAACATGTTGAGCACCGACCGACCGTGGGCATAACGCTCAAGGAGCGTGCGGTTGTCGCGCTGGTCGACGAAGAATCCGGTCTTCTGCCCCTTCAGCCAGTCGACATGAAAGCGCAGGCCGTTCTCTGTAGCCACGTTGTCGGCACTGTCACCGAAGATGAAACCGTCTTCCTGTCCCAGGGCGGCCTTATAGGGAAGGGTTGTCTCGCTTTTGTAATAGACGCCTTGGATGCCGTCACCCATCACGTCTCTCAGTGCCTCACACACAGCCTCACGCGCCTCATGCATTCCCACGCTGTGCGCCTGCATGACTGCCGTAGGGCCATAGACGTCGATGACAAGCCCAGGCAGGCCGTCACCCTCACCGTGCACAAGCCGGTAAGTGTTGTTGGTCGGATTGCCGGCAATGCCGACCGCACGCCGCATAGACAGGGCGTCGGCCAGACGGGCACGCCAAAACTGGCCGTCGATGGCGATATCGTCAAACGAGAGCACGCGCACGGCAATGGAACCCACTTGCCAATGGCCAACGGCAATAAATTCACCACCGGCGGTGATGACGCGCACCACGTCGCCTTCGCGTATGCCGTCGTCCATGTGATGAATGGCTCCCGAGAATATCCACGGATGGAAGCGCTTGAGGCTTTCTTCCTTTCCGCGCTTCAAGTATACCTGCTTGTATATCATTGTTCTGTAATTGTTTTATTCGAGTTTTCATGAAGGCCGTCCGCTTTCTTCCGCGACCGAGGCTTGGCCGCTGTCTTCCTGACAGTCTTTCCTGTTGTCTTTCTCCGTTTCGTCTTTGCCGGACGAGAGGGCTTGGCCGTACCTTCCTCACCCTCTTTGCCGCTCGCCTCCCCTGCTGCCGGACGCGCTTCCGCGTCAGCGGGCTTGTCTCCCCCGTCGTCTTCTTTCCTTACTTCCGGCTCGGGCACAATCTCAAGCTCATAGTCGTGGGTGGCCTTGAGACGCTGTATTTCCTCATAAAGCATAATACATGCCCACGCGTCAGTGGCGGCATACCCCTGCTGACGGGGCGAGAGCGAGTCGGCATCCCAGTTGCTAAGCCGCTCACGCTTTGAGATTTTCTGCCCAAAGAGATTGGCATAAAGTTTCTGCAGGCTGAGGTCTTTGATGCCGAGTTCTCCAACGATGTCTTGCAGGTCGATGAACCATCCCGGCTGAAAGTCGGCCCGTTCCTTGAGCGAGCGTATGTCGTCGTGCCAAGACAGTCCCACTTTGGGCACCGTTCGGTCTTCCAGCAAACGCTTGACGGCCGGCGTGACGCCAATGTCGTTAAGCCTGAAAAGAAAACAGACCTCACGCGTGGCCACCTGCAGCAGCGACACTTTGTAATGGCTGCCCCGACGGAAGGAAGGACGGGTCTCCGTGTCGACACCCAGGATGTCTTGAGACAACAACCAGTCCACGGCGCGCTCGGCCTCGGCTACGGAAATGACTACCACCACCCGACCGCCAAAAAGAACTTGTGGCAGCGAGGAGATGCGGTTTTTGTCATACTTGTTATAGATGGTTTTCTTCATTATCACTTTTTATCGAAATGCAAAATTAGAAAAAAGTTGCGAAAACATGGCAGAATCTGACTTTTTTACGCTATTTTTGCATTCTGATTATTGACTGACAAAGAAAAATGGCGAAAGGAAAGACCGCATCGAAGACCAAGAAAGCCACCACACTTGGAGAGGCACTTGGCTTCCCACGCAACAAATATATAAACGAGAGAACTGATTTCATCCTGGGACTGATATTGCTTGCCTTGGCTATATATGGCATTATCGCCATGGTGAGCTATTTCAAGACCGGACAAGCCGACCAAAGCATACTGGAGAACCTGCGCCCCGGCGAATGGCTCAACGCAAACCACGAGTTTCAGAACTCTTGTGGCTCGTTGGGTGCCATCATGGCCTACACGCTCGTCACCGTCAATTTCGGCTATGCGGCGTTCATGGTACCTGCATTCATCATTCTCGTGGCATTCAAGCTCATGCGGGCCTACCGCGTGAACCTGTGGAAATGGTTTCTGGGCATGGCCGTAGTCATGGTATGGTCGTCCGTGACGATGGCCAAGTTTCTTGCCCCCGTGCTCAGCAACCTTGTGTTCAATCCCGGTGGCCGACATGGCCAATATGTGGTGCAACGGCTCGAAGACATGGTCGGACCTCCCGGACTCACCGTCATCCTGCTGCTCACGGCGCTGGTGTTTCTCACCATCCTCAGTGCCGAGACCATTGAGATTATCAAGCGCATGCTCAATCCTGTCAAATACCTGTCTGACAAGGTAAAGGTGACCGTCACCAACTTGCACGGAAGCCCCAATGACGCAGACGCCCATGACGAACCCACTGTGGACGACGATGACATTCAGATACCGGCTGCCGACACCACCGAGGAAGCCTCTCCGGCGGCAGTGGTGGATCTGACCGACTATGCCCCGCCTGCCCGCAAGACGACCAAAGTGGAGCAATTGCCACAGGACATCGAGTTGGAAGTACCGCAAGAGGCCGGGCAAGACGTTCGGAAGTCCAGTAAGAAAGAAGAAATAAAAGACCAACTCACCGTGAACGTGGCGCCTGATGGCGAAGAGGCCAAGGGCAAGAACCTCACGGCCAAGGATGTGCTCAGCACACCCATTGATCCCTGGGAGCCTTTCACGAAATACAAGATGCCCACATTCGACCTGCTCAAGAAGTATGATGACGGGCAGCCCGTGGTCGACATGGATGAAATCAAGGCCAACAACCAGCGCATCATCGAGGTGCTGAACAGCTTTGGCGTGCGCATCTCGAAGATAAACGCCACCGTCGGACCTACCATAACGCTCTATGAGATTACGCCTGCGGAAGGTGTCCGCATCAACAAGATACGTGGTTTGGAGGACGACATCGCCTTAAACCTCTCTGCCCTCGGCATTCGCATCATCGCGCCCATTCCCGGACGCGGCACGATTGGCATTGAGGTGCCCAACAAGAAGCCCCGCATCGTGTCCATGGAAAGCGTGCTCAACTCGCGCCGGTTCAAGGACGCCACGCGAAAGATGGCCCTGCCCGTGGCCATCGGCAAGACCATCAGCAACGATGTATTCATGTTCGACCTTCACAAACTGCCCCACTTGCTCGTGGCCGGTGCCACCGGACAAGGTAAGTCGGTCGGTCTGAACGCCATCATCACGTCTTTGCTCTACACCAAGCACCCCAATGAGCTCAAGTTTGTGCTTGTCGACCCCAAGAAGGTAGAGTTCAGCATCTACAACAAGATTGCCCCCCACTTCATGGCTGCCCTGCCCGAGAATGAGGACGAGCCCATCATCACCGACGTGCAGAAAGTGGTGCGCACGCTGAAGAGCCTCTGCGCCGTCATGGATCACCGCTACGACCTGCTGAAGATGGCACAGGTGAAAAAGATTGAGGAATATAACGACAAGTTCATTCACCATAAGCTCGACTTGACCAAGGGACACGACTACATGCCCTACCTCGTGGTCATCATCGATGAGTTTGGCGACTTGATCATGACCGCAGGCAAGGAGATCGAGATGCCCATCGCACGCATCGCACAGCTGGCCCGTGCCGTCGGCATCCACATGGTTATTGCCACGCAGCGGCCTACCACCAAAATCATCACCGGCAACATCAAGGCCAACTTCCCGGGACGCATCGCTTTCCGCGTAACGTCTGTCATCGACTCACGAACCATCCTCGACCGCAAAGGCGCCGAACAACTTGTAGGACGCGGCGACATGCTCTTCCTTTCCGGCGGCGACCCCGTGCGTATTCAATGTGCCTTCATCGACACACCGGAGATTGAGGGCATCAACGATTTTGTCGCCGACCAGCCCGGCCCCGTAGATCCTTTGGAGCTTCCCGAGCCGCCCGATGAGAACGGAGACGGCAGCTCCGGCGGCGGAAGTGCTGACATACACAATCTCGATCCCTACTTCGAAGAGGCCGCCCACGCCATCGTCATTTCCCAGCAAGGCTCAACGAGCATGATTCAACGCAGGTTCTCCATCGGCTACAACCGTGCCGGACGCCTGATGGATCAGTTGCAGGCCGCAGGAATCGTAGGTGCCGCGCAAGGCAGCAAGCCACGCGACGTGCTCATTGGCGACGACGCGCAGCTCGCACAACTCTTGGCGGCCATGCACAATCAATAGGCGCGACATCAAGGAAAAGCCCTTTCATGATGCTCTGTAATATAGTAATGATTATCCCAAATTATAAACTTTGACGCAATATGGAAAAAATAGGAAAGATCATACTCTTCATACTGTTAGGCGCAGTCTCCCTGACCGCCAACGCGCAGAGTGCCGCACAAGCCCGACAGATACTCGACAAGGCCGCCGCCATTGTCGGACATAAAAGCGGGGCGCAGGCTCATTTCCAGATGTTGAGCGGGAAATATGGAAACACTTCCGGCAACATCTATATCAAAGGGCAGAAATTCCATGCCACCACACCGCAGGCTACGGTCTGGTATAACGGCAAGACCCAGTGGAGCTACATGAAGAAAACCAATGAGGTGAACATATCCACCCCCAGCGACGCGCAACGCATGCAGATGAATCCCTACTCGTTCATCAACATGTATAAGAACGGCTACAACCTCAGCATGAAGGACAAGGGAAGCAGCCACGAGATTCATCTCGTGGCCCAGGGAAAGAAAAGCGTCCCCCAGATGTATATCATCGTCGACAAGAAAACCTACGTGCCCGGCATTATCAAGGTGTATCAAGGCGGTACCTGGAGCTCGATCATCATTACGGGATTCAAGGCAAAAAAGCTTGCCGACAGCATATTCAACTTCAATGCGAAAGATTTTCCAAACGCTGAGCTAATTGACCTGAGATGAACCGCTGGCAACTATACCTGACCTTACGCCGTCACCGCAAGCTGGCAGAGCGGCGCAGCATGGACTTCGAGAAGAACAAGGCTGCCAAATGGCTGGTGGGATTTGTCATCGCTTTCATCATAATCTACCTGTTGATGTTCGCGGTCTTCTTTTCGTTGGCCGTCAACGATTCTCGCCGTACCACTGCTTTGGAGTTTATCTGCGGTGTGTTGCCCTTCCTGCTGGTGGCCGATTTTGGCTTCCGCTTTGCGGGACAACAAACGCCGGCTCAGATAGTCAAGCCTTATGTGCTTCTGCCTGTCCCCAAATACTTCTGCGTGGACACATTCATCTTCAACTCCATGTTCAATAGCGGCAACTTGATATGGTTTGTCATGCTTGTGCCCTATTGCATCATGTCCGTCGTGTTCAGCTTCGGCATAGGCACCACGCTCCTTGTGTTGCTGTTCTTCCTCCTGGCCATATTGGCCAACAGCCAGTGGTATCTCATTGCCCGCACGCTCATCAGCCGCAACATGTGGTGGTGGAGTTTGCCTCTTGGCGTCTATTCAGCCATTGCTTGCCCTGTGTATATAGGCAAACAAGCGGGCTTCGAACGCTTCTTTAAGTTGTGGGCATCCCTGGGCGACTGCTTCGAGAACGGCAGCGTGACCTTGCCTTTCCTCGCTGTCGCGTGTCTGCTCGCCCTGCTGGTCGGCATCAACAGGAAGCTGCAATTTCAGAGCATCTATTGCGAGCTCAGCAAAACGACGACCACGAGACTCAAGACCATCAGCAAATTTGCCTTCCTGGACAGGTTCGGTGAGTTTGGACAATGTCTGAAACTCGAGATAAAAACCATCCTGCGCAACAAGAATCCAAGAAAGGGCTTCCTTTCCGCTACGGTCATCGTGATAGTATTCACCGTGCTCATCTGCTATACAGACATCTATGGCGACCCAACGATGTCGTCATTCTGGTGCATCTACAACTTCGTCATCTATGGTGTCATGCTTCTTATCAAGGTCATGGGCTATGAGGGCAACTATATAGACTTGCTGATGGTGCACAAAGAGAACATTCTGGAACTCCTTCACGCCAAATATGTCTTCTTCTGCACCATCCTTCTCCTGCCGTTCACGCTCATGCTTCCCACCGTTATCATGGGCAAGTGGCCGCTCCTGATGATATTCAGCTATTGCATCTTTACGGCTGGCTTCCAGTATTTTCTGCTGTTCCAACTGGCTGTCTTCAATAAGACCACGATGCCTCTGAACACAAAGTTCATCAGCAAGAATGGCATTGAGAACAACTATTGGCAATTGGCCATCGAGATGATTGCTTTTTTCCTGCCGTTGGCCTTTGTCTCTTTGCTCAAGCTCTTCATGCCCGAAAATGCCGCCTTCATCGTCATGCTGGCCATAGGGCTGGCTTTCATCGCCACCGAGCGGCTTTGGATGGCGAACATCTACAAGCGCATGATGGCCCGGCGTTATGAGCATCTCGAATCGTTCAGAGCCTCAAGATGATGGCAGGAATCAAAGAATGAATTTTAAAAAAACGAAAGAAACATGAGATTTATCGGTATCATTCCGGCACGTTATGCCTCGTCGCGCTTTCCCGGCAAGCCTTTGGCCATGCTGGGCGGGAAGACCGTGATTCAGCGCGTCTATGAACAGGCGTCGGCATCTTTGGATACTGCCTACGTGGCCACTGACGACAGCCGCATCTACGACTGCGTCATCTCCTTCGGCGGCAAGGCTGTCATGACATCGGCCGACCACAAAAGCGGAACCGACCGCATCGAGGAGGCCATCACGAAAATCGGCGGACAATGGGATGTCGTAGTCAACATACAGGGCGACGAGCCTTTCATTCGCCATTCGCAGATAGAGACGGTCTGCCGCTGCTTCGACGACGAAAAGACACAGATAGCCACACTCGGCAAGCCTTTCGAGTCGATGGAGGCGGTGGAGAACCCCAACTCGCCGAAGATCGTTGTCGACAATGAGGGCTTTGCCCTCTATTTCTCAAGGAGCGTGATTCCCTTCGTGCGCGGTATCGAGCGCAAGGAGTGGCTGAGCCACTACCCTTTCCTCAAGCATCTTGGCCTGTATGCCTATCGCACAGAAGTGCTGCACGAGATTACGCGGCTGCCACAGTCGACCCTTGAGCTCGCAGAAAGTCTGGAACAGCTGCGCTGGCTGCAAAATGGCTATCGCATCAAAGTGGCCGCCACCGACGTTGAGACGGTTGGCATCGACACGCCCGACGACCTCAAAAAGGCCGAAGCCTTCCTCAAGACGCTGTGACAGCCATCTGAAATAAACAGCACTTGGCTAAATGGAGACATATTCTCATGCTCACGGTGGTACTCTTCACCACCGTGAATGCGGCAGCAACTACCCACCCCGATACGTTGCTCATGAGGAAATTGTTTTCTTATTTGGAAAGCCTTGACACTTCCGGCATCCATAACAGCCGCACCTACGCCTACCAAAAAATGGAGTTGCATGTCAAGCGTCGCAACTTCTTGCTGATGGCTGTGCCAAGCATGTTCATGGTGGCGCGCAGCGGACAACGCGATTACCTGTCTGAAACCTTTGAGGAGGTCTCCTTCCACGGGCTTCGCCAATGGGAGACGCGCCCTGTCTGCGACATCACGACCATGCCCCACAAAAGCAAGGCCATGCCGACAATTCTGAGATACCTGACGCCGGACCTCTACAACGTAACCATATTCGGTGACCACATGTTGTCACCGTTCTGCCGCATCAACAAACGTTTCTACAAGTACCGCGTCTTCCATGTACACGACGGCAAGGTGCGCATCAAATTCAAGCCCAGAGTAGCCAATACGCAACTCGTTGAGGGCACGGCCGTCATCGACGACCAGACCGGACGCATCGTCTCCACAACGTTCGACGGCGAATACGACATGCTGCGCATCCACCTCGACATCGTCATGGGAGCGGAGGGCCTCAAGTCGCTGATTCCCGCAAGCATCAGCCTGCAATCGCGATTCTCACTTCTTGGGAACCGAATCTACGGCAACTATAAGGCGCGCTACGACCTGCCGCAACCCGACTCACTGGGCTATAGCCACCACAACGACCTGCGGCTGATGGAGCGTCTGCGTCCCGACACGCTGACCAGGGACCAACAAGCCGTCTACGAGAGCCATTTCGGCAAAAGCCCGATACGCGACACCACTGACACCGCTTCCACCGAAACGGAGGGAAAAGACGCTAAATGGAAGAAAATCATGTGGGACGTAATCGGCGACAACCTGCTGAACCGAATCAAAGGCAACTTCGGCAACGACAACCAAGGCTATTTCCGCCTGAATCCTCTCTTCAATCCGCTTTACCTGGGCTACAGTCCGAGACGCGGAATCACGTATCGGTTTGACCTGCGGGGCAGTTGGCGATTCTCAAAAAACAGCGAGATTTCCGCGCGCATCAAGCTGGGCTACTCCTTCAAGTTGCATCAGCTCTATTACAGCCTCCCAATCAACTATCTCTTCGACCGCAAGCATAACGGATACGTGAAGGCAGAGGTGAGCAACGGAAACCGAATCACCAACTCATCGGTCATGGAAGACGTGAGGCACGAACAATATGACTCCATCGACTGGTCAAAGTATAAGCTCGACTACTTCCATGACTATCGGTTCCAGCTCACAGCCCACTATGACTTGGAAGAGCGTCTCGGCCTGGAGGGCGGCGTCATCATACACCGTCGGTCGGCCGTCGACAAGTCGTCGTTTACGACTATGGGGCTGCCCACCACCTACAAGTCGGTCGCGCCCTTCGTCGAGTTGGAGCTTAGGCCGTGGGGATACACAGGGCCCGTCTTCACGTGCGACTACGAGCAGAGCATCGACGGCCTGCTGGGCTCCACGATGAACTATGCCCGCTGGGAGTTTGACGGCCAATGCATCCGCCGTCTGCCATGCATGCGCTCCCTCTCCATGCGTGCCGGATTCGGATTCTATATGTCGAAGGGCAGCAAGAGCTACTTCCTCGACTATACAAACTTCCGCGAGAACAACGTGCCCGGCGGCTGGGACGACGACTGGAGCGGCGAGTTCGAACTGCTCAACTCCAATTGGTACAACGCCTCCGAGTATTACGTCCGGGCCAACCTCACCTACGAGTCACCCCTTCTCCTTGCCTCGTGGATACCCTTCGCAGGCCATTATGTGGAGAAAGAGCGCATCTATGTCAGCGCGCTCGACGTCCGCCAGCTGCATCCCTATCTTGAGTTAGGCTATGGCCTCACGACGCGGCTGTTCTCCGTCGGCCTCTTCATGGCCAATCGCAACGGCCACTTCGACGGCGCAGGATGCCGGTTCGGCTTCGAGCTCTTCCGCAAATGGTAAGGAGAAGCCCCCTCAGATATTGATAGACAAACCCTCTCTTTGATTAGCATGTCCAAACCATTAACAGTCTATAAGGCAAGTGCCGGCAGCGGAAAGACATTCCGACTGACAGTTGAATACATCAAGCAGCTCATCATCAACCCGATGAGCTTTCGCAACATTCTTGCCGTGACCTTCACAAACAAGGCGACGGAAGAGATGAAGACACGCATCCTCTCCACCCTCTATGGCATAGCCAACGGTCTGGACGACTCGGAAAACGAGCTTAGGTGCATCGCCAACGAGCTTCAGCGGGAGGACGCCTTCATACGGTCGCAGGCCCGAATAGCCCTACAGTTGCTCATCCACAACTACAGCTTCTTCCAGGTGCAGACCATTGACACCTTCTTCCAAAGCGTGCTGCGCAACCTGGCCCGTGAGCTCGACCTCACGGCGAACCTGCGCATAGAGCTCAACGACCGGCAAGTGGAGGAACAGGCCGTCGACGTGATGATAGCCGGACTCACCCAGAGCAGCGAGCAGCTGAAATGGATCATGGACTTCATACACACGAACATAGAAGACGACAAGACATGGAATGTCATCCACTCCATCAAGGACTTCGGCGCCAACATCTTCAAGGATGCCTATAAGGAGAACTCGCAAAGGCTCAGGGACAACATGCGACAGCCCGACTTCTTCACGCAAATGGAAAAGAGGCTCCTGTCCATTGAGCAGGCCGGCAAGAAAGAGTTTCAGAAGGCATGCGACAAATTCGACGACATCCTCAAGCGTCATCAAGTGAGCGTAGCCGATTTCAGCAATGGTGCCCGGGGGGCATGCAGCTACTTTGCCAAACTCGCGGCCGGCCAATTCACCGACAAGAGCCTGCTGACCCAACGCGTGACCGACGCCATGGAGGATGCCTCCACCATGGTGAAGAAGGCCGACAACCGACCTGGCTCCGAGCTGCTGGCCGCAGCCGAGGAGATCTCGCAGCTCATCACAGACATCGAGAGCGCACGCCCCCGCATCCTCAAGGCCTACGGGTCGGCCCGCGTCACCCGCCGGCACATGAGCCAGCTGCGTCTGCTCAACGACATCGAGCGCACCGTGCGCGACCTCAACGCAGAGGCCAACCGCTTCCTGCTCAGCGACACACAGACCATGCTCAGCGAGCTCATCGGCGAGAACGACTCTCCCTTCATCTTCGAGAAAATCGGCACACGGCTCTCGCATATCATGATTGACGAGTTTCAGGACACCAGCCGCGTGCAATGGCACAACTTCAAGGTGCTCGTTCGCGAGTGCATGAGTCATGCGCCGGCCACGGAAGGAGCGTCCTCCAACCTCATCGTGGGCGATGTCAAGCAAAGCATCTACCGCTGGAGAGACGGCGACTGGCAGCTGCTGAGCGGCATCGACCGTACCGAATTCAGCAAGAACGACGTCGACATCCACGAGCTAAGCATCAACCGTCGCTCCGAAAGCCGCATCATACGCTTCAACAACGAGTTCTTCATACAGGCCGTCAGACACCAGCAAGAGAGGCTGGAAAGGCAGGATGGCGGCAAGAGCCGGGCGTCGGCGACGGAAACCGCGGCAACCGATTCGGAGCACGCCACGCTGAAGCTCATGCAGGATGTCTATCAGGACGTCTGCCAAACGGTGCCCGACGGCAGCCCCGACGGCGGAAGCGTGCGCATTGAGCTGCTGCCCAAAAGCGCTGATTATCACACGCGCATGCTCGAACGCCTGGAAGAGACCATCCGCGACCTCCTCATGCGCCATCATGTCCCCGCAGGCAGGATTGCCGTCATCGTCAGAGCCAACCGAACCATTCAGGAAATAGCGACCCACCTGGCCGCGGTCATGCCGGACGTGAGGCTCATCTCCGACGAGGCTTTCCGCCTCGATGCGTCACCGGCGGTCAAGGTGCTCGTCGGGGCCATGCGCGTGCTCGACCATACCGACGACTCACTGGCCACAGCCAGCCTGGCCGCAATATGGAAGACGCAGATAGAAGGGGACGCCGACTTCCTTTCCCGGCTGGTCTCCGTCTCCGACAGGCAGGCTGGAGAAGCCCCGGCGGCGAGGAGGCAGGCAGACAACCGGTTCCTCGACTGGCTGCCTGCCGCGTTCGCCAATCATCTTGACGAGCTGCGTTCCATGCCCATCACCGACCTCGTCGAGAGGCTCTTCTGCATATTCAGACTCGAAAAGGCCGAGGAGCAAGGAGCCTACATCGCCGCCTTTCATGACCAGCTGAACGCCTTCCTCCAAACCACGCCGGGCGACCTCGCCGACTTTCTGACCGCCTGGGACGAAGGCCTATGCCGCAAATCCATCCAAGGAGATGGCGGCGACGGCATCCGCCTGCTCACCATTCACAAAAGCAAGGGCCTTGAGTTTGACCATGTCGTCATGCCCTTCTGCGACTGGCAACTTGAGCAACAAGGCTACACCCTGTGGACGTCGCCACAGACTGCCCCCTACGACGAGCTGGGCACGGTGCCCGTCGACTTCTATCGCAACCAGCTGACGGGCACCATCTATGAGGCCGACTACCAGGACGAGCACACAAGAAACATCATCGACAACATGAACCTGCTCTACGTGGCCTTCACGCGGGCACGGAAAAGCCTCACCGTGCTCGGCCGCCGTGAGGCCACGGGCACACGCTCAGTGGTCATGGAGAACAGCCTGGACGCACTCGCGCGGAGACTTGACGGCAGCCTGCTTGACGAAGGCGACGACGACAGCCCGACCGTCTTCACCTACGGAACCCCGCAGAGCCTCCCCGGCACGGCCCGGAAACGGGAGTCGGACAACATCTTCAAGCAGGAGGAGAAAGACGTTGACGTCAGGATGCATTCGGCAGAGCCTGCCGTGACGTTCAGACAGAGCAACGGCAGCCACGACTTCATTGAGGGCGACGCCGAAGAAGAGCAGCGAAAGACCTATATACGGACGGGCAACATTCTCCACAAGGTGTTCTCAACCATCCGCACGACTGACGACATCGACCCGGCCCTGCGCCAAATGGAACAAGACGGCATCCTCTACGACAGCAACGTCAGCGAGGCACAGCTACGGCAACGCATCACGCAAGCCCTAAGCAATCCCATCGTCAGCGACTGGTTCTCAGACCGATGGACCCTCTTCAATGAATGCACCATACTCTCGCCCCATGCCACGGCCGACGGAAAGAAAGAGCACCGACCCGACCGTGTGATGCTCGGCGAGGACGGCATCATCGTGGTCGACTTCAAGTTCGGACGCAAATCCGACGCTCACAAGCGCCAAGTCAGAAACTACATGCAACTGCTCACCGACATGGGCTACACCAACATCAAGGGCTATCTCTGGTATGTCCTGTTCAACGAGGTGGAAAGCGTCTGACCTTCCCAGCCCTCCGCCCCGCGTTCATTTTCTTCATTCAACGTTCTTCATTCAGCAAAATATGACATTCTTAGAGCACGTAGCACAAGACCTTCTGCGCAAGCATGGGCACGACCTGTCAAGGCTGGCCGTGGTGTTCCCCAACAAACGCGCCTCCATCTTCCTCAACGAGGCCCTGGAGGACCTTGCCGGCAAACCCGTCTGGAGTCCGGCCTACGTCACCATCAGCGACCTGTTCCGCCAGCACAGCCCCCTGCAGGTGGCCGACCCCATCAAGCTCATCTGCGACCTGCACAAGGTGTACTGCGAATCGACCGGATCGACCGAGACGCTCGACAAGTTCTACGGGTGGGGGCAGGTGCTTCTGTCCGATTTTGACGACATCGACAAGCACATGGCCCGGGCCGACGAAGTGTTCTTCAACATGGCCGCCCATCACGAGCTCGACGACGTGAGCTATCTCGACGAGGGGCAAAAGGCCGCACTGAAGAGATTCTTCGCCAACTTTGACGACCGCCAGCCGTCGAAGCTGAAAGAGCGGTTCCTTGCCCTCTGGTCACATCTCGGCGACATCTATCACGGCTTCGGCGAGCGGCTCGCCAGCCAGGGACTCGCCTATGAGGGACAGCTCTACCGACAAGTGGCGGAAAAAGGCATCAGCGACTTCCGGCATGACAGCTACGCCTTTGTGGGATTCAACATGATGCAGGAGGTGGAGGAGCGGCTGGCCAGCCAGCTGAGAGCGAAAGGCATGGCCACGTTCTACTGGGACTTCGACCACGCCTACACCCGGCAGCGGGACATCGGGGGGCACAAGATGCAGCCGGAAGCCGGAATGTTCATCAACCGCTACCGACGCATGTTCCCCAACGAGCTCGACGAGACCGACGACAGCATCTTCGACAACCTCGGGAAAGACAAGGACATCACGTTCTGCTCCGCCCCGACCGAGAACATCCAAGCCCACTATGTGGCCCAGTGGCTGCTCGACAACGACCGCTGGAAGGACGGCGTGCATACGGCGATCGTCCTCGCCGACGAGTCGCTGCTGCCCGCCGTCATCCACAGCCTTCCCGAAAAGGTGACCGAGGTGAACGTGACCACGGGCTTCCCGCTCGCCCAGACGCCGCTGACGTCGCTCGTCTTCCAGATTCTCCGGCTGCAGACCGTCGGCAGCCGCCATGGCGACTTCTATCGGCAACGGCTCGTCCGACAGCTGACGCGCCACCCCTACGCGCACCTCTTCAGCCCCGACGCCCTCGCCCCCCTGCCCGACGGCAGCGCGCTCACGCTCACGGCCAGCCTCCTGGCCATTGTCAGAGAGATGGGGGCCAACGCCCGTGCCGGCAACGACGAGACACGCCACGCGCCCACAGGACAAGCCGGCATCCTCCTCAGCGAGTCGCTCTTCCGCATGTACACCCTGCTCAACCGGCTCCACGCGCTCATGCTCTCGCACGACCTCGACATCGACGCCTCCACCCTCGAGCGCCTGCTCATGCAACTCGTGGGCGCCACCTCCATACCCTTCCACGGCGAGCCCGCGGCAGGCATACAAATCATGGGCGTCCTGGAGACGCGCAACATCGACTTCGACCACGTGCTCGTGCTCTCGGCCGGCGAAGGCAACCTGCCCAAAGGCCTCGCCGACGCCTCCCTCATACCCTATGCCATACGGAAGGCCTTCGGACTGACCACCATCGACCACAAGGTGGCCATCTACGCCTATTATTTCTACAGCCTCCTGCAACGCTCGCAAGACGCCACCCTGGCCTACAACAACTCAACCACCGACGGACACACCGGCGAGATGAGCCGGTTCATGCTCCAGCTGATGGTGGAAAGGCCGAACGACATCAAGCGGCTCAAGCTGCACGCCGGCAGAACCACAAGTGCCCTGGAGCCCGCCCCCGTCGCCAAGCAGGGACGCGTGCTGGAGGCACTCAACGAGACCGCCAGTCTCACGCCCACCGCCATCAACAACTACCTGCGCTGCCCGTTGCGCTTCTACTTCCGCCACATTGCCCACATCGCCGAGCCCGACCGCGCCGACGAGGGCGAGATCGACAATGCCGTCTTCGGCAACATCTTCCACCGAGCAGCAGAGCTGCTCTACCAGCCCTACGCCGGCAAGGACCCTGTAGGCAAGGACGACATCGACCGCATGCTCAAGCAGCCTCACATCACGCAGGACGCCGTGGAACAAGCCTTCAAGGAACTGTTCTTCAAGAACACATCCCCGGGCTTCAGGCCCGAGTACAACGGCCTGCAAATCATCAACCGAAACGTCATCACCGCCTACGTCAGGCAGCTGCTCACCATCGACCGACGCCTGGCACCCTTCCGCATACTGGCCCTGGAGCAAAGGGTGACGGCACCGCTGCGGATAGACCTGCCGACAGGCACGCGCACAATCACCACCGGAGGAATCATCGACCGACTCGACCTGATACACGACGCCGGGGGCGACCGCATACGCGTCGTCGACTACAAGACGGGCAGCCGGGCCAACCAGGTCATCGCGTCGATAGAGGAAATCTTCACAGGCGAGAACATCCGTCAGCACCACACCGACTACTTCCTGCAGACCCTGCTCTATGCGCTCATCGTCAGAGACTCCGCGCAGTTCGACCCCGGCAACCTGCCCGTCTCGCCGGCCCTGCTCTACATTCAGCATGCACGCGCCGCCGACTACGACCCCACGCTCGTCTACCAGCGCAAGCCCCTCATCGACTGCCGCGCCGTACAGGAAGCGTTCACGGAGGGTCTCAAGGACACCCTCGCCGACATCTTCTGCCCCGACAAGCCCTTCGCCCCCACCGCCGACCGAACGCGCTGCGAGAGCTGTCCCTACCGCCAAATGTGCCACTCGACGACACGCTGAAAACCACCCGGACACAAAGAAGAATGAAAAAAAAGCGGCAAAACATTTGGTTATAAGCAGAAATCTCACTACCTTTGCATCGCTTTTGGCCAACGCACCCCACACCTGCCCCCTCGGCAGGCAGAGTGGAAGCCCATCGGGGCGTAGCGCAGCCCGGTAGCGCGCCTGGTTTGGGACCAGGTGGTCGCAGGTTCGAATCCTGTCGCCCCGACATCATCTCGAGTCAAAAGCAGAGCCACTTCTCGTTTCATTCACGAACGGGACGTGGCTTTTTTCGTGCCCTCCCCCAAACCATGCCTCGTCTCGAAGCGGAGCTCCTGACTGTCTATGACCGGCAGAAAACCATGAAGAACCCCGTATGCCTCCGTTCCAACCGTTCCGCAAACACTGCCGGAGATGCTGCCGATCGTCGCCTTCGCGCCGACTTCGCGCCGACTTCGCGCTGACTTCGCGCTGACTTCCGAACAACGGGCGTCGTCGCAGGCACCGGAAAGGCAGCAGACGTCCGCGTTGGTGTTGCCGGTGCCGAACAGGAACGGGCGAGTCTTGTCCACGGCAGCCGGGAAACTCATGCCCGGCACAGAGCCAACGCCGACGGGGCCGTCTGCCACAGCATATCGGCCGTCTGCCGCAGCATATCGGCCGCCCGCACAGAGCAGGCCGGCATACGGAGCGGCGAGCGGAAGAACAGAGAGTGCGGCAACAAGCATCATAAACAGGACTTTTCTCATCGGGTTGTCTTTTTTTGTGCAAAGATAAGCATTCTCGCCGAAACCACCAAATTTTTTGCGAACTTTTTGCGATATTTTTCTCGTTTGCTTACATCTGCGGGTCAGCCGTCGGGCAAGAGGCCTCGCAGGCGACAACTCGCAGCCCATGACTCCCGACGTGCGGCCGGACCGCCCGGCCGAAAACTGCCCAAAAACTGCCCAAAAACCTACTTGACATCTCTAAAGTGCTCATTTTCAACCGTTTACGAAAGATTTTTGGGAAACTTTCTTTCTCTACGCTCTCTTTCTTTGAAGGGATAATTATATCTTTGAGTTTAATTATATCCTCACCTACGGTGAGTTGGATATAACACGTGCGCGAGAGAGAGATTTTTGGGGGAGGCCGATGGATGTTTTGGGGCATTTTTTTTTGTTTTCTCCGAGTAGGAGATTTTTATCCTATTCGGAGGAACCCTCATTCTTCCACGGTTTCAGGGTGTTTTCGCCTGCAGATCTCCGGTCGCCCGCAAAGCCGGAAAGAAGGCTATTTTGGCTTTCCATGCGGGTTTCTCCGAGTAGGAGACTTGTCCTAATCAGGGACAGACTTTGCACAGCGCCGCAACGAGCCGTTCGAGAGAAGGCAAGCTAACGAGGGCCCATCTCGCACGGCCCCACCCCACACGACGCCCGCTTTCTCGCACAAGCAGGACAAAAAAAACATTTGTTTGTAAAATAACTCGTAAAAATCACCCAAAAATTTGCAGGATTCGCAAGAAAGTATTAACTTTGCACCGGAGAACAGAAGATAGCACCGGAGAACAGAAGAGAGCGCCACGAGACACTGGCGAAGGCCATACCGACCAAGAGGGCATCAGCACCAGAACCGACAACGAAGAGGGCTTCAGCACCAGAAGCGGCAGCCAAGAGGCCATCAACGCCCCAACCGGCACCCCAAAGGGCTTCCAATGCCCTGTCAAAGCAGCCTGAAGGATTGGCAGAGAACAAATTTATGAACCTAAACAAAAGAAATCAGAAAATGACGACATCAAAGAACCCAAGAAGCGCCGACAGGGTGCTTGAGAACAACGGATGCAAGCGAAAATCGCAAAACGGCGACCGAAAATCGCAAAACGGCGACTGCATTGACGCCAACGCGGGAGGACAAACGACTCGCTTCCCCACTCCCCATCCTCGTAACCTCCTAAAAGACAAAAGGAATTGCCGTTCTACAGGCAATTCCTCCGTAATCCGAGGTGACTCGCATGGGGCTCGAACCCATGACCCTCACATTAAAAGTGTGATGCTCTACCAACTGAGCTAGCGAATCTCCCACTAAAATTCAGCAGGGACAATCTGTGTCTTACAGACCGTTTGCTGTTTGCGAGTGCAAAGTTACTACATTTTTTTCAAAGAACCAAAAGAAATCCATTAGTTTTTTTATCTGATGATTACTTTTCTGCCATTCACGACCATTCTTGACGGCCTGGCTTGCGCCGTCACCACCCGCCCACGGGCTTGTCGCCATGAGCGATGGCGGCACCATTCACCGGCCATCCAGCAGCAGCCGGACTACCTCCCGGTCGGCCGGCAGCCAGTCGACGTCGTTGAGATGTTCCCGGTCGAGCCATCGCGCGTCCTGCGCCTCAAGGAGCCGCAGCCTACCCTTGACCACATGGCACAGATAGCAGTGCATCGTGAGATGGAAGCGGGCATAGTCACACTCAATGGTGCAAACCAGCCTGTCGATGCCTATGCTGACGGCCAGCTCCTCCTCTATCTCCCTCGTCAAGGCGTGCTCAAGACTCTCTCCCTGCTCCACCTTGCCGCCGGGAAACTCCCATTTGCCCTTATGGTCGCCATAGCCACGCTGCGTGGCAAAGAACCTCCCGTCCTGCTCTATGATAGCGGCAACCACCTCTATTCTTCCATGATGCATCTTGTCCATACCGTCATTTGCTTGAGGGCTCATGCGGCCCGATCATCTTTTCGGCCCAAACCACGTCATACCACCTGCCGAACTTGTATCCGCACTTATGAAAATGGGCACAGCGGACAAAGCCCATAGCCTCATGGAAGCGGACGCTGTCAAGGGGCAAATGGGCATCGGGCTCATCCTGATATGCAATGCAGGCATTCATATTGAGGAAGCCCCGCTCTCTGAGTTGCCTCTCCAAGGCCGCATAAAGCCTCCGGCCCACGCCGTGACGACGCTCTTCCCTGTCCAGATAGATGGAGGTCTCCACGCTCCGGCGGTAGGCCGCACGCCCGTAAAAGGAATGGGCATAGGCATAGCCCACGATCCTGTCGCCCCTTGTGGCGACAAGATAAGGAAAAGACCGGCCGGTCTCGCGTATGCGGTCTTGAAACTCAGGCAAGGAGGGAACGTCATACTCAAACGTTATGGCCGTCTGCTCCACGTAAGGGGCATAAATCTCAAGCAGCTGTGCGGCATCCGCTACAGTGGCTTCCCGAATCAGAATATCCATATTTTCAAATCCATCGGTCTATGAATGGCTTTAGGCACGCAAAGATAACGCAAATATCAGACAACGCCAAACGAGCCTGTCTTTTTTTTGAATGGGACAGAAGCCCGTCATGCCTTGTGTCCGCCTATTTGGAGATTGCGCTCCCGCTGCGTGGACCCATCGGCAAAGTTGAGTCCACGCAGCAGGGCGTTCTTGCCAAACTTCCTCTTGATTCTGATAGAGGCTTGTTGCAGACTGCGCTCCTTGGCCAAGTCCTTCTCCTCCTTCTCGCGCCGGGCCTGCTCTTCCCGGAAGTCGGTGAAGAGGTCGAGCTGCACGGGCGCACGCCGCCGCTCCTGCTCGCCCTGCTGTTCCGGAACCACCCCGGATATGGTCACATTGACCCGACGGACGGTGAGCAACGGATTGACAATGCGGTCGAAAAGCCGCGCGACGGCTTCCATGATGGCGCGGGAAGACGACGTGAGGCGCGCAAGATTGAGCGAGCCACGGGCATGCTTGGGCACAAGGCGGCCGTAACGGTCGGTCGACAGCTCACCCTGATACGCGCCGCCGGCACCGGCGAGGCTCGTCCGGTCGTAGTCGACGGTCAGTACGACCTGCCTGCCGACAACCTGCCTGGCGACCATTCTGAGCGCGAGCGTGTCGGCCATCTCCTCTGCCACCACCCTCGCCTTGTCAAAACCATAAGGGCACGAGAGCACCTGGCCCGTCCCCAACGAGTGGGTCGCGGGCCTGTATGCCTTGATGGCCGCCATGGTGACAGGCTCGTAACCCCAGGCATGATCGACAAGCAATTCGGCATTGACACCGAAGAGCTTGTAGAGCTGGGCCTCATGGGTCAGCGAGAAGCGCGCAAGCTGCCCCATGGTCTCGACGCCAAGAGCCTCCAGCCGGGCCGCCGTAGCCCGCCCCAGACGCCAAAAGTCGGTCAGCGGGCGGTGCCCCCAAAGCTGGCGCCGATAGCTCATCTCGTCAAGTTCGGCTATGCGCACGCCGTTGTCGTCGGGCTGAAGATGTTTGGCCAGCACGTCCATGGCCACCTTGCAGAGATAGATGTTGCTGCCGATGCCGCAGGTCGCGGTGATGCCTGTCGTGCTGAATACGTCCCGAATGATGGCCGTCGCAAACTCGCGGGCGGTTCCGCCATAAAAGCGAAGATAGCCCGTCACATCGGCAAAAATCTCGTCAATGCTGTAGACATGTATGTCCTCGGGAGCCATATACTTGAGATAGATGTCATTTATCCGCCTGCTCACCCTTATGTATTCGGCCATTCTCGGCGTGGCAACGATATAGGCGGCCTCCCAGTCAGGATGCCTTGCGAGCTCGACCGACGAATATGACTTGCCCGTGAACGGCCTGTAACCGATGCGGCGACTCCGCTCGGCGTTGACCTGCCTCATCTTCTCGACCACCTCGAACAGCCGGGCCCGTCCGCCAAGGCCGTAAGCCTTCAGCGACGGGGAGATGGCCAGGCAGATGGTCTTCTCCGTGCGGCTGACATCCGCCACGACAAGATGGGTCGTCAGCGGGTCCAACCTCCTGGCAACACATTCCACCGAGCTGTAGAAACTCTTCAAGTCGATGGCCATATAGACGAACTTTCCCGTGTCCGAATCCATGACAGGCAATATATCTTTTTGCAAAGTTAACCCTTTCAGACGATACCGGCTTATCTTTTCAGCCTAAATTCTCACAGAAGCCACCCGGGCAGGAACAGCCGGAAGGGCCATGCCTCTCATCCGATGAGCTGCCGAGAGCGGCGGCGCGTCAGTAGGCCACGCTCTCAATGCGCAGCCGCATGACCCCTGCCGGGACACGCACCTCCACGACGTCACCCTCCCGCTTGCCCAGCAAGGCCATGGCAACGGGCGACTTGACCGAGATTTTACCCTCCCGCGTGTTGGCCTCATGGGGACTCACGAGCGTGTAAGCCATGCGCTTTTCCGTGGCGAGATTGAGCAGCCCGACGCGGCAAAGCAGCCCGACGCGCCCGTCATCATGGCTTTGGGCAGGAAGCACGCGGGCGTGGGTCAGCACGCGCTGCAAGAAGCGCACCCGGCTCAGCACCCTCGCCTGCTCGCGCTTGGCGGCCCTGTATTCGTAATTCTCGCTCAAATCGCCCTTGTCACGGGCTTCCGAGATGGCCTGGATGGCCTCCGGAAGCCGTTCCTTAATGAGCTGGTTGAGTTCGCCTGAAAGTTTGTCGAACCCTTCCTGTGACATGTATTCCATATTCGTCTTACGTTTTCTGTTGTCTCAAAGGTGCAAAATTAGTATTTTTCTCTCAGACTTGCAAATGCCCAAGAGCCACGCTGCGCATCTACGGCACGCGCACGCAGTCGGCATACAAAGTCTTCCTGCAATGCAGGAGACGGCTGTTTACAATGCAAGAGGCGGCTGTTTGCAACGCAGGATACGGCTGTTTGCAACGCAAAAGACCGTCTCCCGTGCCGCCCCAACCGGCCGACCGCGCCGCTCAGAAAGGCAGGCCGACCGCGAAATGGAAGGTGAAATCGCGGCCCATGTCGGGATGCAGCAGAGAATAGTGCTCCTTATGGCTGCTGTAGGCCGGGTTTACGGCCTTCATGCCCATGTCAAAACGCAGAATGAAATAATCGAAGTTGAGCCGCAGGCCGAGTCCATAGGCCACGGCCAATTGCTGATAGAACTTGTCTATCCGGAATTGCCCACCCGGCTGCTCCTCATAATCGCGCAGGGTCCAGATGTTTCCCGCGTCGATGAAGAACGCCCCGTTGAGTTTCCAGAAAAGGTATGTCCTGTATTCCAAATTAAGGTCGAGCTTGACGTCTCCCGTCTGATTGATGAAATTGATGCGTCCGTCCGTTCCACGAAACGCCCCCGGCCCCAGCTCTCTGACCGCCCATCCTCTGACCGAGTTGGGGCCGCCCGAGAAGTAACGCTTCTCGAAAGGCAGGATGCGTGAGTTGCCATAGGGATAGGCTATGCCGCATGCGGCATGGAAGGCGACGGAGTTCTTGTCGTCAAGACGGAACAGATGGGTGAAGTCGACGTCCATCTTGGCATATTGCGCAAAGGCTATGCCTGCGAAACGATACTGACCCTGGCCGTTGCGGTTGAAGCCGAAGGCATGGGAAAAACCGTGAAGCAGGTTTCCCGCAGTCTCTATGTTGGCCCGAACGGCGTTCCCCTTGTTGTTGTAGCTGATGCCGAATCCGATCTTCATGATGAGTAGGTCCTCATAGTTGTACCGCAGGATGGCATTCCGATTGGACACGCTGTCGAGATAGTCATGCTTGAAGGTGGAACTGATCCAAGGCATATAGACATAGTTGAGGTCGAGCAAGTCAAGGCGGAAGGCTATGTGATGCCTGGGCTCCTGCCAACGATAACGCCACGCCGTGGAGAAGACGCGACGGTGAAACTCCGGTCGGTTCTGCAAGTCCCAGCTCACAGAGAGCTCCGATGTGGCGCTGCTGCGCCGTCGGAAAGACCGCGATAGGAAGGGGGCGACAAAGCGGGGGAAGGTGAGCTTCGACTCTATGCTGTATTCCTCGTAGTCCTGATTCTGGTATCCCTCCAGTCCGGTGATGGCCTCAAAGGCCGCCCGGGCCTCAATGCTGAGCAACTCGCTGCCATGGAAGAGGTTTCTGTTCTGCCAGGTCAGCGACGCCGCGGCCCCAAGGTCACCGGCCGTATTGGTGCCTTCGGGCTGGAAGCTAATCGTATTGGGCTTGTTCGTGGAGATCTGTATGCCGCAGTCAAGCAGAGCCGTGTCGGGCTGCTCGCGGAAACTGATGTCCGTATACCTCACCGCACCCAGCCTGGCAAAGTTGTTGTAGGTCTTTTGCAGACTGGTATTGCTGTAATATCGGCCTTCGGCAATGTCCGTACTATATTCGAGGACGCGTGGACGCAGCCGTATGCGCCCGCCGTCACTGGCCTTGAAGCTGACCTTGCCTATGCGGTAGCGCGGATGGTCAGTGAAGGGCGAGTTGTTGTTGGCGCGATATTTGACCAGATGCAGCGTCACGTCGACGGTCTCCCCGCCGCCCACAGTGTCGGCACTGTACACGATGAAGTCCTTGTGAAACCGATAATAGCCACTGTCAAGGAGGATGGAGGTCAGACGGCCACGCTCCGCGTCAAGGTCGCTGACGCTGAACGGCGTTCCGGCAAGCGTGCGGAGATGCGGTCTGAGCAGCCGGTCTATCTGCTGGTCCTGAATGTCGATTCGGTAATGGCCGATCACATAACGTTGGCCCGGGTGCAACTCGTAGACGGCCCTCATCCGTTTGCCCGTCGTCTCGGTCATGAGTGAGGTGTTGGCCTGCAGATAGCCCATGTTCCGCATGGCCTGCGTGAGGTCGTTCTTGCTCAACAAGGCCTCCAACGAATCATAGATAACAGGCTGCTCACCAGCCTTTCGCAGCGTTCGGTTAATCCATCGCGTAGTGTCTTTTCCCGAAAGCGAATAGGCCCCCAACGGAATCTTGAAGACAGAAAACCATTTGGAGTTGGCTTTCTGACGGATATAGGGAGCGAGCGACGCAACGTCGAACCCTTTCCTGTCCGACCTCAGCTCTACCTTATCAAGCAGATATTGTCCGTCCGGAACATATTTCGTAGACGAACACCCCGTAAGGACAACCAGTAGCACGACGCAAAAAAGGCAGCAATGTTTCAAGATGAACCGATTAAATTTGTGCAAAGGTAATATTTTTAATTCATAGAAAAGGAGATTAACAGTTTTTTTTGTTCTGAATCGGTAATATTGTTTACCTTTGCAGTCAACTTCAAAGCATGCGGACAAGCCGGGCAGAGATGCGCTTCTGCACGGCGCGGGACGCAAAAATGAGACAAAGAAAATGATAAGTCGAAACAAGATAAAATATATCCACTCGCTGCAGATGAAAAAATATCGGCAGCAAGAGCAATGCTTCGTCGCCGAAGGACCCAAGGTCGTGGCCGACCTCCTTGAGCTGATGCCGGCACGGCTGCTTGTGCACACGACCGGCTGGACGCCCGGCAACGAGACAAACGGTACCGAGACGATGCTTGTCAGCGAGGATGAGCTGAGGCGTGTGAGCTTCTTGCAGCATCCGCAAGACGTGTTGGCCGTGTTTCCCATGCCTGAGACCGACCATGTGTCGCCCCGAACCGACCGATTGTCGCTCGCACTCGACAACGTGCAGGACCCCGGCAATCTGGGCACAATCATCCGCATTGCCGACTGGTTTGGCATCGAGGACATTTTTTGCTCGCAGGGCACTGCCGACGCCTATAGCCCCAAAGTGGTGCAAGCCACCATGGGTAGCATTGCGCGCGTACACGTGCGCTACGTCGACCTGCCGCAAACAATCTCCGCACTGCCGGCCGACTTCCCCGTCTATGCCATGATGCTCGAAGGCGAGGACATCTACAGGCAGTCGCTGACACGACATGGACTCATCGTCATGGGCAACGAGGGACAAGGCATCTCGCCTGCGGTCAGAGCGTTGGTCAACCGAAAGTTGCTCATCCCCAATTATCCGACAGACAGGCCAACGGCCGACTCGCTCAACGTTGCCGTAGCCACGGCCGTCACCTGCGCCGAGTTCAGAAGAAGGCTTCTTTAATGAATGAAAACTTTATCAACAAGCAATAATCAATATGGATAACAACGATTTATATAAGAACAGGAGTGTAGCATCAGTCATCCGTGAGTCTTATTTTCTCATGCTCACGAATCTCAGACGAATATTTTCCAAGACCTGGCTGCCTGTCGTGGCGCTCAGCCTGGTAGGAGCACTCGTCACTTTCTGCATTCCTGACGCGCAAACGCTCCACCAGGCCCCTGCCCCGCTCACGCGACAGGAAGCCATGATGAATATTGTCAGAATGGTTGGGCCGCTCATCGCCCTGACCGTCGGCTTCTTCGGCGTGGCCAATTGGCTGACGGCTAAGTTGACAAGCCTGCTGAACGCCCGTTCTTTCCGCCACAATCTGAGGCGCGCGCTGTCTTGTTATGGCGTCTTGCTGACATTGTTCACCATCGTTGGGCTGATTGTTTTTGTCGGCGAGATGCTTATCGGCTTCCAGATGGCAGAGAAAGGCGTCACTCCCGAGCGAATGCAAACCGTGGGCCGTGCCCTGTCGTGCGGCGTGACGGGAGTGCTCTTTGTGGTCTCGCTGCCGCTGGCCTACTCGGCGATGTCCTATATAATCAATGAGAAAACGAAGCTGAGGGAGATTCTGTCAAGCGGTTACCTGTACGGTCTTCGCCATTGGGGCTACCTCTTTACGGCGGCCTTCCTCGCCGGCATCATCTCACTGCTCATCATCCTTGTGATCTCTGCGCCCACGTTCATTCTGTCAGCAGCCGTATCAATAGACGATTATGGCACAATGATCATGGGCGACGAGAGCGGACTGCCCTCCAAGTTTCAGCTGTTGGTGTGGATGACGAACTTCATCACCACTTTTGTTCTGTCGTATGTCGGCGTGTGGCTCTTCTTTGTGTTCTATTACACCTATGGACATCTTGCCGCCAAAAGGACGGCGAAAAGGAGTTGCGTTGACGTGAATGCGAAGGCGACGGGGGCCGAAGAGGACGGCAAGCAACGGTGAACAGGAGCACAAAAGACACATAAAAAAAGAGAAGCGGAAAGGCTCTGCCCTCATCACAAGCCATACTTGATGACTTCCACGGGACCAGCCTTTCCGCTTCTCGTTGTTTTCTTACGCCTCGATTATTCGAGTCTCAAACTCTTTTTGATGGCATCCACCTTCTCGCTGCACTTTTCGTCAACAGCGTCATAGTCGGCGGCTGAGGCCATCTTGGCCTTCACCTCGACATAGAACTTGATTTTCGGCTCTGTGCCTGACGGACGCACACTCACCTTGGTGTCGTCGTCGCAGAACCATTGCAGCACATTGCTTGTCGTCGGCATGTCGAGCTTGGACACGCTGCCATCGGCATGACGGGCCTCCAAAGTCGCATAATCCTTCCATGTCACGACCTTCGAGCCACCAAGGTCGGTAGGAGGATTGCTGCGGAAGCCTTCCATCATGGCCTTGATCTCGTCAGCTCCGGCCTTTCCGGGTCTGACCACGTTGACAGTCTGCTCCTTGGAGAAGCCGTATTCGAGATAAATGTCTGTCAGGACATCGTAGAGCGTCTTGCCCTGATCCTTTGCCCAGGCACAGATTTCAGCCAAAAGACTGATGGCCGACACCGCATCCTTGTCGCGAACGAAATCTTCCGCAAGGAAGCCGTAGCTCTCCTCGCCGCCGCCAATGTATTGCTGCTTACCCTCGGAAAGCAGAATCTCGCGGGCAATCCACTTGAAGCCCGTGTAGCAGTCGCGCATCTCGATGTGATGCTTTTCCGCTATCTTCTTGATGACCTCGGTGGTGACAATCGTCTTGACGATGAAGTCAGTGGGCTTCAAGAGCCCTTTTGCCTCGCGGTTGGATATGATGTAATAAAGGAAAATCATGCATGTCTGGTTGCCATTGATCAGCATCCATTCGCCCTTGTCGTTCTTGCAGTACATGCCAACACGGTCGGCATCCGGGTCGCTGGCCATCACGATGTCGGCATCCATGGCCTTGGCGTCACGGATGGCAAGCGTCAGAGCCTCGGCATTCTCAGGATTGGGACTGACGACGGACGGGAAATTGCCATCCCTCACCATCTGTTCCTCCACGCAATGAACTTTGTCGAATCCCCACTGCTTGAGTTAGCGCGGACTAAGCATAATGCCCGTTCCATGCAGAGTAGTGTAGACAATCTTAAGATCATGCTGCTTGCGGATGACGTCAGGGTCGATAGACAGTGTTTGTATCTTGTCCAAATAGATCTTGTCTATATCCTCACCAATGATCTGAATGAGTTCCTTGTTGCCATTGAACTTGACATCCTCAACCTTCACCTTGTTCACCTCGTCAATAATGCCCTTGTCGTGCGGACTGAGCACCTGGGCGCCGTCTTCCCAATAAGCCTTGTAGCCGTTATATTCCTTCGGATTATGGCTTGCGGTGATGTTGACGCCACCCTGGCATCCCAAATGACGGATGGCGAACGAACACTCCGGAGTGGGACGCATGTCGTCGAAGAGATAGGCCTTGATGCCGTTGGCCGAGAAAATGTCGGCCACCGTCTCGGCATACTTCCGACTGTTGTTACGACTGTCATGACAGACGACGACGCTGATGTCAGAGCGGTCCTTGAAGTTCAATTTCAAATAGTTGGCAAAGCCCTGTGTTGCCATACCCACAGTGTAGATATTCATCCGGTTGGATCCAGCCCCCATGATGCCGCGCAAGCCGCCAGTGCCAAACTCAAGATCCTTATAGAACGACTCTATCAAATCTGTTTTGTCGCTGTTGTCCAGCATATTCTGGACGCAGGAGCGTGTCTCCTCATCGAAAGAAGGAGACAGCCATTGCTTGGCCTTGGCCTCACATTGAGCAATCAATTCTGCATTGTTATCCATAATTGTAGTTTTGAAAAATGGTTATATTTGCTACAAAGTTAATAATAATTTTTGGTTAAATGCCCAACGGTGGATTTTTTTTAGTAATTTTGCACCAGTTATGGAACTTTACAGCACAGGCATCATTATTGCCGTTTCCACTTTTCTGGTCATAGGTTTCTTCCACCCCATCGTCATCAAGACCGAATACTATTTCGGCACACGGCCCTGGTGGCTGTTTCTGTTGGGTGGAATCGTAGCTATCTGCTGCTCTCTATGTGTCAAGAATGTCATATTGTCATCTTTGTTAGGGGTGATAGGCGCAAGCATGTTGTGGTCTATAGGTGAGCTTTTCTCGCAGAAAAAGCGCGTAGAGAAAGGCTGGTTTGAGATGAATCCGAAGCGCAAGGATCAATATCACCCCATTTCTGAGGACGAGCCGCTTTGTCCGGTGCATAAAGGCAAGAGCAAGAATGTGAATGAAGACAGTACTTTTGTTAATAGGGAAGACGCATAACAAGCATTTCCTTGCCGGCATAGAGGACTATGTTGGCCGCATCTCTCATTACATGCCATTTTCCCTGGATGTCATTCCGGAGCTGAAGAACACCAAAAGACTCTCGGAAGAGCAACAGAAAGAGAAAGAAGGAGAGTTGTTGATGGGGCACATCCAGCCGTCTGACACGGTCGTGCTGCTGGATGAGCATGGGAACGAAATGAGAAGCCTTGGTTTCGCAGACTGGCTTCAGAAGAAAGTAAACACGTCGCGCAGGCTTGTCTTTGTGATTGGTGGGCCTTATGGATTCTCTCAAGCGGTCTACAAGCGCGCCAACGAAATGATTTCTCTGAGCAGAATGACATTCTCCCATCAGATGGTGAGATTGATTTTCGTCGAACAGCTCTACCGGGCCTGCACCATAATGAAGGGAGAGCCTTATCATCATGAATAACAGATATTGGCACATTATTTGCAAAATAGGTCTTAGTATATTCATTTCATTAGGATCATTTTAAAGAAAGGTAAAGATACGATGTCAAGTCAATTTTCACCCAAGGTATCAGAGATTCTTGCTTTCAGCAGGGAGGAAGCTACAAGGCTGGCAAGCCGCAGCGTGGCTCCCGAGCATCTTCTTCTCGGAATCCTCCGTGAAAAGAGAGGCCCGGTCTTGAACCTCTTCCAACGCATGAACATCAATGTCCAGACCGTCAAGGAAGAATTGGAGGAAAGAGTGCGTGAAGAGGATGGCAGACAACCGCTAAACACATCTGAATTAGTATTGAACGAGCAGGCAAGCAACATATTGAAACTTGCCGTTTTGGAAGCCAGGATGCAGCACACGCAGATGGTGGATGTGCAACATCTGCTGTTGGCCATTCTGCACGACCAAGTAAACAATGGAGCAAAAGAGGTTTTGGAATTCAACAATATGACATACGAAGACGCCTTGTCTTACCTGCAGGCACCTGCCACAAAGGATGGTTTCGGACTGCCTGACGAAGACTACGAGGAAGACGGCAACGCCAGAGAAGGACAGGACGACCATGAATGGCGGAGCAGTGGCGGCGGAAGCAATAAGGCCACACAGACCATTCGACCGGGAAAAGGAAAGACACCCGTGCTTGACAATTTCTCAACAGATCTCACCCAGGCTGCCCAGGAAGGCAAACTGGATCCCGTCGTGGGACGCGAAAAAGAAATACAGCGGGTCATAGAGATCTTGGGAAGACGCAAAAAAAACAACCCAATCCTTATCGGTGAGCCAGGCGTTGGCAAAAGCGCCATTGTGGAAGGACTCGCCCAGCTGATCGCGAGACGCAAGACTTCTCCAATGCTATTTAACAAGCGTGTCGTGAGTCTTGACATGACAGGCATTGTGGCCGGCACAAAATATCGCGGACAATTCGAGGAACGCATCCGCGCCCTCATGAAAGAGATAGAACAGAATCCGGATATTATCATCTTCATCGATGAGATACATACCATCATTGGCGCAGGGGCTACCCCCGGATCCATGGATGCCGCCAACATCATGAAGCCGGCACTGGCCAGGGGAACCATCCAATGCATTGGCGCAACGACACTTGATGAATATCGCAACTCCATAGAGAAAGACGGTGCCTTGGAACGTCGCTTCCAAAAGGTGCAAGTGGAGCCGACATCAGAATCGGAGACATTGCAGATTTTGGAGAACATCAAGGAACGCTACGAGGAGCATCACCATGTTACCTATTCAGTTGAGGCACTTCAGGCGTGTGTCAAATTGACAGACAGGTACATCACTGACCGGTTCTTCCCCGATAAGGCCATCGATGCGATGGATGAGGTCGGGTCGAGAATCCATTTGCAGAATGCGAATGTCCCGCCCGAGATACCGGAGAAGGAGAAGGAAATAGAAGAGGTGAAACTGAAGAAACAGAATGCGGTAAAGAACCAAAACTTCGAGCTCGCGGCCAGTTACCGTGACCGACAGACCGTACTGGAGCAGCAGTTGTCACAGTTGCAGGAACAATGGACCAAAGGAGACAGCTCCGACCGTTCGCTCATCTCGGAAAAGAACGTGGCAGACGTGGTCTCGATGATGACAGGCATACCTGTCCAGCGATTGGATGAGCCGGAAGGCGTGCGCTTGAAGGGCATGGCCTCGGATCTGAAGATGGAAGTAATAGCCCAAGACGCTGCCATTGACAAGATGGTTAAGGCCATACAACGCAACCGTGTCGGCCTAAAAGAGCCTAACCATCCAATCGGAGCGTTCATGTTCCTTGGCCCAACAGGCGTTGGTAAAACTTATCTGGCCAAGAAACTGGCTGAGAAAATGTTTGGCTCGACTAATGATCTTATCCGGATAGACATGAGCGAGTACACAGAGAGTTTCAATGTGTCAAGGCTGATAGGTGCGCCTCCCGGATATGTCGGCTACGAAGAAGGCGGACAGCTTACAGAACAAGTGCGCCGCCACCCCTACTCCATCGTCCTGCTGGACGAGTTGGAAAAAGCGCATGGCAATGTGTTCAACCTGTTGCTGCAAGTCTTGGACGAGGGTCGCTTGACAGATGGAAACGGACGTCTTGTGGATTTCCGCAACACGGTTATCATCATGACATCCAATGCGGGGACACGCCAGCTAAAGGAGTTTGGACGGGGAGTCGGCTTTAATGCCGTAGACTCTACGGGCCTGGCTCAGAGTTCAAAAGACAAGGAGTACGCACGTTCCATCATCCAGAAGAGTCTGGGGAAACAGTTCTCGCCCGAGTTCCTGAACCGTCTCGACGAGATTATCACTTTTGACCAACTCGACCTGGAGGCCATCAAGAAAATCATTGATATAGACTTGCGTGGATTGGAAAAGAGGGTAGCCGATATGGGCTACACCATAAAGCTCACCGACAAAGCTAAAGAATTTGTAGCTACAAAAGGATATGACGTTCAGTTTGGAGCCCGTCCTTTAACAAGAGCCATCCAAAACTATATTGAAGATGGACTTTGCGAGCTAATCTTGTCCGGTTCTGTTAATGCAGGCGATATCATTGCGATAGACAAGAATCCAGACAAAGAGGAATTGACCTTTAGCGTCGTTGCAGCAAAAGCAGAACAAGAAGATGATAAATCTCTGTAATTGATTAAATTACATAAAACCATAAAAGGGGCACTTGCATTTGGCAAGTGCCCCTTTTTATTATATTGCTACATCTCTCAGAACGGTAAGTCATCCGCAGACCCCATACCATCAGCCTGAGGTGGGAAAGGTGCCTGACCTCCCTGAGGAGCGGCAACCTGTGGCGCGGCTCCCTGCGGAATGGCCGCTGCCGGCTGACTGACCGTATTGGGATCCACGTGATCCACGCGATATGCGGAAATGTCGGTAATGTATTTATCGTTCCATGGCCGGGCGTTGATATCCAACCAAACATGGACTGTATCACCAGCCTTGATGGCAAACTGATTGATTCGGTCCTCACCGAAAACACGAAACTCGCAAGCCCGCGGATACTGTGTGTTTGATCCCGTCTCCTCAATCACAAAATTCTGTGACATCCACTTGTTTCCCGTACGGTTAGACACACCGCCTTTCGGCTCATAAACCTTGATGATTTTGCCAATAACTTCAATTCCTTGTAAAGCCATATTGATACATTATATTTTAAATTTCGAATGCGAAATTAATAAAATGTTCTTAATTGGCGAAACATTTTCACGACTTTTTTTGTTCGACTCAATTATTTCGTGTATTTTTGTACCACGATGCATGCGAATACACTT
The DNA here is from genome assembly GCA_964411005.1 of uncultured Prevotella sp. GTDB lineage: Bacteria > Bacteroidota > Bacteroidia > Bacteroidales > Bacteroidaceae > Prevotella. The sequence goes on along the minus strand of CAYPJA010000001.1, from coordinate 32,620 downwards.
GATTCTTCGCAATTCAAAACAGACAAAGAAAATTTAAAATATACAGAAGATGAAATTTACCTTATCGAGCACGGCTTTGAACAGCCGTTTGCAGACCCTCTCCAAGGTCATTAATTCGAAGAACGCCCTTCCTATTCTTGACAGTTTTCTCTTTGAGGTGAGCAACCAACAACTATCCATCACTGCCAGTGACAGCGAGAACGTGATGCAGTCGCATCTGACTCTCGATGAGTGCGATGGAAACGGAAGTTTTGCCGTACCCAACCGTACCATTCTCGATGCTATGAAGGGGTTGCCCGAACAGCCTCTTACATTCAATGTTGATTTCCAGAATTATACTATCAACATTCAGTATCAGAACGGTCAATATAATTTCACGGCTCAGAATGCAGAAGAGTTCCCGCATACCGAGCCTCTGTCTGATGGCGCCACTGTCATTACGATGGATGCCGGCGTTTTGGTGGAAAATCTTTCACGTTCCTTGTTTGCCACGGCCAATGACGAGTTGCGCCCTGTCATGAATGGCATCTATTTTGACTTGACGGCCGACGGACTCGCCATTGTGGCTTCCGATGGGCACAAGCTTGTACGCAATCGCAATTTCTCCATCAAGAGCGACTCGCCTGCCTCGTTCATCTTACCCAAGAAGCCTGCGACATTATTGAAGAATGTCCTCGACAAGAATAGTGGTAACGTGGTCATCAAGTTCAACAGCCAAGCCGCGGAGATAAACTTTGAGGAAGGCGTGCTCAATTGCAGGCTTATCGAGGGGCGATATCCCAACTACAATGCTGTTATCCCCCAAAACAATCCGAACGTACTGGTCATAGACCGCAAGAGCCTAATAGGAGCGTTGCGCCGCGTTGTTCCCTTTGCCAGTGAAAGTTCCGAGTTGATTCGTTTCCATCTGGAGACCGGGAACCTGGAAGTTTCGTCTGAGGATATTGACTTCGCCACCAGTGCCAAAGAAAACATCACATGCGACTACACGGGCCAGAATCTAAGCATCGGTTTTAAAGGTTCTTCCCTTCAGGAAATTCTTAACAACCTGGAAAGCGAAGCCGTGCAGTTTGAACTGGCCGATCCTTCTCGTGCCGGTATCATCATACCCGTTGACCAGCCCGAGAATGAGAATATTCTCATGCTGATTATGCCCATGCTGTTGAATGAGTAATTCATAATATGAGACTGAATCTAACGAAGCCTCTCATCGTCTTTGACTTGGAATCGACGGGGCTCGATGTCGCCAAGGATCGCATCATACAGATATCATACATCAAGGTCTATCCAGACGCAAAGGAGGAACGCGATAATCTCTTTGTCAATCCAGAACGCTCCATCCCCAAGAGCGTCACAGACTTGACGGGCATCGGCGATGCAGACGTAAAAAACGCCAAAACTTTCAAGCAACTCGCAGCAGAACTGAACGAAAAATTCAAAGGCTGCGATTTTGCCGGTTTCAACAGCAACCGTTTTGACGTTCCATTACTGGCAGAGGAATTCCTGCGTGCCGGAATAGATTTCGATTTCTCCAAATGCCGTCTCATTGATGCACAGAGCATCTATCACAAAATGGAACGGCGCAATCTTGCTGCGGCCTATAAGTTTTATACTGGGCACAAAATGGAGGAGGATTTCGTTGCTCACCGTGCCGACCAGGACACGGAGGCTACATACAGAGTTCTGCAAGGCGAGGTGGAAAAATACGATCCTGCCAAAGCAGAGACGACCGACCGTGCCTTGCCCAATGACATGGATGTCTTGGCTGAGTTCTCAAAAATGAGCGATAACGTTGATTTTGCCGGAAGAATGGTGTGGGAGGACGTAAAGGATAGTCATGGCGAAACCGTCAAAGAACGTGATGGGAAGCCGAAGCGACACGAAGTGTTCAACTTTGGAAAGTATAAGGGAATGGCTGTTGCCGATGTCCTGCGCCGTGATCCAGGCTATTATAGCTGGATGCTTGCTGCCGACTTTCCACAGCAGACCAAGCAAATCCTCACACGCATCCGACTGCGGGAAGCCAAACTGAACGGACTGACAAAAGGATAAAATCAATTGATGGAGTTCATGGGCAATCACCAAAGAACTCCATCTTTCAAACTTTAAGCAGACATTGATGAAAAAGATGAAAACATTGCTGTTGCTTCTTTTGCTCTTCACGGTAGCCCCCCGCTTGCAAGCTCAGGAACTGGAAGCAAAAGTCACTATCAATCACAATCAGATTCAAGGCACCGACGCCAGTGTCTTCAACAATCTGAAGGAAACATTGGAACAGTTCATCAACGACCATCAATGGACCAACTTGCAGTTTCAGAAAAACGAGCGCATACAATGCAACTTCAACATTACAGTGACGAAGTATGATAAAAGCTCGAATCTTTTCACTGCCAAGGCACTCATTCAGGCTAATCGCCCGGTCTACAATTCGGCTTACACAACCGTTCTTTACAACAACACGGACAATGATTTCAATTTTGAGTATGCAGAGTTCGATCAACTCAATTTCAATGAGGAAGTCATTGAAAATCAATTGACAGCCCTTGTCGCCTACTATGCGTTCCTGATTATCGGCATTGACCTCGATTCCTTTTCTCCCATGGGAGGCGAGGATGTCCTGCAGCGATGCATGAATCTGACCAACAACGCGCAGAACTTGCAGTTTCCCGGTTGGAAGAGCTTTGACAATGACCGCAACCGCTTTGCCATCATCAACGATTATCTTGATGGAGCCATGGTTCCTTTCAGGCAGTTGCAATATGATTACTATCGAAAAGGGCTTGACGAAATGGCCAACAATGTAGAGCGCGGACGCACGGAAGTGACAACGGCCTTAGAGCAGAATCTCAAAAAATGTCACGAAGACCGGCCTTTAAGCATGCTGCCGCAGATATGGACCGATTATAAACGGGACGAACTGGCAAACATCTATAAGGTCAAAGGAACCCAAAAAGAGAAGGAATCGGTGTATGAGATTCTCTTTTCCATTAATCCCTCCCCAAACCCTGCATGGGAGACAAGAAAGGAAGCTACGATGCTGAAACAGCTATATATCAGTAACTTCACACTCATTGACAAACTCAATATCCCGTTTTATCCAGGCTTTTCCGTAATAACAGGTGAGACAGGTGCAGGCAAAAGCATCATTCTGGGTGCCATCGGCCTGTTGTTAGGCAACCGGGCCGATGTCAAGCAGGTCAAGGCTGGAGAACGCAAATGTGTCATAGAGGCTCATTTCGATCTCAGCCGCTATGACATGGAAGTTTTTTTTGACACTAACGACATAGACTATGACGACCCGTCCGACTGCATTTTGAGACGTGAAGTGAATGCATCGGGGAAAAGCCGTGCGTTCATCAACGACCAACCGGTGTCGCTGACCATTATGCGCGAATTGGGTGAGCAGCTTATAGACATCCATTCGCAACATCAGAACTTGTTGCTTCAGAAAGATGATTTCCAGCTCCATGTCATAGACATTATCGCCCATGACCAAAAGCAGATTGCGGACTATGAACAGGCTTACGAAGTCTTGGCACAGGAACAAAACAAATTAGAGAATCTGAAAGCAGAAATTGCGCGGGGAATTGAGAATGAAGACTTTATGCGTTTTCAGTTCAAGGAGCTCACGCAGGCTTCCCTCCAAGAGGGCGAACAGTCTCAGCTGGAGCATGACACCGAGGCTATGGGCCATGTGGAGGAAATTAAGTCAGCCCTTTATCAAGCTGATGAACTTCTTGCATCGGAAAATTCGGGAAGTGTATCTTCCGTAAAAGACGCAGCTTCCACCCTTCGGAGTGTGGAGAAAGTCTTTCCAGAGGTAAGCGAGTTGGCGCAACGCCTTGACAGTACTTATATCGAGCTCAAGGACATCTCGCAGGAGATAAGCACACAGCTGGATCATATAGACTTTGACCCGAAGCATTATCAAGAACTCTCCGACCGTCTGGATCTCATTTATTCGCTGGAACAGAAATACCATGTTGCGAATGTCAGTGATCTTATTGCTCTGCGTGACAAATTGGAAAGCGAATTGGGCAACATTGACAATAGTGGAGAATCTGTCAGACAACAAGAGCTTGTAGTCAAAGAGGCAGAAACCAAATGTCGCCAGTTGGCGGAAAAACTGACCGTCTTGCGACAGAAAGCCGCACTCCAAGTGGAAAAAGAGATGCAAAGTCGACTTGTTCCATTAGGCATTCCGAATGTACGTTTCGCTGTGCAAATGCAGACAAGGCCTTTGGGCCGAAAAGGACAAGACAAAGCCTGCTTCCTATTCAGTGCAAACAAGTCGTCACCCATGCAACCCGTTGCCCAAATTGCCTCGGGCGGCGAAATTGCCAGAGTAATGCTTTCCTTGAAAGCTATGATTAGCGGCGCCGTCAAGTTGCCAACCATTATCTTTGACGAAGTAGACACAGGAGTCAGCGGACGCGTTGCCGAACAGATGGCAAAAATCATGAGAGAGATGGGAAACAACGACCGCCAAGTCATCAGCATCACGCATCTTCCACAGATTGCCGCCATGGGAGATCACCATTACAAGGTATCCAAAGAAGAAACCGAGCAAGGCACGGTGAGTCAAATGTCCATTCTCACTGACAATCAGAGAGTCAAGGAGATAGCGCAGATGCTCTCTGGATCTGATGTCACTCAAGCCGCTATCGACAATGCCATGTCCCTACTGAATAACAAATGAAATGAAAAAGAATAGATATTTTATAGTGTGGGCCATGTCACTTTGCTGTTGCATGGCCGTATGGGCCCAGCCTCAGGCCTCCAAGTCAGTCTTTAAACTTACGACGTTTGACAAGAGCGGGACCCTCCTTTCCTCATCTCTTGGCTTCTTCATCGGCAATGAAGGAGAGGCTGTCGCATTGTGGAAACCCTTTGTGGGAGCCGACCATGCCGTCGTCGTCGACAACAAGGGTAACCGAATGGAGGTTGACGCACTTTTGGGAGCTAACGAGATTTACAATGTCTGCAAATTCCGTATCAAGGGAACAGGCATTCCTGTCTCTTTGGCCTCCACTTCTGTTGCCGGAGCGAAGGCCTCCCTCGTAGGCTACTCTACCGGAAAGGCCAAGACGAAAGACGTGAAGATAGAGAAAGCCGAGCAGTTTATGAACAAGTACAACTACTATGTAGTAAACGCGTCGCAAGAGGACTTAAAGGGCTGTCCCGTCATCGACAAGACCGGGCAGGTGCTCGGCATTTATGACATTAGTGGCTCGCCGAGTGTCACTGACGTCCGACTTACCACCGAATTTAAGCTTAGCGGCCTGTCTATCAATGACAATCTGCTACGCACTTCAGGCATCCGGGTTGCTATGCCAACCGATGCCAACGACGCGTTGCTCATGCTGACACTTTCTTCTGAACAAACTGACTCGTCGCGTCACGCTGCTTACGTGGACGACTATATCCACCTTTTTCCCAAGGAGTCGGAAGGCTACTCACAAAAAGCCTTACTCTATGTCAACGCACATCGGTTCGATGCAGCCGACTCGGTCATGAATGAGGCCATTGCCAAGGTTGACGATAAGGCCGGCGCCCATTTCGATTTTTCAAAACTCATCTATCAGAAGGACATCTACCTAAGCGACTTTCCCTACGAAAAATGGAATCTCGACAAGGCTCTTCAAGAAGCAACAGAGGCTTACCGGCTCAATCCCCTGCCCCTTTACCGCCATCAGCAGGCACAGATTGCCTATGCACAAGGCAAGTATCAGCAGGCTCATGACCTGTTCATCGAACTGACCAAGGATGCCAAGTTCCGCAATGGGGAGTTGTTTCTTGAGGCTTCCTCCTGCAAGCGACAGCTAAAAGCGGCCCCACAGGAGATTCTTGCCCTTCTTGACAGTGCTGTCAACTGCCAAAAGATGGACGCGTCGGCTGCTGTCTTCCTGCTGGCTCGAGGACAACAATATGACCAGATGGGAGAATACAGAAACGCACTGATAGACTATAACCGCTACGATTCTCTCACACAGGGACGTGCCAACGACGCCTTTTTCTATGCACGTTACAGTTGTGAGCTCAGCCTCCATCAGTATCAGCAGGCGCTTAACGACATCGCGCACGCCATTGTGCTCAACCGCCAAGTGCCGGCTTATTATGCAGAAATGGCCCAATTGCAGGTTATCGTGAAACACTTCGCTGATGCTGTCAAGACTGCCGATTTGGGCCTCTCCGTTTTCCCCGACTATATCGACCTCTATTTGGTAAAGGGACAAGCCCTTGTCCTTGATGGCAGAAAAGAGGAAGGACTCGCCGAACTGCAGAAAGCGAAAGACAAAGGTTCGCAAAAAGCCATCGAGTTGATGGAGAAATACAAATAAATGCGCAATCTCTTAGCGAAGTCTCTCATACAGTTCTTTCAATGAGGCACGCGAGACTCCCATCTGCTGAAGACGGCGTAGTCCGTCGTGCGCCTCTCTGTTACGGCGAAGCGTGATTTGCAGGTCAATGAGATTGAGCAGATAGTCGGCGTTGGTGGGATCACGTCGCGTAGCCTCCTCATAGTCAAAGGCGGCCAGTTCCGTCATCCCCCTGCCCTTCTCTATGCCTCCGCGAGCGGCATAGGCGACGGCACTATCTGGATATTGCGCCACCAGCAAGTTGATGCCATCGAGGGCTTCCGTGAGCCGATGGTCTTTTTCATTCAGCAAGGCCAGCCCCAGTTGAGCCTCGAAGTTGCCAGGAACAAGCATCAACAGATTTTGGTAATCGAGTCGCGCAAACTTATATCGCCCCAGCTTCTCATTAACAAATGCCCGGTAATATAACCCTGCAATGTTGCCAGGCTGTCGCTGGAGCACGTAGTCATACTCGCTCTTGGCATATTCCCACTGCCCCAGTTCTATATTCCAACTGGCTTTTTTCAGCCTCAAGTCGATGGAATCAGGGTGCAAGGCCAATGTTTCCGCAGCAAAAGCCAGCGAGTCACGTAAGGGATTACGCCCTCCCTGCTGTGCCCAAACAGGGCACGCCACCATTCCTGTCAGCGCAAGAGCCATCAGAGTCTTCTTCATTTTGTTTCGTCCTCGTTTTTTGTATGTCCGCAAAGTTAAGACAAAAAGCGCGCATCCACACTTTTTCCCCACTATCTTTATTCTTTTTTTAGACCTTCACCATGAATTTCCATGACGACCCAAATATTGCCATCACAAGAGCCATCGCTACTGTGAAAGACTTAATCACATTCCGGAATAATGCAGGGCCTGCATGAACCGGTGGATGACTTCGGGCTTACCGGTATGCTTGCCGTCATCTTCGCTGATCTTGCATGTATCATTGAAGAAAGGCCACGACTCGGTGATTTTCACAGCGACGAGCTTGATGACGATATTCATCGGTCGGATGCCGTCAAAGTCATTAGTGAAGTGGGTGCCGATGCCGAACGAAGGCTGTACGTATCGACCAGCCACCTGCTGCAGGGCGATAGCCCGGTCGGTGTCAAGAGCGTTGGAGAAAATCACCTGCTTAGTCTTCGGGTCGATGCCAAGACTTTCATATTTGGCGCATATCCTGTGCACCTGCTCTACGTTATCACCCGAGTCAACGCGCAGCCCTTTGAAAAGGTTAGCGAAGTCTTCCGAGAAATTAAGCGCGAAAATACTCCATCCGAAAGTGTCGTAGAGATAGGTACCGAGGGCACCATTAAAAGTATGACGCCAGGCGTTCATGGCTATGTGGTTGGCCATCTGCGGGCCATACATGCCGCCGATGGCCGCAACAAACTCATGTGCCATGGTGCCGATGGGAGTCAGGTCGTATTTCATGGCGAGATAGATGTTGCTTGTCCCCACGAAGTGTCCTTTCCATTGCTTTGACTTCTGGCAGTCGGCCATAGCCCTGACGGCCGTGTCCTCCGCCTGGAAGGAAGCACGCCGACGCGTTCCAAAATCGGAAAAGGCGCATCCAGCCTCCAACAGACGCTCTGCCTTGTGGAAGGTCTTGCGGTAATAAGCCTCATAGTCGAGCCGCTTGTCCTGACCTGTAACGATATAATAGAGTTCGCTGACAATGGCGAGCACCTTAACCTCCAGCAGGATGGTCTCGGCCCAGACACCCTCAAACTCGATATGCAGGTGACCGTCGGTATCCTGCCATGCTCTCACCCACTCTTTCTTGAAGCGGAAACCACGCAGATAGACATAGAACCAATCGGGCAGATAGTTGCATTTGCGCTTCATGAACGCTACCTCCTCGTCGGTGATGACAAGTTTTTCAAGATAACCAACCTGCTCCATAACCAGATTGGCGAAGCCATCGGGATATACGAGGTGGTCACGATCGGTGAACATGTATTTCACCTGTGCCCTAGGATAATTGTCGATGACGGCGCAACACATGGAAAACTTGTAGAGGTCGTCGTCGGTGAAATGGTTGATGATTGGGTGCATGATGTTTTCTTTTTCTTGGATGAGCAGTATTATCTTATAACGTGGCTGCTGCCGGAATATTGTCCGGAAGCAGCCACAACCCATAATCTTGACCGGCCTGCACGGTACTCATTGGCCGGAAAAGTCTATACACATGAATGCAGGAAGAATATCTTGGCCTTAATAGCCAAGCGTGAAACGTTCATAGTGATGCTGTTCTTTCTCCAGTTGGCTCTTGACCACCTTGTCAAGATTGCGTGCCACGGCTGTCGCATGGTGACTTCGTGACACAAGCTCATTCAAAATGGCCGAACCCACATTTGTGGTTCTCCGTGAAGACGGCTGAAGGAGAAGGCGAGTTAGAAGTGCAAAATCCATGCTGTTCCCCACATTACAGACATTCCTACTATAAAAGAAGAGCCGCCTCTCGCATCAAGTGCGAAGAGCGGCTCTTCAGTTTTTCCATCAAGGCTTCTTCTCGAAAAAGCCTGATTAAGGTGGAATCGAGGTTAGGCCTCTGCGCTCTCAGCGGGAGCTTCCTCTGTAGCACCAGCAGCTTCAGCAGCCTTGGCGGCTTCCTCTTCTGCCTTGGCACGGGCTGCAGCAGCCTTCTTGTCAGCCACCTTCTTGGCGATAGCCTCATTGATCTTCTTCTCTGCTTCCAGCTCCTTGGCAGCGGCATCACGGCCAGCCTTCACCGTTGCGTCCTTCACAGCGACGAGCTTCTGATCCTTAGCCGTTTTCCAAGCATCGAACTTCTGCTGGCAGGCAGCCTCATCAAAGGCACCTTTCTTGACGCCACCACGCAGATGCTTCATCAAGTAGACGCCCTCATCTTTGAGGATGTTGCGCACCGTGTCGGTGGGCTGTGCGCCAGTCTCCACCCAATAGAGTGCACGGTCGAAATTCAAAACCACGGTAGCAGGATTGGTGTTGGGATTATACGTTCCAATCTTCTCAGTAAACTTACCATCTCGTGGTGCTCTCACGTCAGCGATCACGATGCTATAGAAAGCATAGTTCTTACGACCACCGCGCTGCAATCTGATTCTTGTTGCCATTTTTTTTAAATTTGTTGTTTGTTACGGTTTGAATTTTCTGTGCCATGATCTCGTCATAGCGGCTGCAAAGGTACAAAAAAAAAGCAAGAGTCAAGCAAAAAACACGAAAAAAACATTTAGTTTATGCAAGAATGAATAACGATTGTTCCTCTTGAACAGAGCCGAAATTCATTTGTTCACTATAATACAATCAAAAACACGTTGTCTGTAGGCAATTCGCTTACAACCACATAAATAGAAGCCCTCCCTTTCGCTGCCCCCATGCCATGACGGCTAACTCTAAGTCGTAGCCCTCTCTTCTGTCGGCAACGTCTCATCTTTTGCTTGATCATTACAGGACGTTTCAGGCCATTACAAGCCTCCTGTAACCGTGTTACAAACGGCTTGTAATTACTTTTTTAGCCATAAAACGAATAAGACGAATTGGTTATGCCACCATGCGATATGTTCATGACAAGCTAAAAGGAAGGATGGAGCCGACACCATGGCCTGCATCCATCCTTCCTCATTTAAAGTGATTACCGATTTGCGTGTACAAGAAATATTCGCCGCAATGATCCGATTTGTAGCACGGCAACCTCATCAATCCTGCGAGCCACCGGCCAGATCGAGCAACTCATTGGTGATGGCCTGCTGACGACTCTTGTTGAACTGCAGGTTGAGGTCGCGCAGAAGCTCATCGGCATTGTCGGTGGCCGTCTGCATGGCCACCATGCGAGCGGCATGCTCTGATGCGTTGCTGTCGAGCAACGCAGTGTAGACCATCAGATGGAGCATCTTGGGCACGAGGGCTTGAAGCACAGTCTCCAAATCGGGCTCAACGATGAAGTCATCGTTAAGCGGTACTGCCACATTCTGCTTGCGTTCCTCACCGGAACGGCCCTTTTTACGAAGATATTCCTGCGCTTTCGCAGTTACAACGTTGGACGTGAGGTCACGGTCGTTATAAGAGCCAATCTTCTCAGTGGAAAGATCGATAGGCAGGAACTGACGGCGCGTGAGCACCTGCGAGCCGGCACTGCGGAAGTGGTGATAGATGAGCTCTACACGGTCAAATTCGCCCTTCAGAAATTTCCCGCCGAGCTCACGGGCTATCGTGGTGCAATCGTTGGCATTGGGCTTATCAGCCAACTCCAAGAAACTACCTCCACTGTTGATGCCCATTCGGGCCACCTTCTCTGCGACTTTCCGCCCGACAGAATAGACAGTGATGTCGACGACTCCCTGCTTGCGATAGTCGGCTATCGCCTGCTGCATCATGCGGATGACATTGGAATTGAAACCACCGCAAAGCGAGCTGTTGGAGCTGAAAACAACCAACGCCACGCGCTTGACGTCGGGGCGCACATTCCCATCCTGAGTCTCCACATCAGGCATGCTGACCAAGAAGCTCTTCAGTATGTGTTCCAGAAGATTCTCGTATGGAAGCATGTTCTGAATGGCTATCTGGGCATGGTGCAACTTCGACGAGGCAACCATCTTCATGGCCGACGTAATCTTGCGCGTGCTGTTGACACTGGCTATTCTTGTCTTGATTTCTTTCAGAGAGGCCATAGGCTATCACGCTTTAAACTGTCCGGCAATATTGCCCATCACGTCCTCTATGACCTTTGTGTCGTCGTCAAGGAGCTGTCCTGAGGCCAAACGGTCGATGACATCCGCATGCTGTGAGCGCATCTGCTCCAGGAACTGCTCCTGACACTTCCGCACTTCGACCACGGGCACGTCATGCATCAAGCCATGCACACCACAATAGAGGATGGCTATCTGCTCGCCGACAGGCATCGGACAGTATTGAGGCTGTATGAGCAACTGATTGTTCTTGCGGCCGCGGTCAATAGTCATGGCCGTTACTGGATCCATGTCGCTGGAGAACTTGGAGAAAGCCTCCAACTCACGATACTGCGCCATGTCAATCTTCAGCGTTCCGGCCACCTTCTTCATACTCTTCACCTGAGCCGAACCACCGACACGCGACACTGAAATACCGACATTGATGGCAGGACGGAATCCCTGGTTGAAGAGGTCACTCTCCAGATAGATCTGACCGTCGGTGATGGAGATAACGTTGGTCGGAATGTAAGCCGACACATCACCTGCCTGTGTCTCGATGATAGGCAGAGCGGTCAACGAGCCACCGCCCTTGACGTGCCCCTTCATGCATTCGGGCAGGTCGTTCATCTGCTCAGCTATCTCCTGCTGGTCATTGATGCGTGCGGCACGTTCAAGCAGACGGGAATGCAGATAGAACACATCGCCAGGATAAGCTTCGCGGCCTGAGGGACGACGCAAGATGAGCGACACCTCGCGATAGGCAACGGCCTGCTTCGACAGGTCATCATAGACAACAAGCGCATCGAAGCCACGGTCGCGGAAGTACTCACCAATAGCAGCACCGGCAAACGGAGCATAATACTGCATGGCAGCAGGCTCAGCAGCGGTGGCGCTGACGATGATTGTATAAGGGAGCGCGCCATGCTCCTTTAAAGTCTGAACGAGAGTAGCCACAGTGGAAGCCTTCTGACCGATGGCCACATAGATGCAATAGACAGGGTGACCAGCCTCGTAATTGCTCTTCTGATTGATGATTGTATCGACAGCAACGGCTGTCTTTCCTGTCTGACGGTCACCAATGATAAGCTCGCGCTGGCCACGGCCTATAGGAATCATCGAGTCGACAGCCTTCAGACCCGTCTGCAACGGAGTCTTCACGGGCTGACGGTAAATCACGCCCGGCGCCTTGCGGTCAAGGGGCATCTCGAAGGAGTCGGTGAGATCAATATCCCCTTTGCCATCGATGGCCTGTCCCAACGGATTGACCACACGTCCAAGGAAGTTGTCGTTGACGCGGATGGAAGCGATGTGATGCGTGCGCTTCACCTTCTCACCTTCCTTGATGCCGGCAGTGGGTCCCAGGAGCACACAGCCCACATTGTCCTCCTCAAGATTCATCACGATGGCCTCCGTGCCGTTCTCGAACTGCAACAACTCGCTTGCCTCAACATTGCGTAAGCCATAAATATGGGCCACGCCGTCGGCCACGGTAAGCACAGTGCCCACCTCATCGAACTGCTCAGTGTCATTGACGCCTTGCAATTGCCGGAGAAGCACCTCGGAGACATCGCTTGGTTTTATCTTTTCTGACATATTCTGATTTTCTCTTTTATGCTTTGGGCTTGGGGGCAAGGGCGAGAGGCCCCGCTCCCGAAAACAGCCCTACTTCTTTAACTGAACAAGGATTTGCCCCAAACGCGTCTTCACGCTGGCATCCCATCTGTAAGTATCATACTCAAGGACGAATCCACCGATAATATCCGGATCCACCTCCGTGTTGAACTCCACGGTTCCTTGGGTCCTGCCCTCTACCATCTTCCGCATGCGCTGCTCGATGGCAGGCGACACAGCGACGGCAGTGGTGAGCGTTCCACGGGTGATGTTCTTCTGCTTACGGTAAAGCGAGACATACGAAGCAGCCATGAATTGCAGGGTGCTCTCCCTGTCCTCCTTCAGCACAAGGGCAATGAAGCGCTTGGTCTGTTCGCAGGGGTCTCCCCCACAAGCCGTTTCCAGCAACTGCTGCTTCTTGTCTTTCTGGAGCATCGGGTTGTCTATCGTGAAGCGAAGCTGTTCCACCTGCAGGTAGCTCTGTGAGAGCACTTGCATTTCTTGGTAGACACGGTCTTCCTGCTTCAGCTCCGTAGCACTCTTCAACAGTGCCCGGGCATAACGAACCGATATTACACCTAAATCCATATACTTCTATTTTTTATTTGGCTTTACTGTCAGCAAGCTGAACCCCATCCAACAGTCGGTCGATGAGTTCCATCTGCTTGTCGTCCGACGAAAGCTGTTGGCGGACTATCTTCTCGGCAATCTGCACGCTGAGATCTGCCACCTGAGAACGGATGTCACGGATGGCATTCGCTTTCTCATTGTCAATCTTAGCCTTGGCATCAGCAATGATACGTGCAGCCTCTGCGTTGGCCTTGTCCTCAGCCTTCGTCACAATGGCCTCACGGGTGTCGGTGGCTTCCTTCAGAATCTCCGCCTGACGCCCACGGGCCTTCTGCAGAATGGATTCACCCTCCTTCTGTATGTTGGCCAACTTCTCATTGGCCTCATGGGCCTTCCGGATGCTCTCGTCGATATAGGCCTTGCGTTCTTCCACCATCTTGACAATTACAGGGAATCCCCATTTCCACAAGATAACGAAGACAATCAAGAAGACGAGCGTCATCCAAAACAGCAAGCCACTGTCAGGAATTAATAAATCCATATTCTGGTTTGAACTACGTTAAAACAATATTTGCGACGAACTACATCACAATGGCCAAAATGGCAATAATCACTGCGAAGAAGGCAACGCCCTCAACGAGTGCGGCTGCAATAATCATGGCAGACCGAATCTCGCCTATTTTCTCCGGCTGACGAGCCATGGCGTCCATAGCCTGACCACCAATGCGACCAATACCAATACCTGCGCCAATTGCGGCAATACCTGCGCCAATTGCGGCACCCAACTTTGCAAGAGCTACATCTGCTAATAATAATGATAACATGACTTTAATTTTTTTGATTGTTTGTTTATATTTGTTCTATTTTCTTTATTTTAAAAGCCAACCCCATATGCGGTTAAGCCTCAGCAGGCTCAGCATGAACGTGAGCCAAAGAGATGAAGACAGCACTCAGCATGGTGAACACCAATGCCTGAATAAAGCTGACCAACACTTCAAGCAGCATCATGAAGACACTCATCACTACGCTGACAACGGTCATGCCACTGCCCGCAAGCCAATTGGCCAAAGCATTGTCGGCTATGCCAAACATAATGAAAATGATGGCAGCAAACGACAAGGAAATGGCATGGCCAGCCATCATGTTGGCAAAAAGTCGAATAATCAAGGCCAAAGGCTTCGTGAAGATGCCAAAGAGCTCGATGAAGGGCATCAAGGGAACGGGAAACTTCAACCACAAAGGCACATGAGGCCAAAATATGTCCTTCCAATATTCTTTCGTGCCTGTAAAGTTAGTGATGAGGAATGTCGCTACACCCAAGAAACAGGTGCAGGCTATGTTGCCCGTCAGATTGCCACCGCCAGGTGGGAACGGAACAATGCCCATGATATTGCTTAGGAATATGAAGAAGAAACACGTCAGCAGCCATGGGGCATACTTTGGTGCCTCGTTGCCCAAGGCCACCTTCACAACATCATTATAGACATACATCACTAACATATGTATCAACCCCGTAAAACCCTTCGGCGCCTCGTCGTCCACTTTGTGCTTCCTGCACCAATGGGCGGGGACAAGCACGCAAATGAGCAGCAAGATGGAATTGATGAACAGGATGCACACTGTCTTTGTGATGGAGATATCTACAGGCTTAACCTCTTGAGAACCGATTTTCTCGACAATCTTGTTGGGATAAGCTTTTGCATCACCATTCTTGATAACAAGATTCTTCAAAGCCGGGTCGTCGCCCACATACGGACGGTCGCCTTGCGAATCAGGCTCCTCACTGAAAGCACTGCTGCAAAACACATGCCAACCTGTAGATGTCTTCACGATGACCGGAAGATGTATCACAACAGGTCGCTTGTGCTGCTCATTGCCAAGGTCAGTGATGTGCCAATCATAAGAATCTTTGATATGACCCCACAAAATGTTCTTCACATCCACATCCGCTTTCTTGTCCATGTCACGGGCCGTAGCCGGCGCCGTCACCAAAAGGAGCAACGTCAGGAAGAGCAATTGTTTGATATATTTCATATCGTTACTTCTGTTTTTATCGTGAGCGCAACAAATGTCACACTCTCTCATTTTTTAATATTTGGACAAAGTAAATGCAGTCGAAAACCAATAGGACTACATAGAACGTCACAAAGATGAGAAGGAAGCAGACAACGGCATACCGGTCTGGGCGAAAAGCAAGTGCTCCAACCATAGCGACAGCCAAAGCGACTGTCAAGCGCAACACAGAAGCAGCCAAATAGAACTTGCCCAAATGGAGCGGTGCGCAACGCGCCACCGACACCCATGCCTCGCCATAGGCCACACTCGCCAAAAGAGAAAATAGGACAGACACGCCTACAGCTATCAACGCCACGGACACACAAGGAACCCCTGTCAGCATAACCAATCCAATGACAGCAAGAGCCGTCACCAACGTGATGCCTACAGAAAGGCGTTCATAGTGCCGAGCAGCCTGAACTACATCTCTACGCATACGCTCACCTCATTCTTCTTGACCTCAACGAATCCGCTTTTAATCTGCATCTGCTGCCGTCCTTCCTGCGTAGTGTACTCCACACGCCCTTCCTCCAAGGAAGAAATAATGGGCGCATGGTCAGTAAGAATCTCGAAACTGCCCAGTGTACCAGGCACTGTCACATTCTCCACCTCCCCATTGAAAACAACGCGTTCGGGACTTACGATCCTTAGTTTCAACATATTAATTTTATTGTTTGTTTTGTTGAATCGTTTATATAGTATGCAGCACAGATTTCATCAAGCCTGAGCAGCGGCAAGAAGTTTCTTGCCCTTCTCCTTGGCATCCTCAATAGTACCGACGTTCATGAAAGCCTGCTCTGGCAAATCATCGACCTCACCGTCCATGATGGCATTGAATCCCTTGATAGTGTCTTCGATGCTGACCATGATACCCGGCGTGCCTGTAAACTGCTCGGCAACTGCAAATGGCTGGCTGAGGAAACGCTGCACACGGCGTGCACGAGCCACTGTCACCTTGTCATCGTCCGAAAGTTCGTCCATACCAAGAATGGCAATGATGTCTTGCAACTCATTGTAGCGCTGCAAGATTTCCTTCACGCGCTGAGCACAATCATAATGCTCCTTGCCCACGATGAGCGGGTCAAGAATACGCGATGTGCTGGCCAGCGGATCCACGGCAGGATAGATACCAAGCTCTGTTATCTTACGGTTGAGCACTGTCGTGGCGTCAAGATGGGTAAAGGTTGTGGCCGGAGCAGGGTCTGTCAAGTCGTCAGCCGGCACATAAACAGCCTGCACGGACGTGATAGATCCACGCTTCGTAGACGTGATACGCTCTTGCATGGCACCCATCTCTGAGGCCAATGTCGGCTGATAGCCCACAGCAGAAGGCATACGCCCCAACAGAGCAGACACCTCAGAACCAGCCTGGGTAAAACGGAAGATGTTGTCGATGAAGAACATGATATCGGCAGGGGCTCCACCTTTACCTCCATGATCGCGGAACTCCTCAGCTACAGTCAGACCAGATAGGGCCACTGAGGCACGAGCACCAGGCGGCTCGTTCATCTGACCATAGACAAGTGTGGCCTGACTTTTAGCCAGTTCTTCAGGATCAACGAGACTGAGGTCCCATTTGCCCTCATCCATGGCTTTGCGGAATTTCTCACCGTAGCGGATAACCCCCGACTCAAGCATATCACGAATGAGGTCGTTGCCCTCACGCGTGCGCTCACCCACTCCCGCAAACACCGAGTAGCCGTCATGTCCTTTGGCAATGTTGTTGATGAGTTCCATGATGAGTACCGTTTTACCTACACCAGCACCACCAAACAGTCCGATCTTTCCACCTTTCATATAAGGCTCCAACAGGTCAATCACTTTAATGCCCGTGGCAAGCATCTCCTTGTGAGTAGAGAGTTCATCAAACTTTGGAGCCTCGCGATGAATGGGATAGGCTCCCTTCATATCAAGAGACTTCATTCCATCAATAGGCTCTCCAATGACGTTCATCATACGCCCCTTAATCTGTTCGCCAGCCGGCATCGTGATGGGACTACCCGTAGGCAACACCTCCAGCCCACGCTGCAAACCGTCGGTATTGTCCATAGCCACACAGCGCACGGTGTCTTCACCGATGTGCTGCTGAACCTCGATAACGAGATCACGACCATCGGGACGCTTCACCTTTAGAGCCTCATAAATTTTGGGGAGCACCTTCTCCGGATCCTCGCCCTTGGTGTCGAAATAGACATCGATGACAGGGCCGATAATCTGAGAGATACGTCCATTAATTTGTGACATAAGTTTACGTTTTTGTTTAATTATATATTCTACTTATATATTTCTTGCCTTATTTATCAAGCAGCATACTTATCAGATTGACAATTCATCAAGCACCTTGATAAGTTTTCGGTCAAAGGGCTTGTCAGAACGTATGGCTTCAGAGAAAGGCACATAAACAACCTCATTGTTGCGCACTCCTACCATGATATTGCGTTGTCCTTGCATGATAGCCTCAATGGCTCCGCACCCTGTACGACTGGCAAGAATTCGGTCGCGTGCTGTAGGACGTCCGCCACGCTGCAAATGCCCGAGAATAGACACACGCACGTCGTAACCCGGAAATTCCTTCTTCACACGGTCAGCATAATAAAGTGCTCCACATTTTGGACTTTCCGACACAATAACAATGCAACTGCGTTTCGACTTACGGATTCCACGTTCCATAAACCGGGCAAGCTGATCCACATCCGTAGAATCCTCTGGAATAATGGCAGCCTCTGCGCCACTGGCAATGGCTGAATTCTGAGCCAGGAAGCCAGCATCGCGTCCCATTACTTCCACAAAGAAGATGCGCTCATGGCTCTGAGCCGTATCGCGAATACGATCCACACACTCCACGATTGTATTCATTGTCGTATCGTAGCCAATCGTATTATCAGTTCCATAAAGATCGTTGTCGATAGTACCGGGCAAGCCAATACAGCACACATCATAGTCGCGTCCGAACTCCATGGCACCCGTCAGCGATCCATTGCCTCCGATGATTACCAATGCATCAATACCCTCTTTCTTGATGCTCTCATAGGCTTTGTCGCGGCCTTCCTTGGTCATAAACTCCTTAGAGCGGGCTGTCCGCAGAATGGTTCCACCGGTTCCGATGATGCCACTAACATTTTCCGTCGTAAATTCCTTTATATCATCATTAATCAACCCGTCATAACCACGATAGACGGCCTTTACTTGAAATCCATTATAAATGCCTGCACGAGTGACTGCCCGGATAGCCGCGTTCATACCTGGCGCGTCGCCACCCGATGTCAATACTCCAATAGTCTTAATCCTTGCCATAAATATATATCAATATTTTTTCTACATTAAAATCCCTTATATCCTTGTATAATGTATTGCTGGACAAACAACACTATAAATCCGATAATACCTCCCACCATTGCCATCCAACCGACATGGCGAAAATACCAGCCCGCACGCATTTTCTCTGCACGCATCAAGGCCATGCCACTAATGGAGCCTATGCTCATCACGTTTCCTCCAGCCATCGTGGCGTATGCGATCATTGTCCAATAAGGATCATTGACACTGGTACTTGGATTGAGAGTGAAGAAAGTCAAAGCCGTCGCAAAATTATCGAGTACCGTACTCACAAGTCCTGCCAATGCCCCCAATATCCATATGTCACTAACACGAATGGATATTTGCTCCCATAACCAGGAAACAGCCCCGGTCTCCTGCACCACGCCTACTGCCAACATCATGCCCATTACAAATAACATCAACTGGATGACACCATGCTGAAGAATGCGCGGATTACGACGCAAGAGCATCACGTCGGCATTCATCACGCGCCGATTGGCAATCTCATCAACAATCCAAAGGACAGCAAGTACGCACAAGGCTCCTAAAAAAGGACTGAGCTTGGTGATATTGTGAAATGTAGGAATGAACCACAGCCCTCCAATGCCCACAAAAAGCATCAGCAGCCGTTGCCATACATTCAGCCGCGTGTCATCGCCACGATAAGGCATCGTTATCCATTCCGTATCCACATGTTCCGGCAAACTCCTTCCTATCCACCATGTGGGCACGAGCCATGCTATGAGACAAGGCACAAGCATCGACACTGAAAAGGCCGTAGCAGTGACCGAGCCTTTATTCCACAATACCAAGCCATTAGGATCTCCAATAACAGTGAGAGAGCCGCCACAATTGGCCGCCAACACGATGACAGAGCCGTAAAGCAGACGATGCCTACGGTTCGGAATAATCTTGCGCATGATGACAAGCATCATCACCGCAGTGGTGATGTTGTCCAAATTGGCCGATATCATGAATGTTACGACACTCAAAATCCATAGCATACGCTGGCTACGACGTGTTTTCAGCAGTTGGGAAATGAAATCGAAGCAGCCATTATTGCCAAGAATCTCGACAATAGTCATCGTCGCCAACAGAAACAGAACAATCTCGGCCGCACGTCCCACATACTTCAGAAAAACATATTCGGCAATAAACTCCTTTACTGCCGTACTGGTCGCCGTTGCACCATGCAAAAAAGAAGCGAACTCAACAGGATACTGACTCATCACGAAATCATAGCCGTAACAAATGTACAACATCCAGCCTACAGTGCCCGCAAAAATAGCTACGGCGGCTTTGTTTACATTTGTTAAGCTTTCTGTCGCTATCAACAGAAACGCGAATATCAATATGCCTACAATGACGAGTGCCATGACACGGCAAAGTTAACAATTAAAATTCATCCTACAAACGAATAATATGTTTTTTAAATCGGTTTAACGGAAATATTGCCATTATAAACGAAATATAAGCCACGAATTTCTAAAGATTATTTCCCGTTTTCAAGATTGCCGTTTTCCCTCACGTCCCAAACACCACAAAAGGTTGCGCAAACGAAAATAACACTCCTCCTCCAGCCGAAACAAGAGCCAATGTCCTTTCATGGGGATATATCCAAACTTTCGTCTCAAGGCAGGACGCAGCCTATCCACTTCTATCGACTCCCATGCTTGGCGAATTTTGTCAAGTCCATATATACGATCCGTCGACTTCAAAGCTTTCCTATGCGAGAAGAAGAACCAATACAAATCGACCACATTCAGCCATCTTTCATTTTCATAGATATCCACCAAGCGGTTGCTGACGTGAAGTCCAATCATTTGTCTCTTCATGCTGGCATTAGCATCAAGATAGTCAAAACGCCGAACGTCGACCGCATGTGTGACTGAAGATGCATGCTGACGATAATAATAAATGCCTTTGCATGTTCTGACTTTGCGCGACATCAGATAATGAAGCCGTGTGGTATTGTCATCGCTGAAGGCATGGCATGTCTCATCGTAAGGATAACATTCATGTATGGAGCGGCGAACACCATATATCCCATGGATTTTCCATGTCAGGCTGGCTTCAAAAGCCTCTTCACCCGTCATGGAATCGAAATCGGACATCGGGTACGGGCTTCCGTCTGAAACTTGATGGTAGAAATAGGCCAACCGAAACAAAACACTGTCCGCATGCTCGTCCGTATCAAAAACACGAACCATCTCTTCCAAAGCATCAGTTGACAAAACATCGTCGCTGTCCAAAAAGACAACATAATCGCCACGGGCACGAAGTAGCCCCACGTTGCGCGCATGAGCCTGTCCTTGGTTGTCCTCCAAATGAATGACTCTAAAGCGCGAGTCACGTGCAGAAAAATCATTTAGAACATGCAACGAGTCGTCTGTAGACCCGTCGTCCACACAAATGGCTTCCCAGTCTTGAAGGGTCTGGCGGCGCAAGGATTCAAGGCTCTCACGAAGAAAGGCATGCGCATTGTAAACAGCCACAAGTACAGTCACCTTCATCTGTGAGAAAATTTGTTTCTCAATGTTTCCATCAAATGAGTTTTGCTCTTAAACACATTGATAGAAATCATCAGACTTACAACAAACAAGAGCGTGCCCATGAGCCAATAAAGAAAAGGCTGATGGACAAACGTTACCAAGAATGCGAGTATCCCCAGCGGAAGCTGCATCATGCAATAGCGAACAGCCCGACGCGACAAGCAATAGCCATACTTCCAACGCATATACAAGCACAGCATCACGAAGTCGAAAACCGCCGCCGCCGTAATGGCTATGCCAGCACCCGTCAGTCCCCATTCTCTGAAACATGCCATCAGCACGAGCACAAGCGCCACATCGTAGATGCCTTCCATCAACAAATAGGAACGTGAGTCACCTCTGGCCAACGGTATATAAGCAATAGGAAGCTTGACCGCACGCAAGTACATGGAAAGAATGGTAATCTGAATCATTCCCATGGCCGGAAGAAACTTACCTGTATAAAGCAAAGGCAACAGGATAGGCTGTGAAATCATGAAGGCGACAAGCAAAGGAGATACCATCAGGAGAGAAACTTCTATTTGATTATTGACCACCCGATTCATCTCTTTCCCCGTTCCACGAATTGATGACAGACGCGGAAAATAGTCGGTCTCCATTGCCGAAAAAACCATGCCGGCATAAGTAATAGTCATCATATAGCCGGCATTATAAAGGCCAACAATCTCCAATGAACCATTTGTATTGAGAAAGGAGCGAATTAAAAACTCGGCACCACTGCCCAAGATGCCTGCAACGACAAAGGCGACCCCCAGGCGAACCATCCCCATACCTTCTCCTAAAAGAGGTTTAGAGAATGACAACTGGGGCTTAAACATTCTATAAGAATAACCTATTGTCAACAGCATCTGTATCAAGGCCCCGATGACCAGCGAGGGCACAATACCCGCCTCACCAAAGGAATAATAGATGGGAACACTGGTAACCAAAACACCTACGACATTATATATAGAGATGGAAGCCAGATGTCTTAGCTGTCTCGTACCTTTCAAGATTGCCATTTCTCCAGCCGTGATAGCCATCAAGCCAACGACAGGAGACAGCAACACAAAATGCAAAGTATGATCCCCCCATGTGAAGGTCCATTTATTCAGTAACGGACTCAGCACAATGCAGACGAACATGCCAAGAATAGCAGCCAGCAAACTCCATGAACGAATCAATTTGATGCTATGGCGGATGCGATGACAGTCACCACTATCATACTCGGCGGAAATGTTCTTTACAGCACTCATCCCTATTCCAAAATTAGTAGAATCGGAAACGAGCTTAATGGTCGAATTGAACAAAGATATTAGCCCCATGCCATCAGGGCCCAAAATCATGGCCACAAGCTTGTTGCGCACCAAGCCGACAATAATGCCCAATCCCTGCACACCGCCAAAGAGGCCAGTGTACTTAAGAATATGAGAATAGCTATCGTCTCGCTTGGTCTTTACCATAATTATTATTAAAACGTCCGTTTTCCTTATATATTGCATTCTCTTTCGCGTAGAAATCCTTTTTTGCTTAATTTGTTTTGCGTTACAGTCAAAATATATTAATTTTGCGCTGCAAACAATCATACGATTATTATGGAAGAAAAAGAAAAAGACACTATTCAGCTTCCGGAGAACGCCTTCAGGGAGCTAAAAGACGGCGAGGAATACACGCCCGTGATGAACCCTAACAAAATCTATCCAGAAGTCACAGCCTGGTCTGTGACGTGGGGACTGGTCATGGTTGTGCTGTTCTCGGCCGCCGCCGCTTACTTAGGCCTCAAGGTCGGACAGGTTTTCGAAGCAGCCATCCCCATTGCCATCATCGCCATCGGCGTTTCCTCAGCTACCCATCGACGCAATGCCCTGGGCGAGAATGTCATCATCCAGAGCATCGGAGCCTGCTCAGGAGCCGTTGTGGCGGGAGCCATCTTCGTTCTGCCAGCCATCTACATGCTCGACTTGCAGGCCAGTTTCTTCAAGATCTTCCTCGCCTCGGCCCTCGGCGGCGTGCTCGGCATCCTGTTTCTGATACCGTTCCGCAAGTATTTTGTCAAGGACATGCATGGCAAATATCCCTTCCCTGAGGCCACGGCCACCACACAGGTGCTCGTCAGCGGCGCCAAGGGAGGCGAGCAGGCCAAGCCACTGCTGATGGCAGGCCTCGTCGGAGGTCTCTACGATTTCATCGTTGCCACCTTCGGCCTATGGAACGAAAACTTCACCTCACGTGTCGTTGGCTTCGGGCAGCATTTAGCCGACCACGCAAAACTCGTCTTCAAAGTCAACACAGGTGCCGCCGTATTCGGACTCGGCTATATCGTCGGACTAAAATATGCCTTCATCATCACGCTTGGATCACTCTGCGTGTGGTGGCTTATCGTGCCCGCCATGGCTTTGCTTTTTCCCAACACCGTTCTCAACCAATGGGATCCTTCCATCACAACCGCTGTCGGAGCCATGAGCCCGGAACAGATTTTCACCTCTTATGCCCGTTCCATCGGCATCGGCGGCATCGCCATGGCCGGCATCATCGGCATCGTCAAGAGCTGGGGCATCATCAAGAGTGCCGTAGGTCTGGCCGCACGTGAGATGAAAGGAAAAGGCGGTACAGAGAAAGAAATCATCCGCACACAGCGCGACATCTCATTCAAGATTATCGTTTTCGGCTCTATTGCCACACTGCTCATCACATTTGTATTCTTCTATACCGGCGTGATGGACTTCAACTTGCTTCATGCCGTCGTGGCCATCCTTCTTGTGGCTGTCATCGCCTTCCTATTTACGACTGTTGCAGCCAATGCCATTGCCATCGTAGGATCGAACCCTGTTTCCGGCATGACGCTGATGACACTCATCCTTGCCTCCGTCGTCATGGTGGCCGTAGGCCTCAAGGGAGAAGCCGGCATGCTCGCTGCCCTGCTCATGGGTGCCGTTGTCTGCACAGCCCTCTCCATGGCCGGAAGCTTCATCACCGACCTGAAAATCGGATACTGGCTCGGTACCACGCCGAAGAAACAGGAATCATGGAAGTTTCTCGGCACCGTTGTGTCGGCCGCCACGGTGGCCGGAGTTATGATTCTGCTTGACAAGACTTATGGATTCAAAACCGATGCTCTGGCTGCACCGCAAGCCCACGCCATGGCTGCCGTCATAGCACCACTCATGAACGGCCAGGGAGCCCCTTGGTTGCTCTATGGCATAGGTGCCGCTCTGGCCCTCGTCCTCGACCGCTGCAAGATTCCGGCATTGGCATTCGCTCTCGGCATGTTCATCCCCATCCAACTCAACGTGCCCCTGCTCGTTGGTGGTGCCGTTCAATGGTATGTGACCACACGGTCTAAGGACCAAGCCATCAACAAGGCACGTGGGGAAAAAGGAACGCTGCTTGCCAGTGGATTCATTGCAGGAGGCGCACTCATGGGCGTAGTCAGTGCCCTGCTCAAATTCGGTGGCATCGATTTCGACTACAGTGCCTGGTGGGACAATCATCTGAGCGAGCTGCTCTCGCTGGCTGCCTACTGTCTGCTCATCGCCTATTTTATCATTGCCACAAGGGTGAAGGACAAAAAAATCCATTGACGCAAACAAAGATGCATCCATACTAACTAACGCAAATGGCCGTTCGCTATACTAAATATGCGAACGGCCATTTTTGCATTCTTGCGATCAGTCTATCTCTCTTCGAAGAATCGCAATATCGGCTGCATGAAGCGCGTCAATTGTTTGGGCTGCAGGTCGCCTCTGCTGCTTAGTCTCGCATCACTCTGCCATACTATCAGCCTTTTCCGTGCACGACTCATGGCCACATAGAATTTGCGGGCATCCTCGGCCACCTGCGCGGAGTCATCCTGACCGTAGTAGTTTGGATAGCGGCCATCAACGGCATCAAAGACTATCACGTTGTCAAATTCCAGCCCCTTGGCCTTATGCACCGTCGTGACAAACACTCGTTCGGTCATGCTGGAACTACTACACAAATCGGCTTCTTTCAGCGTACTCATCTCGATGATATGGTGTGACAGTTGTTCGACAAGCGACGGCTCTTCCTCCGCATGAATCAAATCGCAGGCCAAATAGCGTGAGACATAATCGATGCCCCGCAACCTGCGAATGATTCCTTCGCTAAAGAGTTGTTTATAGACTCTGTTCATCTCCCTTACCAATATCGGCTCACCATCAGTGTCAGACGCGCGTTGCCACAGTTTTTCACGTGCCTGCAAAAACATGTCACGATAAAGTCTGCAGAAAGCCTGTCCGCGGTCTATGACCCGACGCCGCTGCATGAAAGCCTCCTGCAAAGGTATCTTTTCGAGGGCCGTCTGATAGCAATAGCCGGCAAGCGACCTCGTGGCATCCACGTCAGCATCGGCCAAATGGGCGTTCTCGCCTTCCAAATGCAGACAGGAAAGCAGGTCTTTCAACTTGAACGATAGCAGATCGGGCCGAAGCATGCGAATCAGCTTGAGTGAGTCGAAATATTTAGGAAGCCTCTCATGCAAATTCTCCGACGGCAAATAGCGCCGCAAGTTGTTATCCAAGATATGGTAATCGTAGTCGGCATTGTGTCCAAGCAGAATGCCATTGCCTGCATAGTCAAGGAAACGGCGCAGCCCTTCCGCATGGGAAAGCAACGGATGACGCTTACGTTCCTCGATAATCGGGTTGACGATGTCGCCCAACATCTCCGGAATGGGTCGGTCTGTCTCCATGAAAAGAGACAACTCTGAACCTGCCACGACCTCCCCTTTGCGCACTTTGACCGCGGCTATCTGCACGATGTCGTCCTCAAAGACATTCAGCCCTGTTGTCTCGGTGTCGAAGATGACCAGCTCTCTCTCCTCCCAACAACGCGCGAAGTCGTGCACATACGTATCGCCATCATAGAGCAACAGGTCGCTCGGCAGCATGGCACAACGCCTCATGGCCTGTACAAAATTACGACCGGCACCGCTGGTCTCGAAGACATGAAGCCCACATAGCAACCGTGCCCACGATATGAAACAGTGCTCATTGACAAGTACATTGAGATGGGCAAAAAGAAGCTTCATCTCCGGTGAAGCGAACAGGTCGGCGCCCGAGACCTTGAAATGGCTTATACGCAACTCATCCAAGGCTTGACTCACCTCATCGGCATCACGGTTGGAATTTACTATGACCGCTGTCGATGCAGTGGCGTTCTGCCTGTTGAGCCACTCCACGGTGCGGGCCACGTCGGCATACTCGGTCTCGAGTGTTGCGCTGTGGCGTATCAGCAAATCCCCGTCCTCCTGTTGCCGGTCGTTGACAGCAACAGGCAATAGGACTGGATCAATATGTAATACGCTCGCTGCATACTCATTGAAAACATCCAGCAGATATTTGGGAGAACGATGGTTTTCTCCAAGATGATGAATATGCCCCTTGCAGCGGTCTTTCAGCGCATCAAGCGTGCCAAGCCGTGCGCCCATAAACGAGAAAATGGCTTGCTGCTCGTCGCCCAAATACATCACCGTAGGCAAATCTGCCGAAGTTATCAAGTCTATGATCTTCAGTTGCAAAGGATTCAAGTCTTGCACCTCATCTATCTGAATCCATTGATAATGAGGATATTCACCTTTCGGATGTGTTGTCAGAAAGTCATAAGTGAGAATGAGCAAATCCTCAAAGTCAATGAGCAGATTCTCCTGCTTGTATCGTTCATAGTCGCGGGCCAACTGAAACCGCTGCAACGTCTGCACCAGCAAACCGCGTAAAGGTATATTATAGGCATCGCCATTGAGAGCCTGCTGGTAGAAGTCGGTATGCACATAAATGTCTTCCAGTGCCTGCTGATTGAAATCCATTCGCTGCTTTTCGCAAATGACGCGCAAAGCAGCTATATCATTGGCATCCAGACTCTCAGGATGAAGACGCAACTCTTTGGGCGTATGCCGCAGCACCTGCCGGAGATAATGTGACAACTGGATGACCCGGTTGTAGTCATAACGTCGCCGGCCGTCTGCCGCCACAGCGAGTTCGTCGTCGTCGGCATAACGCGCGACAATGCTTACGGCATCGTCATCATCAATGATGGACGATTCTGAAGAGACAACGTTCTGTTCGAAAAGGAGCTTACTGCAAAAGCGATGAATGTTGCCCACAAAGATTTGCCTGACATCTTCCTCACCGATGTCGGACACTATGCGGTCATGCATGCCTCTTGCGGCACGGTTTGTGAAAGTCAGACAGAGCATGTTTCCGTATGGCATGCCTTGCGCATGAGCCCGTACGATGCGTTCTGTCAAGATCTGCGTCTTGCCACATCCCGGCGGAGCGAGCACAAGGTGATAGCCTCCATGAGCATCTATCACCTTGCGCTGCGAGTCATCTGGAATGAAAATATGATCCGTCGGTGCCATGCCTACTTCGCAAAGTCGAAGCCTACGCGCACGCCATCATAGTTTTTACTGATGTCACCTATCGTTGAGAGCGTGCTGTTGCCGCTAAGCGCGGCCACCGTCTGCAACAGCGTCAACACCTTCTTCGACTCGAAAAGGATGCTGATGCCTGAGCCGTTGCGCGTGGCGTAACCATTAAGATTGAGGATAAGCCCCGAGAGTTTCAGTGCCTGCGTGCTCTCATCGAACGTCCACTTGCCGCTTAAGGCCTTGCCATCCACCTGAGCCGAGAAAGTCTTGTCCTCATTGAAAGTGATATAAGTGTTGTTTTTAGTGAAGCCGAGCTTATCATATTCCGTCTTCAGTTTCTGCTCCACCTGCGTAGCGACAACCTCACCGCCAGCTTTGGCCAAAGCGTTTTCTGATGTGAAGGCGCAACCGGGGCCGTCATATTTCCAAGTTCCGACAAGACTCTTGTTCGTAAGCTTGTCCAACCCAATGACAGAACTCAGCACATTGCCGATGGTCTCGCCGCTGGTGGCCGAACCGAGAATGCTGCCCAGTATGCTTCCAACCGAAGAACTATTTGTGCTTGTGTTAGTGCCTGCACTTGTCCCCGTGCCTGCTCCTGTTGTACCAATGCCTGCGCCCAGGCCACCACAACTGGCCAGCATCATTGTCATGCCGGCCATCATAATCATTGCCTTTTTCATTTTTCGTTCTTTATTCTCTATAATTGTATCAAAACTCTCTGCAAAAATAATCATTATGGCGCAAAAAACCAACTGATATTCAGCAAAAAAGGTTATATGCATAAAAATTTTCAGAAAATCACTCCACCTTGACAAACATATTCGTGGAGCAGATTGGCATGGTAATATCATTTTGCAAAAAACCATTACTTAGGTTGCAAGAGACGGCCTCTCGCAACGCAAGAAGCCATCTCCCGTCTTCCCAAAGATATTGATGACGATTTCGAGACTAAAAAAACAACGGCAGAGATACGCAATCGCCTCTGCCGTTGAGTCTTGTGAAAACTTTTCTAATGTCATCCGGATTCAGTCGCCCGCCACTTCTTGCTGCATCAGAATGATGCCGCCCATGGGTTGCAGCACGACATTGGCGCGGCCTTGCTTGTCAACCTTTACCTTCACAGCCTTGCTGTCAGACCAAAGCTGCTGTTTTCGCTTTGGCTGGTCGAGAAGACAATCAACGGTCTGACCGGCCAACATGGGCAAGTCGAGCGTGAGCTTGAGAGGACGGTCGGTGCCATTGATGCCACCCACATACCACCGCCCCATGGACTTGCGCGCTATGACGGCATAGCGTCCGGGATAACCATCGACGAAACGGGTCTCTGTCCAGTCTGTCGGAATAGACTTGAGGAAACTTCTTTCCAACTCTGGCAGGCTGTCGACGACATTGGGCGTCAGCGCGACACAATTGATGCTACTCTGATTGGTGATAGCAGTAGCCATCTCGAAGACATCGGAGGTGTAACGACGATGGCGGCTCTTATTGTCCTTGCTGAGATAACGATTCATGATGACGCCACCCCAATCGAAGCTGCCCACGGCATTGCGGCAGAAAGGATGCATGGCCATCTCGAAGCCCTCGCGCTGCGCATGATGGTCGGTGAAAAAGACGTTCTCGCTGGCCAAACATGCCTCAGATGCGATGTAGTTGGGATACATGCGCTCCCATCCTCGCGGCAACGTGCACCCATGGAAAATAACGGCAAGACCATAGTCGTTGGCATCGGAGAGTATGTCCTCATAGAGACGCATCGTCTCCTGCTTGTCACCACCGAAGAAGTCGACCTTAATGCCCTTGATGCCAAGCCGTTGCATCCAGGCCATATCACGCTTACGACAGATGGCGTTGTCCATGACGCCGCGCGGCCCCTGCGGCGCATTGTTCTCGTAGCCGTTACTGTTATACCAAAGCATGAGGCTCACCCCCCGCTGCCGGGCATAGTCGGCAAGACGCTCAATACCTTCATAGCCAATCTGCGCATCCCAAAGTCCGTCGACAAGACAATATTCATAACCCATCTTGGCGGCCAAATCAATGAAGCGCACCTGGTCGTCATAATTGACCGAGTTATCCTGCCAGATGAGCCAGCTCCATGTATAGCGGCCTGGCTTGTAGTCGTGTTTGGGTTCATAGAGCGGACTGACTACATCATATTGGATGGTGGTTTCAACAATCGGACGAAGCGTAGCACCGAGAGTGATAGTGCGCCAGGGAGTCTCTCCGGGCAATCCCGCTTCCTTCAATCGAGGATTGAGCAAATTAATGGCTGGATATTCGGAGCCCAGTCCGTTGTTCTCCCCTTTCTGCGGATAAGCAATCTGATAGCCTTTACTTGATTCCCAGTCGGACAGGCGCGAGCCGCAATAGTGACTGGTGACACCTGTCTCCGAGATGAGCAACCATCCGTCGGTGGCATTACGGAAGAGGCACGGGAAAGTATAGCCCACACCATACTGGCTCTTCTGCGACAACGGGGCATCGGCGACATACTCTTCTTCGTAGCTGGGCTTAGTGCCCTCCCAACCCGTCATAGGCTGTATCTGCGGAGTAAGAAACGTTGTAGCAGCGTCGGGCAAGCGAAACGACGTGGCTTCGCTGTAGATTATCGCATTCTTCGGATTTCCCTTGGCCGGACGCACGAGGATGTACTTGAAGGCCACGTCATTATTGCCAACGACGAAGCGAATGCGCATCTCGTTGCCATCGGCATTGGTGAAACGAGTCTCCAGCTGCCGGGCATGAAAGGTGACGTGGGATGTCTTGGAACGGCTGAGATCATAGTCGGCCTCGAAAGCAGCCTCATTGGCATCCGTCAACGTAAGGTTTTGCGTAAAGTCACCATAACTGGTTACGAGTCCAAGCTGTGATGGCAACACGAAAGGTTTCCCGTCATAACTGACACTGTAGGCGGCACGACCGTCGTCGTTGGTCACGGTGACCACGACTTTTCCGTCGGGCGAGTTCACAGTCTTGTTTTCTGCCAGGCCCATCAAGGGAGTCAACAGGAAGAAAGGAATAACGAAGGATGGTTTCATTTCAGTCTTTTGTTTTGATGATTTAAGTGCAAAGGTAATGCAAAACAAAGAAAAGACCAAGAGAAAGAGGTAAAAAAGAACCGCTCTTCGGCATTGCGCAAAGAGCGGTTCCTATTGTTTGACTACAACCTAATCTACATTTTCCGCGTAGGAAGATTCGATTAGGATTTTATCCGGACTAGTCTTACAGGGGCTTATACTCGACAAAAGCCTCCATGGCCTCATAGCTGGCCAGGCCAAGGTCGTCATAGAGCTTAGCCGTGCCACGGTTGCGGTCTTCGGCACGCTGCCAGAACAGACGCTCGTCGTTGCCCAGGAACGGAGCCGATTCCATCTGCGAGCTGTGCTTGAGGATGGCATTACGTTTGGCACGCAGCTCCTCCGGAGACATCGGAACACACATCTCGATGTTCTCAACTTCCCACTCAGCCCAAGCGCCACGATACATCCAAATGCGGCAGTCCTTAAGCCACTCGGCACCAGCCTTCTTCTCCAAGTCGATAGCCGCCAGCACAGCGTCAGTACACTTGCGATGCGTGCCGTGAGGATCAGCCAAGTCGCCAGCCACAAATATCTCATGAGGCTGTACCTTCTTGAGCAGATTGCGCACGATCTCGACATCTTTCTCGGTCATCGGCAACTTCTCGATCTTTCCGCTCTCATAGAACGGCAAGTCGAGGAAGTGGACATGATCGAGCGGAATCTTGTTGTAAGTGCAGGCCGTGCGGGCTTCACCACGGCGAATCAAGCCCTTGATGGTGCGCACTTCGAACGTATCCATCTCGCCATCCTTCTTACCTGCCAGGAACTTCTTGATATCGGCATACATGCACTTGATGGTCTCGTCCTTGTTATCCATGAATATCTGGTTGAAACCATTGACAAAATGCATGAAGCGTGTCACCTCCTCATCGTTAACGGCGATGTTACCCGAAGTCTCATAGGCGACATGCAAATCATGCCCTTGCTTGACGAGCCGCTGAATGGTACCACCCATAGAGATAACATCGTCATCGGGATGGGGCGAGAAGACGATGACACGTTTCGGGAACGGATTGGCACGCTCAGGACGATAGGTGTCGTCGGCATTGGGCTTGCCGCCAGGCCAACCTGTGATCGTGTGCTGCAGATCGTTGAAAATCTTGATATTGCAATCGTAAGCAGATCCGTAGAGAGCCAACAACTCTGACAGACCGTTTTCATTGTAGTCCTTGTTGGTGAGCTTAAGTATCGGCTTCTTGGTGATGCCACAGAGCCAAACCAGAGCGGCACGCGTCAGTTTGTCGGTCCACTTACAACTGGTGACAAGCCACGGATGGATGATACGTGTCAGTTTGCCGGCGGCAGCGAGATCTACGACGACATGTGCGTCGTTGTGTGTCTGCAAATAGCTGGCAGGAACAGACTCTGTAATGTTACCCTCAACAGTGGTATGTATGACGTCGGCCTTCTCCTCACCCCACGCCGTAAGGAAAATCTTGCGGGCAGCGAGAATATTGGAGATACCAAGTGTGATGGAACACGGCGGTACAGGCTCCTGGCCACCGAAGCTCATCGTCATCTCCTGACGCGAAGTGGCATCAATGAGGATAAGCCGGCTCCGGCTTGTCAAACCAGAACCAGGCTCGTTAGTGGCAATGTTGCCAATACGGCCGATACCCAACAAGATGATGTCGAGTCCACCAAAGGTATCAATGCGCTCCTCATAGAGTCGGCACTGCTGCTGTACCTGCTCCTGCGACACGCTGCCGTCGAGACTGTAGACATTCTGCTCAGGAATGTCCACCTTGTCAAGGAAGCGCTCTTTGAGCTGCGCGAGGCTGCTTATCTTGCTATCCGGCTTAAGCGGAAAATACTCGTAGGCATTGAAGACTACCACATTCTTGAAACTCAGTTTCTCCTCGTTATGGCGACGGATAAGCTCGTCGTAGACGGGCGTAAGGCTCTGTCCGGTACCAAGACCGATGACACAGTATTTGCCCAACTGCTGCTTGGCCTTAATCTCGGCATCCAAACTGTCTGCAATGTCCCGCGCGCCGTCATCTACCTTCGGATAAATGTCGTTGGGAACGTTTTCGAAACGTGTCTCCTCAGAGCGGTCTAC